>NZ_VPAS01000006.1:0-179550 GCF_013419125.1 Acinetobacter sp. YH12102 | reverse complement strand
ATGAGAAAGCCCATATAAATGGGTAATGTACAAGTTGCTGTAGAAGCATGTTTAATTCGTCTGATCACAGATACTTTATAAAGTATTTTAATACTTTTTTGAATCCGTCAATGCGTAAGTCCTAAGAAATATCAAAGCTAGTAAGAACTCACAAAGTTTTTTAACTTTCTGCTGTTCTATACTTTCATTAGCAACAGCACTCAAAATAGTTACAAGAGTGACAAATGGAATAATCAATATTAATTCTAAGAAGAAATTAAATGTATGGAAGTTAATGATAAATTGAAGGAGGATGCTTAAATTTATTGAGGATCGTATAGTTTGAATAAAGAAGTTATGTGAATTTTCTTTGATAGTATTTAAACTAAACATAGTGCCTATTGCAAATATTATATACCAAAAAAATGTATTTTTAAGTTGACTAATATCCCAGATTTGTATTTGGTATAAGATAAATACACTTAGCAAGACATAGGTAGTAATTAATAAAATAGCAGTAATAATTTTAATTTGAAAAAATGCTTTGATAACAGTGATAAGAGAATATCTGAGCTGAACATTTTTTACAGAGTAGAATATTAAAGCCATTATAAGTATGGTTCCCCATGTAATTGAGGCTAATTCTCTGGTACTAAATTGATCCATGATTTAGAAAATTGTTTTAGTTTTAATGGTTTAGTATAGTTTAATTTACGTGATTTTTTAATCCCTCCCAACATCCCTTTAAAAATGGGAGGAGCTGTCACGTAATGAATTTGATACGTGAAAGTCCCTCTTTTTTAAAGAGGGATTTAGGGAGATTAATAACAAAAAAATCCCCTCACTTGAGGGGTTTTTTATATTCGATACGAATGGAATCTTCCCCCTTTATCAAAGGGGGATCGAGGGGGATTAAACCACTGAATCATCCAAATTCGGCGCTAACCAACGTTTCGCTTCATCCAGCGTCCAACCTTTACGCTTCGCATAATCTTCCAACTGGTCGCCAGAGATTTTACCCACGTTAAAGTATTCAGTTTCAGGATTTGCATAATAGAAACCGCTGACTGATGAAGGTGGCCACATTGCAAAACTAGAGGTTAAGTAAGTTCCAATCTTGTCAGTTGTACCTAACCAGTCAAAGAGTGGCGCTTTTTCAGAATGTTCAGGACACGCAGGGTAGCCCGGTGCAGGACGAATACCGACATACTTCTCTTTAATCAAATCTTCATTCGACAATTGTTCATCTGCTTGGTAGCCCCAGAATTCTTTACGGATACGCTGGTGCAAATGTTCAGCAAATGCTTCCGCAAAACGGTCACCTAAAGCCTGCGCCATAATTGCAGAATAATCATCGCCTTTGGCTTTGTATTCTTGCGACAGCTCTTCCGCACCAAAGATTGAAACTGTAAAACCACCCAAATAATCCTGAGCCACATCTTTCTGTGCAATAAAGTCCGCCAAAGAATAGTTGGCTTTGCCTGTCACTTTATCCGACTGCTGACGTAGATGTTCAAAAGTATGGGTCACATTGCCATTTTCATCTGCCACAGCAACAGTGTCGCTTGCCACACGGTTGGCAGGATAAATGCTGAAGGTGGCACGCGCATCGAAACGTTTATTCTCGATGATATCTTTCAGCATAATTTGTGCTTGTTCAAACAAGTCACGTGCTGCTTCGCCCACTACGTCATCTTCCAGGATTTTCGGGAATTTACCCGCCAGACTCCAAGAAATAAAGAACGGTGTCCAGTCAAAATATTCCACCAAGGTTTCAAGTGGATAATTGGTGAAAGTTTCCGAACCAATGAAGTTTGGTTTTACTGGAGTGTGTGCACCAAAATCAATTTTAAAGCCATTTTCAATTGATTTTGCATAAGACAATTTGGCGGCTTTCGGCTGTTTATTGGCTAAACGTGTACGGATTTTTTCATAATCCGCCGCATAGTCCGTTGCCAGTTTTGGTTTCATCTCGGCAGAAAGCAATTGTGTTGCCACACCCACGGCACGTGAAGCATCAGCTGTGTAGTACACACCATCATTTTGATATTGCGGTGAAATCTTTACAGCGGTGTGGGCTTTAGAGGTGGTTGCACCACCAATCATCAATGGAATATTAAAGCCTTTACGCTGCATTTCTTTGGCAACAAAGACCATTTCGTCCAGAGACGGTGTAATCAAACCAGACAAACCGATAATATCGACTTTTTCATCAATTGCGGTTTGCAGGATTTTCTCGCACGGCACCATCACGCCCAGATCCACGATGTCATAACCGTTACAGCCCAACACCACGCCGACAATGTTCTTACCGATGTCGTGTACGTCACCTTTTACCGTCGCGAGCAGGATTTTACCTTTGGCTTCAGCTTGGGTTTTCTCAGCTTCAATAAACGGATTCAGCCAAGCCACTGCCTGCTTCATCACACGCGCAGATTTTACCACCTGCGGCAAGAACATTTTACCGGCACCAAACAGGTCGCCAACCACGTTCATACCTGCCATCAATGGGCCTTCAATCACATCCAGTGGACGGGTTGATTTTAAACGGGCTTCTTCAGTGTCTTGGTCAATATACGTCGTGATGCCTTTGACCAGTGCATATTCAAGACGTTTTTCAACAGATTCATTACGCCATTCCAGGTTTTCTTCGGCTTTTTGCGTACCACTTTGACCACGATATTTTTCAGCGACAGCCAGCAGCCGTTCTGTTGCATCCTGACCACTTTCGCCTTGATTCTGGTTTTGAACCACATCTTCAACGGCAGCTTTTAATTCTTTATCAATGTCATCATAAATCGCCATTTGACCGGCATTCACAATCCCCATGGTCATGCCTTTTTGAATGGCATGGTACAAGAACACTGAGTGAATCGCTTCACGTACTGGCTCATTACCACGGAATGAGAACGAGACGTTAGAGACACCACCTGAAATCATGGCATGGGGTAGATTTTCTTTAATCCAGCCAGTCGCTTCAATGAAATCAACCGCATAGTTATTATGTTCTACAATCCCTGTCGCAATCGCAAATACGTTCGGGTCAAAGATAATATCTTCAGCAGGGAAGCCCACTTCATTGACCAGCACATCATAAGAGCGCTTACAGATCTCTTTTTTGCGAGCGGCTGTATCGGCCTGACCATCTTCATCAAATGCCATCACAATCACTGCGGCACCGTACTGACGGCACAGGCGGGCACGTTCGACAAACTCGTCATAACCTTCTTTTAAGGAAATCGAGTTCACCACGGCTTTACCTTGCACGCATTTCAAACCTGCTTCGATAATCTCCCATTTAGAAGAATCGAGCATGATCGGCACACGTGAAATATCCGGCTCAGACGCAATCAGATTCAGGAAGTGCACCATGGCGCCTTGTGAATCCAGCATGCCTTCATCCATGTTGATATCGATAATTTGCGCACCGGCTTCAACCTGCTGACGGGCAACATCGAGTGCTTCGGCGAAGTTTTCTTCACGAATCAGACGCAGGAATTTTTTCGAACCGGTGACGTTGGTACGCTCGCCGACGTTCACGAACAGTGAATCTGGGGTGATGTTAAATGGTTCTAAACCGCTTAAACGACAAGCTGGCGCAATCTCAGGAATTTGACGCGGGCTAATGCCTTCCACTGCTTGTGCAATTGCGCGGATGTGATCCGGTGTGGTACCACAGCAACCACCGGTAATATTGATCAGACCGCTTTCCGCAAATTCTTTAATGAAAGCTGCAGTTTCTTCCGGTGTTTCATCATATCCACCGAAGGCATTTGGCAAGCCAGCGTTAGGATGTGCTGAAACAAAAGTATCCGCTACATCCGACACGGTTTTGACGTGTGGACGCATCGCATCTGCACCAAGCGCACAGTTAAAACCAATCGAGATCGGTTCTGCATGACGCATCGAGTTCCAGAACGCTTCTGCGGTTTGACCGGTTAAGGTACGGCCAGATGCATCGGTAATGGTGCCTGAAATCATGATTGGCAGTTCATAGCCCAGTTCTTTAAAGACTTCTTTCACCGCAAAGATCGCAGCTTTGGCATTTAAAGTATCGAATACGGTTTCAATCAGGATGATGTCGACACCACCTTCAATCAGCGCTTTGGTTGATTCAATATAATCCACTTTTAAGGCATCAAAAGTGATGTTGCGGAAGGCTGGATCGTTGACGTTTGGAGAAATAGACGTGGTACGTGATGTCGGACCAATCACACCTGCCACAAAACGTGGTTTTTCTGGGGTTGAATATTTGGCACAGGCTTCTTTGGCCAGACGCGCGGCTTCACGGTTAATCTCGGGAACCAGATCTTGCATATGATAGTCAGACATCGAAACCCGCGTACCGTTAAAGGTATTGGTTTCAATAATGTCGGCGCCAGCTTCCAAGTAAGCTTCATGAATACCTTGAATGATTTGTGGTTGTGTCAAAACGAGCAGGTCGTTATTGCCTTTCAGATCATAAGCCCAATCAGCAAAACGCTCGCCACGGTAATCGGCTTCTTCCAGTTTATGGCGCTGGATCATGGTACCCATCGCACCATCGATAATTAAAATTTTCTTGGCAAGAAGTTCTTTTAAGGTGGCAAGTGTCGACATTCAAACTTTCTCAGTAGAAATCAAAAAACATCGTCCATATTAGCAGAATTAATGCTTGAATTCTGCGCCTCCTTTCTCAGAATGATGGATATGCATGATATGAAAATTTGATAAGTCAGTTAGAACAAGACAGGTTTTTGTTATCCGGTCTATGCAGTATTCAGCTTTAAAATGGGATCTGGCTAAAACTGGCAAAAATATATTTGAAAAATTAAGCTGATGCTTTTATTCATGAAATTGTCATATTTATTGACTATGCTCTGTACATAGAAATTATGGTCATCTTAAGCGTAGAGGGAGTTTCAAAGCTTTAAGCGCAAAAACAGGACACGTTTCTGAGTTCTGAAAAGCTGGAATTTTATCTTAAGTTGATGATTTATTGAATCAAACAGCAGTGTTTTACTCGGGATTAAACAGGACGAACAGCAGTAAGAAAATCTAAATTATTGCTTCATATGACAGCAGTTTGTCATATAATTGTCACAATTTAACTGAACAATAGGGGAATTCTTGAATCCTCTATTCCTGCTTGCATGAATCCTAATCAAACTCCCATAGATTCAGCACACGAGTCGGCTTCGCACAAGTCGACCAATGTTCACGTGCCGACACCAAAATTCTTTATGCCAGTTTTTCTAACTGTCATTATCTCTACTCTTATTTATATCGGTTTTCAATTGTCTGCCGATTTAGCGCATGTTCCTGCACTGGGTTTGTATTCAATTATTCTCCTGGCGACGGCATTGTTTATTGCGCTGGGCTTTGAATTCGTCAATGGCTTCCACGATACTGCCAATGCGGTTGCCACGGTCATTTATACCAATGCACTTTCTGCGCCTGTCGCTGTAATGTGGGCCGGTTTCTGTAACTTCCTTGGGGTTATGGTGGCCAGTGGTGCGGTGGCTTACGGTATTATTGCACTGTTACCTGTTGAGCTGATCATGAATGTCGGCTCCGGAGCAGGTTTTGCCATGGTGTTTGCCATGCTGATCGCTGCGATTGTCTGGAACCTGGGAACATGGTTTCTTGGTATTCCTGCATCCAGCTCACATACCCTGATCGGTTCGATTCTGGGTGTGGGTATCATGAACTACATTCTGCACGCGAGTAGCGGTGCATCGGGTATAGACATGGAGCAGGTGATGAAAGTCGGTAAGGCGCTGTTATTTTCGCCTTTAATCGGTTTTGCATTTGCCGCTGTGCTGTTCTTGCTGGTGAAAAAAATCTTCAAGAAACAGGTGGAGCTGTTCCAGCCACCTGAAGGTAATAAACCGCCACCCCCTTTAATTCGTGCCATTTTGATCTTTACCTGTACCGGTGTCAGCTTTGCGCACGGTTCAAATGATGGTCAAAAAGGCATGGGGCTGATCATGTTGATTTTGATTGGCTGTGTACCAATGGCGTACTCACTCAACAAAAACCTAGATCAACAGCATATCCAGACTTTTGGGCAATTGTCTGCGCAAACGGCCAATGCGATTTATCCAGACCATGCGGATATTGAAGATGAAAAAGCGCGTCAGATCATCACGACTTATATCCAAACCAAAGAAATCACCCCTGAAGTGGTGCCTGCATTGGCGAGCCTCACAGATCATTTAGGTGAAAAAGTCGGTAGCTATAGCAGCATTAGGGAAGTGCCTGAAGCACAGGTTTCAGAATTCCGGAATGACATGTACTTAAGTACCACAGCTTTCAAGCGTTTGGACAAAGCAGAAGCTTTACCTGCAATGACGGCTGAACAGGACAAAACGGTAGATCAATACCGTGACAGTCTGGATTCATTCTTGCAATACATCCCGACCTGGGTGAAAGTGGCCGTTGCTCTGGCGCTGGGTCTGGGTACTATGGTTGGCTGGAAGCGTATTGTGGTGACAGTCGGTGAGCGTATTGGTAAGCAGCATATGACCTATGGTCAGGGTATGTCTGCTGAACTGGTGGCGATGTCGACCATTGCGGCTGCGGATGGTTTCGGGATGCCGGTATCGACCACTCATGTATTGAACTCTGCGGTTGCAGGTACCATGGTGGCGAATAAGTCAGGTCTGAACTTCCAGATGGTGAAAACCATTCTGTCTGCCTGGGTTTTCACTTTACCCGCCACAATTTGTTTATCAGGTACTTTGTACTGGTTGTTACTTAAAGTTTTCTAATATTATTAGATAAGTAAAAAACGCTGCTTCGGCAGCGTTTTTTTATGAAGTTTTTTAAAATCCTCTCCCTTGGAGAGGGTTGGAGAGGGTTGGGGAGAGGGGGAGAATTTTGAATAAAAATAATATTGACTCTAGGAGAAGGGTAGAGTCAAGGAAATCAATTACTTCTTAAGCTTACTCAATAATCCCTTGGGTAACTTCTCTGTCGCAAAACCATACAGGGCAGCAAAAGGTAATGCAGTTCGCGCCAGATAAGCCACTCGCCACAAACCACCATGATTCGCACCCTGCATCATCAATTCCAGTGGATGATTCAGCTTCACTTCAGGATTGGCCACAGAGGTAGCATTACGCAGATCATGAATCCACAGGGCTGCCATCAGTGCATTTGTGGTTTCAGGTGCAAAAGCTTCGACATCAAACAGACTGGCACCGTTGAACGCGGCTTTTAATAGCGGATTCTTGGTAACTGAATACGTGGTTGTAGATGGAGCGATATTGATGCTGACACGTTGACCCTGAGCGCGAGCTAAAGTAGCACGCCATTGTTGAATGCGTTTGGCCAGTGCATAGTTTGGACCTTGTTCTACCACCAGACAGTCACAAATCCCATAAGACTGGTCACCAGATTGAATCAGCTCATGCGCATTTTTCTGAAAAAAGTGTTTGCGGCTTACAGTCGATACACCTTTGGAAAAGAGTGTCTGTGCTTTGGAGCGCTCCGCATATTTCACTTTTGATGCTTCAACCACTTTACTTGGAACGGCATAGACATCGGTCGGGGTGCACATATACATCAGGCTGGTATTGGCTTTTTGTTCGCTGACATATTTCATGATGGCATCCATCGCCATCGAAACACGGACATGCTTCTCGCCATCCAGATAGGCAATTGCGGCCAGATCCAGATCCGGCTCAAACTGTAATAGCCATTTAGCAATCTCGGGAATCTGAGTCAAAAGATTGGCACCGAGTTTTTCTTTTAGAACATCGTCAGGCGTATCTTCTGCAAGTGCTTCAGTACAGGGTGCATACAGCGTGGCATTGCCTTGGCTGATGGTATCGACAATCTTGCCCCAGACCCGAGTACTGGGCAGGTCAATCGCCACAATATTGGCTTTCCATTTTGCCAGCCAGGTCAAAGGGCCAGCTTCAGATGCAGCACCAAACAGCACCATGGTTCGATCTGACAAATCAAACCATTCTGGGCGCGCCACACATTCACGCAGGGCATTGGCATGGCTGCTTTCCATAATACCTTGGTTTTCCCAACGTTCAATCTGCTCCAATAAGGCATAGCCTTGCAGCTTCTGGCCGTGGTAGGGCACATACCATTCTGGTGCAGCCTGACTGCTTCCCGTCAATTTAAAGCTATGTAGTTGATCGGCGGGCAAGGTAAGGGCATCTTTCAGTAAATGCTTCTGGCCATCACGGTAAAATTCAAAGGTCTGATGCGCCTGTGCCAGACCATCTTCAGCAATTTTCAGGCTGGCTTCAGGCGAGCTTAGCCCTTGCTCGACCAGTTGCTTAAAATGCACGGTATATTGTTTGCGCCAGTTTTTTTCTGATTGTGCCTGTGCAGCACTGTGCTGATTCACATTGGCCAAAGCTGCTGCGATGATCGCGCGTCCTGTTTTTGAGCTACTTGGTTTTTGTTGATTGGACTGAAGCGGAAATTGAAGACCGTCTGGTGTAGTGGACATGCAAAATATCTCGTAAATGACAGTAATTAATATACAGATGTATACATTATCGCTGCAAAATTCACTCCAAGATTGGCAATAAGTGACATCATGACTTTTTAATATATTACGAGATGTTTCAAATAAATAAGAGAGCCATGGCTCTCTTATTTGTTTTTAGCGGAAATATCAGACTTATCTTATATGTAGCCTTATTTCTCTAGCCTTCAATAGCCCTGATTAAAACGGAACCTGCATCAGTTTGTTCAGGAAATGCGGAATCAGGCGTGGCTCCAGAATAATGGTCATGATCACGCCGTAGGCTGCTCCCCACAAATGCGCGCTATGATTAATGTTGCTATTGCCTTTTTTGCCTGACCAGATGCTATAAGCCACATAGAGCACGGCAAAAATAATCGCAGGAACTGGTATAAAGAACACAAAAATCAGCTTCCACGGTTCAAACAGAATATAGGCAAACAGCACCGCAGAGACTGCACCTGATGCACCAAGGCTGGCCCAACGCGGATTATTTTTATGGGTCAGATAACTTGGAATAATAGCTGCAATCAGACCGCCCAGATAGAACAGAATAAAACCCAGATCATATAAATACTGACGATAAAAGCTCTCGATCACACTGCCAAAAAAGAACAGGGTAATCATATTGAATAGCAGGTGAGTTCCATCGGCGTGAATAAAACCATGGCTAATAAAGCGGTCATATTGTCCACGTTGCAGTGCCGGTGGCCAGAAAATCAGGCGATTCATCACCGTCTCTTTGGAGAAAGCAATAAATGACACAATACAGGTGATCAGAATAATGGTCACGGTATGATTAAAAGGTAAATCAAGCATATAAATGATTCTAAGGGTGCCTATTTGCCAATTATCATGCCATTAAAATTGCACTAAAGTTGTACTTTTATAATAAATCCGACAATTTTAGTTGATTTTTAAAAATTCCCCCCGATCTTCAGTTAAAATAGCCGTCTGAGCTTGAGGAAATTATTGTTATGTCGACTGAGAACAGCAGCACTCCAGTTGTTGGTGAAATTCCCAACTTATTGATTACACCAACAGCACAAGAGTATTTAAAGGATTTACTGGATAAACAGAACACCCCGGGTATTGGTGTGCGTGTTTTTGTAGAACATCCGGGTACTCCTCGCGCTGAATGTTGCATGGCCTATAGTGCACCTGATGAAGTTGTGCCGACAGATTATAAGCAGGAATATCCTGAGTTCCCTGCTTTTATCGACTCGCCATCTATTCCGTATTTACTTGATGCCGTGATTGACTACAACAAAGACCGTTTTGGTGGTCAGCTGACCTTCCGTGCACCGAACTCTAAAGTGCCACGTGTGGGTCCAGATGCATCGGTAGAAGAGCGTATTACCTATGTATTGCAGTCTGAAATTAACCCGGGTCTGGCAGGGCATGGCGGTAACTGTGCACTGGTTGAAGTCAAAGAAGACCCAGAGCATGGCTTAACAGCGGTGCTTAAATTTGGCGGTGGTTGCCAGGGTTGTTCAGCGATTGATATCACCTTGAAACAAGGGGTAGAAACCACGCTAAAGCAGCATATTCCTGAATTGATGCATGTCGTTGATGAAACGGATCATAGCCAATCTGAAGGTGCGTACATGAAATAAGCTGTCCTATAACAGTTTATTTAGCGCATTTTAAAAAACCTCGAACTTTCGAGGTTTTTTTATATCCGGCTTAAAATTTAGTGAATGTTAATGATAATAATTATCAATAGTAATTGCATTCAATAGAAAAGCTGTTACACTTTGCAACCGAATAAACATGATCTCTTCATAAATATTAGGGCGCGCAAGGTATGAATAAGCCATTCTTAAAAACAACTTTGGCATTTGCTGTAGTTTCAGCAATGGCTGTTTCAGTCCAAGCGCAAGACCAAGTTACTGAAGAAAAAGAGGGAATCGTACAGGCTGATGCGACCAAATTACAAACGATTGTGGTGACTGCGAGTGGACAGGCAGTTGATGTTAAATCTGCGCCAGCTTCAATTAGTGTCATTACGGCAGAAGACATACAGAAACAGCCTGTTTCAAGTCTGGCCGATATCTTGAAACGCGTGCCCGGCGTAACAGGGGGCCTAAGTTCAAATGGGGCAGGTTCAAAAATACAATTACGCGGGATGCCTGACAATTACACGCTGATCTTAATTGATGGTAAACGTGTGGGCTCTTCTCGAGATACCAATTATCGTGCAAACCTAGGACATCAAGATCTAAACTGGGTGAGACCAGAAATGATTGAACGTATTGAGGTTGTACGTGGACCCATGTCTTCTTTATATGGCTCTGATGCGATGGGTGGAGTGATCAACATCATTACCAAAAAAATCCCTTCAGAATGGGGTGGCTCATTGACCTTAAACCATACCATGCCAACGACATCTTCGGATTTAGGGCGAACCATTCAATCAGGACTCGTGGGATATGGCCCTTTAACCGATACACTAGGTATGCGTGCCACAGTCGGGATCACTGAACAGGAAGCGGATCAAGGCTATCAAACCTCTGACCGTAATCTTCCCGGAATGGCAGGAAGTAAAGCAACCGGACAATCGGGTAGTCGTGATCAGAATGCGAACTTAAAGTTTGATTATACGCCGAACGATATTCATAGCTTATCTTTAGAGCTGGGTTATAGCTTGCAAGAGAATAATGCCTCGACCACGCCTCAGGTGGTGGATGGTAAAGAACAGGCTTTATTAGCATGGGGTCCATCTGAGTTAGAACATCGTTCAGTGTCTCTATCACATGATGCTCAATGGGGTTTCGGTGATTCAAAAATTACGGCTTACTACAATGATTATGATCAAAGTCAGGTGACAGAGACTGGGCCGACCACACAAAAATCCAAGGAAAGCATTGTAGAAGCTAATCTCAATATTCCGTTTAAATTAGGTGTGGAGCATGTTGCGACAGTGGGAGGTCAATGGAAATCAGAAGAACTGGTTAATACCCGTAATATTGGGCTGGCTATTCCAAGTTATGACGGCAAAGAATATGGTTCAGAGCTAGAAGGAGATACTTGGGCATTGTTCGTTGAAGATAAAATTGTTTTTAATGATCAAGTCAATTTGACCCTTGGTAATCGTTTTGATCATCACGATAAATTTGGCACACATAATAGTCCACGTGCTTATTTGGTGGTGCAACCAAATGATGCATTGACCATTAAAGGTGGTGTTGCTCAGGGCTTTAGAGCTCCTTCACTCAAAGAGAATACTGCAGGTGCAGCGACGCGTTCAGGGGGGAATGGATGTACATCCTTGAAACCTTTAGGCTATGTATCGGGCGGATGTTATATGGCGGGTAATGCAGACCTGCAGCCTGAAGAAAGTACCAACTATGAACTTGGATTTAATTTTGCTCAAAATGATTTTGATCTCGGTTTAACTTATTTCCACACAGATTTTAAAAATAAAATTGAATATCGTGCTTTAGGAGAAATTAATGGGGTGTGGTGGACACAATATCAAAATGCTGAAAAAGCGCGTGTACGGGGCTTGGAAGCAAGTGTGGCATTACCACTCTTAGAGAATTTAAGCTGGAAGACCAATGCAACCTATTATTTTGAATCAAAAAACTTAGTGACTGGCAGAAATCTTTCAACGATTCCCGAGTTATCCGTTTATAGTGCACTCAACTGGATGCCTACTGATCCACTTTCATTGGAACTTGCAGCGCAATATACCGGTGAACAATATACGGCAAGTATTGAAGATACGGTGGTAATGCAAAAACCACATACGGTATTTAACTTATCTGCGAATTATGAAGTGAACGATCAAGTGACTGTTAGAGGTGGTCTCAATAATTTATTTGATAAAAAATTAGTAAATGCTTCAAATGATTATTATCTGGATCGTCAGGAAGTCTTTGTCGGACTGACCTATAACTTCTAAACAATTTAAAAGCCGCTCTCGAGCGGCTTTTTAAGCTTTATACTTTAAGAATCTTCAAAGTATCTTCTGAATAATAAAACTGTTCCAGATATCTGCGTGTACGTTCACGTAAATGACCTTGTGAAACCATCTGTTGAATGATCGGGTTCAACAATTGCTGTAACTCATGCTGGATTAAGGCTTCATCAATATTCAGATCACGCAGCAAGCTGTCAAAAGTATGTTCCTGATTGCGTACATACCAGGTATGAACTCCATCATGAACTTGCTGTTTTAGATAATCCGTCTGACGCAAATGATCCCAGATCTCATGTCCTAAACCGACTGTCTGATTTAAATCCTGAAGCTCAATATAATTTTTCAATACCGATACCGGCATATCTTTGATTTTATGCCAGAGATTGGCCTGAAAATGATAGAGTTTTTCATCATCAAAGTGCTGGTTCAGCACATGTTCACTCATCTGGCTCAGTTTTAAAATATTCTTTTGCAGATAACGCGCAATAGTACTGTCCAGATCCGTATCGGTGACATTTTCCAGTACCGACTTGCCCATTTTCATAAAACGGGAAACCCCGGGCACGCTTTTAGCGATGACAGAATTATCCAGATAATCCTGAATGGAATGCTGGATCAGTTGCGTGATCATGGCCGAAAATGCCGGATTATTCACGACGGTCTTAATCAGACGCTGACGATGGCCACTTTTACTGGCAACATATTGTGCGATTTTATCCACGGTCAGGACTGGAATCACATCGGCAATTTTGGTCGTATCGTTGGCCGGATGCACCAGTGCAAAACGGATATGCTCAGCAATCTGCTCAATCAGAAAGCTGCTGGCAGCAGTATCCAGAATCTGTTTTTGCAAAAGCTGATGAATCAGATCACAGCTCCATAGATCTTTCAGGTTTTGTTTACGCAACCACAGATAAAACGCATGAAATTCAGTTTGAATCGTTTCAGATTGAGAAAATGCCTGATCGAGAAAATCAAGTTGAGCATCGATCAACTGCTCAATCATCGGGTGTTTCTGCATAACGGCTCTGAAACTTAATTTAAAGGAATGAGTTTATCAGCAAGCGGGTTTTTTAGGGTCTGGGTCTTGGCCAGAAAAGGCAAATAATGTTGTGCCACCTGTTTTTCTGCTTCCAGAATCGGCATATGCCCGACATTGTTCAGAATCACCGGCGTTTCGGCACGTTTCAACAGGGCATGCAGTTCTTTAACCACTTCGACATTGATGATCCGGTCCTGTCTGCCCCATAAAATCAAGGTCGGTGCTTCAACTGTGCGGGTCAGGCGGGCAAAGGTTTCCGGTGTATAAATCCGGTTCAGCATCACGACCTGATCAATCGATTTACTGGTCTGCTCAGAACGTGAAATTAGCAGTTTTTCCTGTGCATACTGGAGCTGATAAGGAATCACCGGCGGGTTCTGCATCAGCTGTCTGGAGACATCTTGCAGATCACCGGGCTTGCTGACGATCAGGTCTTTTAGGGCTTGCGGGTCTTTGGTATAGGGCGTATTGCCCATTTTATACAGGCCGGCACTATTGATTAAAAACAGGCTTTGCGTATCGAATGGATATTGTGAGGCATAGACCGTGGCAATCGATCCCCCCAGGGAATGTCCGGCAATATGTAAATTCTCGTCTACATTTAAGGTTTCAATGAATAAACGCATCTGAGAAGTCACATTGGGCACAGAAACATCGAAACTCTCTGGAATCTTGGTATCGCCGTTGCTCGGCAAGTCAGGAATAATCACATGATAATGTGGAGTCAGAAACTGTGCGACCCGATTCCAGTTATCTCGTGTTCCTGCCAGACCATGAATCAGCAGAATTGAAGGCTTGTTCTTGGCACCACCTTCACTGTAACTCCAGGTCACATCACCGATTTTAAGTGTCTTGGATTGAAGTCCAGCCTGTGTTCGTTCCTGCAGCAGATGTTGTTGTAATATTTTGGCAGGCTTTTCATTCGGCTGGCTAAACATATATTGACTATGTGCAAAGCTCGGCAATGCCATCGTAAACGCGACTAAGGTCGAGCAGATTATTTTCGAGCGCAACTTTATTATTTTCTTCATTGGCACATTCCCCAAAAAATACACAGCGAGCAAATTGCTCAAATACTTCCATGTTGTAAATTTGCTATTTCAGTCAAATAAAAACATTATTCTTCATTCTATTTTAAATCAATCCTGGCGCTTGTCACTCATTAGTTTTTTGCTGAACAGCATTGAATGATCTAGAAATGTGATGTGCTGCACACAAAACCCCTGCTGAAATGAAATTAGATAAATGTTAAAAATTTAAGCAGCTAAGATTTTTTGCAAGTGACATTCAAAAAAACTGGCAGTAAAATATTGCAACTAAAACATCGGTGATAGAAAAGAATGCTCACAGCTCAAGAAGCTTTAGAACGTCTTAAACAAGGGAACCAACGTTTTGTCAGCGGTGATACCTCGCATCCAAAACAACTGAGCCACCAACAGCGCGCAGAAATGGCAGAGGATCAGAACCCATTTGCAATTGTACTGGGCTGTTCAGATTCGCGTGTCCCGGCTGAAATGGTTTTTGATCAGGGTCTCGGTGATCTTTTTGTGATTCGTGTTGCAGGCAATATTGTCGCACCATCACAGGTCGGGAGTGTTGAATTTGCGGCGGAACGCTATGACTGCGCTATTGTTGTAGTCTTAGGTCATAGTCATTGTGGCGCGATCCAGGCCACCATTGATACCTTAATGTGCCCAGATTGCCCGCCGTCGGCAAACCTGATGTCGATTGTAAATCGAGTACGTCCTTCTGTTGAAACCTTAATGCAAACTGAACTGAAAAATGACTTGGCAAAATTGTCCAAGCATGCCGTGCGTTCTAACGTATTTGCATCGGTTAACCAACTACGTCATGGTTCAGCAGTATTAGAAAACCTGATTGGGCAAGGACAACTCAAAGTGGTCGGTGCTGAATATTCACTGGAAACAGGTGAAGTATTGTTCTTTGATTTTTAGGCAAAATTTATTTAAATACAATCTAAAATAATTTAAAGGCGCTTTATAAAGCGCCTTTAATGTATGGATAGGCATTATTTAGCAGGATGGTTTGTGCTTTGGCATTTGGATGAATCAGATCCTTTTGCATCAGGGTTTTATTGCCGGCCACACCCTGCATAAAGAACGGTAACAATTTCACCTTATATTGCTGGCTCACTACCTTATAATTATTTTCAAAGGCCTTGCTATAGGCCTGTCCATAATTAGGCGGCATCTTCATACCAAATACCACGACTTTGGCCTTGGCTTTCTGGCTTTGCTGAATCAGGCTGGCTAAATTTTTTTGAATCATTTGCGGCGGCTGTCCGCGTAAGCCGTCATTACCCCCCAACTCAATCACCACAAGGTCTGGACGATGCGTCTGCAACAGTTTCGGCAGTCTGGCCAGCGCTCCACTGGTGGTTTCTCCACTGACACTTGCATTGACCACTTTATGCTGTTTCGGATACTGTTGCTCTAAACGTTTTTGTAATAAATGTACCCAGCCTTGTTGTGGCTGAATACCGTAACCAGCACTTAAACTATCACCTAAAATCATAATCGTCTTTGCTGATACCCCGAGCGGTAACAGGCACAGACTGAGCAAAAACAAGTAAGACAATACCCGAGTTTTCTGATTAAGATCTTTCATATAGGACACGTATGATTCAAAGTAGCAACGATTCGAACATCATGCCACAGGCGATTATTTCTGCCCAGAAATTGACACAAAAGATACAACTTTCACAAAAACAGCTGACTATTTTTGAGGATCTTGATCTGGAGATTATGGCAGGCGAGCAGGTGGCAATTACCGGTCGTTCCGGCTCGGGGAAATCCACATTGCTAGGCATTCTGGCAACGCTGGATCAGGCCAGTTCAGGCCAGCTCATCGTCAGTGGCGAGTCGGTTTCTACCTTGAATGAAGAACAACGTGCGTTGGTGCGCCTGAAAAATATCGGGTTTGTGTTTCAGTCTTTTCAGCTCTTGCCACATCTGACTGCCCTTGAAAATGTCATGCTGCCACTGCGTTTACAGCCCAGTTTCAAATATGCAGAAGCTGAACAAAAAGCCTTGGCGCTACTGCATAAAGTTGGTCTGGATCGGCAGGCACAACAAACCCCGAAAGTCCTGTCTGGCGGGGAGCAGCAGCGTGTCGCGATTGCCCGGGCACTGGTCAGTGAACCGAAAATTATTTTTGCCGATGAACCCACAGGCAATCTCGACGGTGAAACTGCCAAGGAAATTGAACAGCTTTTGTTTCAGTTGAATCGGGAACTGGGTACGACTTTAGTTCTGGTGACGCATGACCGTAAACTGGCACAGCAATGCCAGCGACATTTTGAACTGCTGAATGGCCAGCTGATTGAACATCCGAGTGGAGGATGAGATGAACCCTCTATTTCGTCCTCTACTCACACAAAGTTTTAAAAGTACCGGAATTTATCTGTTAATTATTGCCTTAACTTTGGCGATTAGTGCAACAACAGCGCTCAAGTTTAGCAATGAACAGATTCAGAATGCAGTGGCCTTGCAGGCCGCAGAAATGCTGGCCGGTGATCTGGTACTTTCGGACAATGAGCCTCTACCAAAAGAATGGCGTGATCAGGCCAAACAGCTGGATTTACAGCAGTCAGAAGTCACTTTCTTTAGCACCATGGCCTATACCGATGAACAGTTTGTCATGGTCAATGTCAAAGCCATTGATCAGGCTTTTCCCTTGCGTGGCGAGCTGCAGCTGCAACCTGCAAAAACGAAGATTCAATCGGGTGAAATCTGGCTCAGTCCACGGGCTATGGACCTGCTCAAAGTCAAACTGGGCGATCAGCTGAATATTGCCGATGCGGCGTTTAAAGTCACAGCCAAGATTGAACAGGATTCTAATCAGGAGCTCGGATTTTCTGGCTTTTCGCCAACGGTGATTATATCTCAGGCGGATGTGGCACGCACCAATGCGATTCAGGTGGGTAGCCGGATAGAATATCGCTTGCTCATGGCGGGTTCTCCAGACAATACGCAAGAATATGAAGCTTTATTCAAGCAGCAGCTCAAATCCGAAAACGGCTCGGCTGAAACGCCAGCAGAAGTGCAGGGACAGGAATTTGAGCAGCAAAGCAGTCTCCGGTTACGCAATGCCAGTGAGGGCAATACCCGCTTAATGAAGCCGATTGCCAACCTGGATACCTTCCTGCAACTGGCCAATATTCTGACCATTTTATTATGTGGTATCGCGATTGCTCTCACTGCACAGCGTTATGTCCAGCAGAATCAAGATCATATTGCCTTGATGCGTTGTATCGGTGCGACCAAACAGCAGATTTTATCGGCTTATCTGGCCTTGCTCGGTACAGTACTGCTGATTGCCATGTCGATTGGTACGGTGGTCGGCATTGGTCTGGGTTATGGGTTATTACAGTTAATGCTGCAACTGATTCCCAACTTAGAAATTGAATTCTCTGCTATGGCGATGCTGCTCGGGCCATTACCAGTCGCGATGCTGACCAGTGCGGTGGTGCTGTTGGGCTTTGTCATGCCGAGCCTATTGCAACTGTTGAACACGCCACCAATTCGAGTAATCCGCCAGCAGGAAAAATCAGTGCAATCCATGCTGTGGATGCTGCTGACCGGAACGCTGAGCCTGATTATTTTTAGCGTGATTCTAACCGAAAATCTGCTCCTGACTGCCTGGGTAATTGGCGCGATTATTGTGTTATGTGCAGTGTTGTATCTGACGGTATGGTTGATCTTAAAACTGCTGCGCAATCAGAAATTGAATCTGTCAGCCTATGTACGAACACCATCTCAAACAGCCTTACAGATTACCGCTTTGGCCTTGGGTCTCAGTCTGATTACAGTATTAGCCGTATTGCGCACAGACCTATTAGAGCGTTGGCAGCAACAGTTGCCGCAAGGTACACCAAATCAGTTTGTGTATGGTTTGCCGCCGTTTGACATGCCAGACCTAAAAGCTCAAATTGAGCAGAATGGCTGGAAAAGTACACCACTTTATCCGAACGTTCGTGGGCGTCTGGTGGCTAAAAATGATCAGCCTTTTGCTCCAGAATTAGTCAAAAGCAATAATACTTTAAAACGCGAGCTGAACCTGACCCAGTCCGACAGCTATCCACAGGATAATGTGATTATTCGTGGTGACGCAGTTTTGCAACAGGTCGGCACGGTATCGGTCGAAGCCAATACTGCTGAAGAATTAGGTATCAAGATTGGCGACAAGCTCAGTTTCAGTCTGCCCGAAGGTGTGCTGGAAGCGAAGGTCATCAATTTAAGAACGGTCGAGTGGGAAAGTTTTAGTCCGAATTTCTTCTTTATTTTTGCCCCGAATAGCATGGATGCCAATGCCGGAAGTTATCTGGGCAGTTTCTATGTGCCGGAACAAGATAAGGACAAACTGGTGTCTGTGATCCAGCAATTTTCCAATACGGTATTTATTGATGTCAGCCTGATTCTGGAAGAGATCAAGCGTATTGTGAATGTACTGGTGCAGATCGTGACGATTCTGGCCGTGCTGGTTAGTATCTCCGGTTTTCTGGTACTGATGGCTTGTCTGAACCTGCTCATGGATGAACGCAAACGTGAAGTGGCCTTGCTACGGTCATTTGGCAGCTCCAAACAAAAACTGAAAACCATGATGAGTCTGGAAATTGGTTTTATCGGACTGTTTGCCGGAGTGGTTTCCTGTCTGTTTGCCGAAGTGATTAGCGCAATCGCCAGTTATCGTATGGATTTAATGATTCAGCCACACTGGGAAATCTGGATTATCCTGCCGATTTTCATGACTGTGTTATGTGCGCTGATTGGCCGTTATCGTCTGAGCTATCTGTCGGACATTCCGCCCTTACAAAGCTTGCGCGAGATGAATCAGTAAGATTCATCTCCATGGCTTTTTAAATTCGCTGGTATTTAAAGCGGCAATGATTTAAAGCTGCAATTGTTGTCGCATCAGGTCGAGAATCTCTTGCCACAGTGGGCGAATTGCTTCGATCAAGGCCAAGTTATGTTGATAAAGCAGCACACAGAGGCCAAAACCAATCACTAAAGCGATCAGGTTGATCAGGCGGCTACGCTGCATTTTTTGTCCGGCATACCACAGCAAGGTTAAAAAAGCGCCCATCAACATGCCACCAATATGTGCGGCATTGTTGATTCCGCTGATCATAAAGCCCATGGCCAGGTTCAGACCCATCACCATCACCAAGGTCTTTTTATCTAGAATAAAACGTTGCTGGGGCAGCATCGGCAACAGGGCCAATACCGTCAGTGAAGCGCCGAGTCCCATCACCGCACCGGATGCACCGGCACTGACCGCCGGCAATAAACTTGGGTTGGCCACACCCCCTGCAATCAGATCATAGCTGTCCTGAATGTTCATATAGCCACTGAGCAAACTGCCCATTAAGCCGGCACACAGGTATAAGCCAATAAAATACATCCGGCCAAACAGTTGTTCGGCAACACTACCAAAAATATACAAGGCCCACATATTCAACATCAGGTGAATCAGGCCAAAATGGAAAAACATACTGCTAAACAAACGCATGGGTTCCGCTAAATAGGTTAAAGGTGCATAATCGGCACCCCAGAGAATCGCATCTCGGGTACTCGGCTGGCTGATATCCATGCCATTGATGGCCTGCCAGCCAAATAATCCGACATTAATCGCGATTAAAATGGCCGTGATCCACCAGAGCTGCATTTCAAGTTTGCGGTGTACGACAGGGGGAGCGTATTTAGACATGCTATTTTTTTTGCTGTGATTGTATATTTCGAATAAGCTTAACACGAAAAATCAAATTTTCAGGAGTAACGCACTGACATGAAAGCCTTTCTGATCCGCACGATATTAGTCATCGTCAGTGTGATTTTACTGATTCAATTGTGGATCTTTGCCAGTCTGGCCTGGTGGCGAACCAATCCGGTCAATACCACCATGATGATGCGGATTGATTACTGGACGGAACCTTCCAAAGCCATTCAACATCAATGGCGTCCCTATGACGAGATCAGCCTGAATCTGAAACGTGCCATTGTCACTGCCGAAGATGGAAAATTTGTTCATCACCATGGTTTTGACTGGGACGGCATTCAAACTGCGCTGAATAAAAACCGGGATCAGGGCCGGGTGGTGGCTGGGGGGTCTACCATTTCCCAGCAATTGGCGAAAAACCTATTTCTGGTTAATAAGCGTTCATTTGTACGTAAAGGCCAGGAAGCGGTGGCCACCTGGATGATGGAACGCATGTGGTCGAAACAGCGGATTCTGGAAGTCTATTTAAACTCGATTGAATTTGGTGACAATATCTATGGCGTAGAAGCCGCAGCCAAACATTATTTTGGCAAAACTGCGCAAAGCCTGACTCAGGATCAAGCGATCTTTCTGGCGGCCATTCTGACCAATCCAAAATATTTTCAGGATCATCGCAACTCCTCTGCCTTAAATGCACGCAAGCGCATGATTCAGCGTTATATGCGTTATGCAGAATTGCCTTAAATAATTATTTAAAGAAAAAGCCCAGTTTTTGGGCTTTTTTTTATGAAATTGTCATCAATTTGAAGCATACTTGAACTGATAAGCACAATTTTAAATCCGCATAGGTTTGATATGAATACGGCAGCCAGCACTACTTCAGCACAGTCCGAATATACATATAATGATCGTTATATAAATCGTGAACTGTCTATTTTAGACTTCCATTTACGCGTCCTGGAACAGGCTGTCGATCCTTTACATCCCTTGCTTGAACGCATGAATTTCCTGTTAATTTTCTCGCGTAATCTGGACGAATTTTTTGAGATTCGGGTCGCAGGAATGATGGAACAGTTAGATTTAGACAATGAAAGTCGTAGTCCGGATGGCCTGACCCCAAAGCAGGTGCTGGAACAGATTTCCAAAACTGCACATGCTGCGATTGAACGCCAGTACCGTATTTTAAATGAAGAAATTTTGCCAAAACTGCGTGAGGAAGATATCTGTTTCTTGCGCCGTGGTGAACTGACTCCGGCACAATCGGCCTGGGTGAAAAAATATTTTCAGGAACAGGTTGCGCCCGTCCTGACGCCAATTAGCCTAGACCCTGCACATCCGTTTCCACGTCTGGTGAATAAATCACTGAACTTTATTGTGACTCTCGAAGGTAAAGATGCCTTTGGCCGTCAGATTGATCTGGCTGTGGTGCCAGCGCCGCGTTCGTTACCACGCGTGGTACGTCTGCCAGATGAATTAACCGATGGCAAAGAGCATCATGTGATGCTGTCCGCGATTATTCATGAACATGTTTCGGATCTGTTCCCGGGCATGACAGCGACCGGTTGCTATCAGTTCCGTGTCACGCGTAATGCCGATCTGGCCCTGAATGAAGATGTTGAAGATTTGGCTAAGGCGCTTAAAGGCGAACTCAGTTCACGCCGTTTTGGCCGTGCTGTACGTCTGGAAGTGACAGAAAACTGTCCGCAGCATATTTATGAATATCTGCTGAATGAATTTGATCTGGAAGAAGAGCAGCTTTATAAAGTCGCAGGCCCAGTCAATCTGGCGCGCTTACTGTCTAATTTCAAGCGCCCGCATTTACGCTATGATTCACATACCCCGATCATTCCCAAAGTACTGAAAAAATCTGAAAATATTTTTAGTGCCATGCAAAAACAGGATATCTTGCTGCATCATCCGTTTGAGTCTTTTGCACCGGTCATTTCATTGTTGCGTGAAGCTGCACGTGATCCACAAGTGCTGGCGATCAAACAGACCCTGTACCGCAGTGGCCCGGATTCTGAAATCGTGCAGGTGCTGGCGGAAGCTGCCCGCAATGGCAAGGAAGTCACGGCCGTGATTGAATTGCGTGCACGTTTCGATGAAGAATCCAATATCGAAGTGGCCAATGTCCTGCAAGAAGCCGGTGCGGTGGTGGTCTATGGCATCGTTGGCTATAAAACCCATGCCAAAATGATTCTGGTGGTACGCCGGGAAAATAATAAACTGGTGCGCTATGTACATCTGGGAACCGGCAACTATCATGCCGGTAATGCGCGAATCTATACTGATTATGGTTTGCTCACCACGGATAAAGACCTGTGTGAAGATGTGCACCGTATCTTTCAGGAGCTGACCGGTATGGGGAAAATGGCCAAGCTGAAAAAGCTGTTACATGCGCCATTTACCTTACATACCCAACTCATTAATTATATTGATAATGAAATCGTGAATGCCAAAGCAGGCAAGCCGGCGCAGATTATTGTCAAAGTTAATGCGCTGACCGAGATGCAACTGATCAATAAACTCTATGAAGCTTCTCAGGCCGGGGTACAGATTGACCTGATTATCCGCTCGATTTGTAGTTTGCGTCCGGGATTGCCAGGTTTGTCTGAAAATATTCGGGTACGTTCGATTGTCGGGCGTTTCCTAGAACATACCCGCGTGTATTATTTCAGCAATAACGGTAATGCACGGGTTTACTGTTCAAGTGCAGACTGGATGGATCGCAACCTGTTTAACCGGGTCGAAGCCTGCTTCCCGGTAGAAGATGAAGCGTTGAAAAAACGCATCTATCAACAGGGGCTGCTTAACTATCTGAAAGATAATCAGCAATCCTGGTTATTACAAGGGGATGGAACCTGGCTGCGGGCACAGCTGCAAGAAGGTGAAAAGCCACATAATGCTCAACGCATTTTATTGGACTTGTTTAAATAAATGCTCTCAAGAGGCTGAAAATTCAGCCTCTTTTTTATCCAGAAAATAGCATTCAAGGGTTTTAAGCAGAGGATATCAGCAGTTTGCGATAGATCTGTTTGACCTGGGCATACATCTGATAGTCAGTCAGCTGGAGCTGGTGCTGTATGTCTACTGGGTTTTTTTGCTGGCTGAGTAAGCGTAAGAGCTGCAATTCGGTTACCTTGAGACAGGTTTTGTCAGTGAGCTGGTACAGGATATGTTCTGCCAGTTCAGCATGGATATAGGCACCGCCGCGCAAGACAATTTTCAGGCTTTCAGCAAACTGGATGAATGAAGCCTGAGGTTGGATATAGCTATTTGCACCAGATAAGATTGCTGAATAAATGAGTGCTGTGGATTCACTCTTGAGTACGGCAACTACAGGTGTACTTGGGGTATGCCGTTTCATCTGGCCGATGAAATGAATCTGTGAGGCTTCTGTCAGGTGATAAAGAATCAAATTAGGCAGATGTTCGGCAATCATCTCTTGTGCAGATTGGAAATTGTCTGCATATAGCAGCATATCTGGTTGATAGCCCAGTTGTTGCAGCACAGTCTGAGTTTTGGACAGGTCCAGGTCAGTAGATGAAGCGATGACTAAAACCGGTGCAGGCAAGAGGGCAGCCAATAAGCTCAATCCTGTTGATTCTGAGAGAAGGCTATACTGTGGATGAAGCAAAATAAAATGAATATCCCAAAAAATAGGGATTTAACGATAATCACCTCATCTTCGTCTTAAATAGCATTTATTACAGATTAAAACCGATGACAGCAACAGTCAGTTTGAGACTTTAGCAGGTCTATGATGGTTGGCTATATCCACTTTGAGATATAAAAAAAGGAGCAACGAGTGTGCTCCTTTTAATCATCTAAAATTTTAGCTCAAGCAGCATTGTGCTGAGTGATTTTTTGGAAAATCTGTAATAACACATCAAACTCGCTTTGTAGCGGCGTACTTTTACGCGTCACCAATGCCAGGGTGCGGCTTGGTGCAGAGTTGATTGGCTTGACCAGAATCTCAGGATTGGCTTTGATCATATTGGTATAAATCGCAATTTCTGGCAATAAAGTAAAACCAAGATTTGCAGAGACCATTTCGATTAAAGTCGGCAAAGAGCTGGCTTTTAAACGATGATCATTTTTACGCTCACCAATCGGGCAGGCACTCAGGGCATGATCACGTAAGCAATGACCTTCCTCAAGTAACATCAGGCGAGACAGATCAAGATCTTCCAGAGAATTCGCTTGTGCAGCGTGTTGGTCTGATTTTTGATAAACTAGATACAGATTCTCTTTGGCAATCTCGGCCACTTTCAGGCCACGTGTATCGAAAGGTAGCGCCAAGGCCACCATATCCAGGTTGCCATGTTCCAGTTTTTCTACAATTTTCTCGCTTTGTGCTTCATGCAGATGCAACTGGATTTTTGGTAATTGTTTATGCACTTCTTCTAGCAGCTGTGACAGCAGGAAGGGAGCAATCGTAGGAATCACGCCAAGATGTAAATCACCGGTTAAGGGTTCACTCATCTCACGACTTAAGCGCATCAAGTCCTGAGCATCAGCCAGTAGAACACGTGCGCGTGCAACCACTTGTTCACCAAGAGGCGTTAAACGAACATTCTGGCGGTCGCGTTCAACAAGTACGCCACCGAGTAAACGCTCCAGTTCCATGATGCCGCCAGACAAGGTTGACTGGGTGACAAACGAACGGCGAGCAGCTTCTGTAAAATGTAGCGTCTCTGACAGTGTTACGAGGTATGACAGCTGTCTTAAAGATGGTAATGCAGCCATAGTGTCCTAATGTTTATGATTTAAAATGATCAGCAAATAATTCGCTAAGATATGGAATAAAATGCGGTGGGATATCATGCCCCATTCCATCAATTAATTCAAATTTAGCCCCTGAGATTGCTTTCGCAACGGCCTTGCCATGGCTAGGAGGCAGCAATCGATCTCGAGAACCATGGACCACCAGGGTTTCTTGTTTGATTTGCTTGTCCAGTTGCAGCAATGAGCCTGTACATAATATTGCTAAAAACTGTTGAAGTACACCAGCAGGATAGTAACTTCGCTTATATAATTTACGGGCGGTCTGCACCGCTTCCAGATGATTAACATAACCTGGCGAGCCGATGATCTTAAACAGTTTTAAACTATGATCAACAATGCCATCTTCATCTGTTGAAGCCGGTTTGTCAATCAAACTAAAGAGTTGCTTAGGAAAGGGCGGTGGCAGTAGCGGCTGATTGTTGCTGGTAAACAGTAAGCCCAGTTTTTTGACTTTGTCCGGATAACGCGCGGCCAGAATCTGGGCAATCATACCGCCCATTGAGGCACCCAGCACATAGACTTGTTCCAGCTGCATTTTTTCAATTAGCAGACTGACATCTTCAGCCATATCATACAGATCATAAGGTGCACCCTGATTACCCAGACCTAGCACAAAACGGCTCATCATTTTCAGGGTATTCAGGCGTGGGCCTTTGAGATGGACTTTTGAAGACAGACCAATATCACGGTTATCAAAACGGATGATGTGATAACCATTGTCAATCAGTGACTTACAGAAGAAGTCAGGCCAGTACAGCATTTGCCCACCCAGACCCATAATCAGCAAAATGGTGGGATGTTCCGGATTTCCGCCCACCTCGACATGTAGCTCGATCCCATTGCCTAGATCGACCTTGGTTTCATGCATGAACGAGGTATATGGGGAAAGATTAAACTGTGCTGCGCTGTACATGGTCGCTGTCCTAATTAAAGGATATTTCGTTTAAAAAATATCCTTGCTATTAAACCTCTAAACCGCAGCAGGAATCAAGTCAGGAACCTGTTTAGTCAAGGTCAGACGCTGTTTGGCTGCAGTGGCGCCCAAAAGCACAAAACCGCGTAAAGTGCCGTTAGCATCGAACGCTTTAGCCAGCATGCCATCGTCAAATTCTTCAGTTTCCCAGGTGACATCCACATCAACCGGTGCAGGCAATACCGTTAAAGGTGCAGCAGGCGTTTTGACTGCCACTGGCATAGCCGGATAATGTACAGCGGTATGTTCACCGTTTAAGGTTTTTGCCAAAGCGCGGGCTTGTTGCATGATCGGCATAACATAAGGTAATAAAGTTCCATTGACCTCGGCACAGTCACCCACGGCATAGATATCAGCCTGGTTGGTTTCCAGTTGTGCAGTGGTTAAAACTCCGCGACTGGTATGTACATCTGCCTGTTTTGCCAAAGAAATATTCGGCTGTAAGCCTACCGCAGATAACACTACATCTGCGATCAAAGACTGACCGTTGGCCAGCGTGACCAGATAATCACCATTGTCCGCACGAGAGACTTTTTCGACTGTTGTGCCCAAGACAAAGTGAATGCCGGTTTCTTCAAGATTCTTCTGGAATGCAGTAGCAACATGTTCTGGCAATAAGCGGCCAAGTGGCTGAGGGGCTAAATCAATGACTGTGACCTGATGCTCGGTATTTTGCAGGTCATTGGCAAATTCGCAGCCAATCAGGCCTGCGCCTAAAATCACCACGCGTTTATCTTCACGTGCCGCCAGATTGCTGCGGAACGTCTTATAGTCACTTAAATTATTCACCACATGAATGTCATCACTGGCATCACCGGAAATGGCTAAACGTACCGGGTTGGCACCGACCGCCAAGACCAGTTTGGAATAATTCTGTGTGCTTTCCTGACCATCTTTCTCAAGTACCAGCTGATGATCTTCCGGATGAATGGCTTTGACCCAAGTCTGCTGTTCAATCCGCATATTCAGTTGTGCCGACATTTTTGCAGCATCGCCCAATGCAATCTGTTCAGGCGCTTTTTTGCCAACCAAAGCATTGGAAAGGGTCGGTTTGGCATAATTTATCGCATCATCCGCGCAAATCATCAGCAGTTCATGCTCTGGATTAAGTTTGCGAAATTCACGTGCTACAGCATAACCTGCCATACCTGAACCAATAATAACGATAGGATGCATAGTCGTTTCCATGCTGTAGGGCTCTCCATGCTGTTTTATATGAGGATAAAAAGGACATAAAAAAAGACCATATCGACATGGTCTTTAACTGGGCGTGCTCAGACTTCGATCATTTCGAAATCGACTTTAGACACGCCACAATCTGGACAGGTCCAGTCATCCGGGATATCTTCCCATTTGGTTCCCGCCACGATGCCGTCTTGAGGCCAACCTTCCGCCTCGTCATAAATCCATCCACAAACGATGCATTGATACTTTTTCATGTAACTCTCCAAAACTGAGCAAGTGTAACCGTCAGCTTAAAATCCATAAAATGGCAAGACTCTAAAAGAATATGACTTTTTAACAGTGAACATATTTGGCTAAATTTTTACGCAGTTCTATTCAGAAAGTAAAGTGAATAAAAGCTTAATCAGCGAAATTAGCAGCAGAATGACTTTGGGATTCAGTATTTCTCTGAAAATGAGTCAAATCGGCTTTGCTGGCAAATGCTGTGGAGTGATGAAGCGGCTGCTGTGGCAAAATTTAGCTTAAATGAGGCGTTATAGACCAAAGTCGTGCAGTAAAAACTGAGGTTTTTATATAATTTAGAATCAGTAAAGTCTGGATTAAATATTTTTATAATAAATGAATTTAATAAAATCAATAACTTGTGCTTAAATATTGAGTTTTTATTATACAGCTCGGCTTGTTCATTGGCTGGAAATAGGTTTAAAATTCGCATATTCCTTTTCTTTTTTTAAGATCTCCCATGAGCAATTTGTCTACTTCTTTGTGGTCTCACATTCGTACGGTCCAAGATTTTCCAAAACCAGGAATTTGCTTTTATGATTTGACCCCACTTTTCATGAGCAATATTGGTCCATTGACTGATGCCCTGATTGCCAGCATTCCTGCTGACAAACTGGCAGAAGTAGAAAGCTTTATCGCAGTGGAAGCACGTGGTTTTGTGTTGGCGAGCCTGTTGGCACAACGTACCGGAAAAGGTTTGTTATTGGTGCGTAAAGCAGGAAAATTGCCGCCTCCAGTCGTGGGTGTCGGTTATAGCCTGGAATATGGTCTGGATCGTTTAGAAATGTCTGCGGAAGTTCAGTCTCAGAAAGTCATCATTGTTGATGATGTTCTGGCAACAGGCGGAACTTTAAAAGCGGTAAATGAATTGGCACTCAAATGTCAGCATGAAGTACTAGGTGCAAGTATCTTTCTTGATCTTCCTGATTTGCATGCTGAATTAGGTCTGGATATCTGGTCAGTACTGGATGATAAATCTCAGCCTGAAGCTGCGGTTGCCTAAATTGTAGATTTAAAAAAAAGCTCCTCAATATCGGTAATGCCGGTCAGTTAAGAAATTGACTGGCATTTTCTTTTTTAAATTCATGATCATATTTGACAAGTAGAAAAGTCATCCGCAACTGTTTGAGGCAGGACTAGATTTAAAAATGATTGTTTCTGCGACAAATTTACTAGTCGATGGTGGCTGACGAGTTTTGCGGACGACAAATGCCTTTGGTTACTTTGGGCGAAACCAAAGTAACAAATTATTTTCAAGTATTTGATTTATAAAGTTAAGACTCCGCCGTGAATGACTAAAAAGTTAAAGAGTCTATTTCTAAACTCCTTAACTGATCAGCATTACCTCAATATCGGGGCTTTTTTATTGTCTGATAAAATGATGTTCAATTTCCTGAATCAGCGTATTAATCTGTTCAGGATGTTCTAGTCGATGATGGCCGCCATCAACTGCCTGAATTTGCATATAGTCTTCAAGCTGTGCCTGAACCGCATGCATATCCAGAATTTCATCGCCCAGTTCTAGATAGGCAAACTGCGGAATATCATGCTGTAAATCGCCATGACAAATTGCCGGATAATCATCTCTGAAATTGGGTTGCAAAATGGGATTCGCCACCACACAGGGAAGGTGATAAGCCTGCGACATTTTCAGTGCCCAATAGCCGCCAAGATTATGACCCACCAGAATATCCGGTTTGATGGTTTCAATCATCTCATGATAAAAACTGGCGACCGAATTATAGCTCAGATTACGATAATCGACATCAATACAATATTTATGCACGACATCAATTGCATGAAACTTGGTGGATTCTCTGGAGGAATCTAAGCCATGTAAAAACAAAATCTTAGACATAATCTTACTCATTTTTATGGGGCATGCCATATTGGTATTTATTGATTGGCACATCATCTTCAATCTGAGCATCATTGTAGAACGTGTGGACATTCAAGGCAGTTAGCTATTGGTCTAAGCCAGCATTTTTTTGTACAGTGATTGGCTCTACCTCGTCACACACTAGGACTTTCATCTAAGTAATCGCATAATCGGTCCCAAATCGAGCTGAATTGTATTGGTAGAGTGGATTAGATGGAGGGGATAAGGTTGGGAAAATGCCAAGATAGTGGATTTTTCCAAAGAAAAGCCGCTTCCTGAGAGTGTTTAAGCTACGATTCGGGTAGGATTTCTGCTATTCTATGCAACTTCTATTTTTTAACTAATCTTATTCGAGGCAGAGATGACGCAAACTAACGCTCAATCGACTTCTGAACAAATCATTTCCGAAAACGATTTAATTGCACAGCGTCATGCCAAGTTAAAGCAAATCGAAGCTCAGGCACAAGAAACTGGTAAAAGCCCATGGCCAAATACCTTTAAGCGTGAGCATTATGCCCAAGATTTACAAGACCAGTTCGCTGATAAATCTAAAGAAGAAATTGAAGCAGGCGAAAAGGTCTACGTCAAAGTTGCCGGTCGTGTGATGTTAAACCGTGGTTCATTTATTGTGATCCAGGACATGACAGGTCGTATCCAGCTTTATGTCGCCCGTAAAGAACTTGCTGCAGATGTACTTGCGACCATCAAAGGTTTAGACCTTGGCGACATTATTGCAATCGAAGGTTATATCGGTCGTTCAGGCAAAGGCGATCTGTATGTACACATCGAACATTTTGAATTATTAACCAAATCATTGCGTCCACTGCCAGACAAGTTCCACGGTCTGAATGATACTGAAGTGAAGTATCGTAAACGTTATCTTGATCTCATCGTGAACGAAGAAACCCGTAAAACGTTTGAAATTCGTGCCAAAGTGGTTGCTGGTATTCGCGCCTTCCTGACTGAAAAACGTTATATGGAAGTTGAAACGCCAATGATGCATGTGATCCCAGGCGGTGCTTCTGCACGACCGTTTGAAACGCATCATAATGCACTAGACATGCCATTGTTTTTGCGTATTGCGCCAGAGCTTTATTTAAAACGTTTGGTGGTGGGTGGTTTTGAACGTGTGTTCGAAATTAACCGTAACTTCCGCAACGAAGGGGTATCTACGCGTCACAACCCAGAATTCACCATGATTGAATTCTATCAAGCCTATGCAGATTATAAGGATCTGATGGAATTGACCGAGCAGATGCTGGAAAAACTGGCGCTGGATATCTTGGGTTCGACCGATGTGCCTTATGGTGATGAAGTGTATAGCTTCAAAGGGCCATTCAAGAAAATTTCAATGTTTGATGCAATTCTGGAAAATAACCCGCAATTTACTCCGGAAAATGTCAATGACCGTGAGTTCCTGGCAAAATTCCTTCAAGAAGAATTGAAAGAGCAAGTGAAGCCAGGTTTTGGTCTGGGTAAACTGCAAACGATTGTGTTTGAAGAAACAGTTGAAACCAAACTGCGTCAACCAACATTCATTACGGAATATCCAGCGGAAACTTCTCCATTGGCACGTCGTAATGATGATAATCCGCACATCACCGACCGTTTTGAATTCTTTATTGGTGGTCGTGAACTGGCAAATGGCTTCTCGGAATTAAATGATCCAATCGACCAGGCGGAACGTTTCCAGGCACAGGTTGCGGAAAAAGATGCGGGTGATGATGAAGCGATGCATTATGATGCAGACTTTGTGGAAGCACTGGAATATGGCCTACCGCCAACAGCCGGTGAAGGTATTGGTATTGACCGTCTGGTGATGATCTTTGCTAATGCAGCAAGTATCCGTGATGTGATCTTGTTCCCGCATATGCGTCATAAAAATGCATAAGTGCTGAATTTTAGAAAACCCGCTTAGGCGGGTTTTTTTATGCTTTAAATCGCTATACTAAAAAATTAAAGACAAAAAAAACGCAATGATTGGGGTGATCATTGCGTAGAAAAAGGAATGTTTTTTCAAACTACATCAAGCTTAACTGTGGAGAGAGTTAAATTTGATTCCTTACTGTATGTAGCTATAATACGACCCGGTAAGGCTTGACTCAGCAGTATTCATGTTAATAGATGTTAATTAAGGTTAAAACTATGGAGATTCTATGGGCGAGTTTGCTGCTTTATCGTGCATAAACACCTCGCAATAAAAAAGCCCTTCATATGAAGAGCTTTAGGTGATCATTTTATGTTAGAAACGGAATACACCTAAACCGGTTTTCACTTCATCTAAAGTCGCCTGGGTAATATCACGACATTTATCTGTTCCGGTCTTTAAAATATCCATAATATAGTCAGGGTCTTTAGCCAGTTCAATACGGCGCTCACGGATTGGACCAATCAATTCTTTGAGAATGCCTTCCAGACGTTTTTTCACTGTACCATCGCCTAAACCACCACGACGGTAGTATGCCTTAAGCTCTTCCAGTTCTTCTTTGTTTGGATCAAAGGCGTCCAGATAAGTGAATACTACATTGCCTTCAACCTGACCTGGGTCTTCCACACGAAGATGATTCGGATCGGTATACATGGCATTGACGGCTTTTTTAATATCTTTATCTGTCGCATCCAGCACAATGGTATTGCCCAAAGATTTTGACATTTTCGCCTTGCCATCAAAACCAGGAAGGCGGCCGACATTAGACAGTAGCGCTTTACATTCTGGTAACAGGTCATGACCGATTTGACGGTTCAGACGACGCACGATTTCATTGGTCTGTTCGATCATTGGAATCTGATCTTCACCCACAGGAACAACAGTGGCCTTGAATGCCGTAATGTCTGCTGCCTGAGCCACCGGGTAGCATAAGAAACCCGCTGGAATATCGCGCTCAAAACCACGCATCTGGATTTCAGATTTAATGGTCGGGTTACGCTCTAAACGTGACACCGTCACGAAATTGAGGTAAAGCATCGTCAGTTCGTTTAAGGCAGGTAAACATGACTGAACACAAATTGTAGTTTTAGTTGGATCAATACCGACAGCCAGATAATCCGTTGCCACTTCAATAATGTTACGACGTACTTTTTCAAAATTATCGGCATTATCGGTGAGTGCTTGAGCATCAGCAAGTAACAAGTGTTGATGGTGAGAATCTTGCAGGCCTACACGAGAGCGTAATGAACCGACAAAGTGGCCGAGGTGAAGTTGTCCGGTAGGACGGTCGCCCGTCAAGATCACTGGACGATTATCTTGATTACTCATTATTTATTCCAAAGGGTAGTCAGTACTACAGCTGTATTTTAACGAATGGCAACATTGTACGGTATTCTGTTTTTGATTGTCAGCCAGAAAAAAAGCTGTATTAAAAAAATCTTATTAATTAAACAAGTGAATACAATATTTTTAAGAATTTTGATTAAAATAAACTGAAATATGATAAGGATAATAAATATGGCGAGCAGTTTATTACTATTATTAGATGATATTGCGACGGTCTTGGATGATGTGGCTGTGATGAGTAAAATGGCAGCCAAAAAAACAGCAGGCGTCCTCGGTGATGATCTGGCTTTAAATGCACAGCAAGTGTCAGGCGTACGGGCAGATCGTGAATTACCGGTAGTCTGGAAAGTGGCCAAAGGTTCTTTTGTCAATAAGCTGATTTTAGTGCCGCTGGCCTTGTTAATCAGCTTTATTGCCGGCTGGCTGATTAACCCCTTATTGGTGCTGGGTGGTTTGTTTCTGTGTTATGAAGGCGTGGAAAAAATCGTACACACCTTGCATACACCGAAGGCCAAGGATGCTGAACAGGCCCGTGAGCAACTGATCCAGACTGAAACAGATTTGCACCAGTTTGAAAATGAAAAAGTCAAAGGCGCGATTCGCACCGACTTTATCCTTTCGGCTGAAATTATCGTGATTACCTTGGGGACGGTAGCAGCAGCCTCTATGCTGACCAAAGTTACCGTTTTAAGCCTGATCGCGATCGTGATGACCATCGGGGTCTATGGTTTTGTTGCCCTGATTGTCAAACTGGATGATATCGGTCTGCATCTGACCGAGCAGCAGTCCGATTTTAAGCAACAAATAGGACGCGGCTTGTTGGCATTTGCCCCGATTCTGATGAAAATTTTATCAGTTGTTGGAACTGCAGCGATGTTCCTGGTCGGTGGGGGAATTATTAATCATGCTATTCCTGTTATTCACCACTTTACTGAAGATAGTGTTAGCTATGTACAGGATATTCCCAGTATCGGAAATATTGTAGGTGCTGTAACACCGACCTTGATTAATTTCGCCGTGGGAATTTTAGCGGGTCTGCTGGTGATGCTGGTCATCAGCCTGATTAAAAAAATCTGGCCCAAATCATCAAAAGCTTAAGATGCAAAAATATCTGCAAATTGAGCAGATGAAGAAAAGGAAAAAAACTATGCGTTGGAAAGGTCGTCGTGTCAGTAGTAATGTAGAAGACCGTCGCGGTGGTGGTGCCAAAGCTGGTGGTATCAGTATTGTCGGGTTGATTGTGGCTTTTGTGGCCTGGAAATTCTTCGGCGTCGATCCACAGCAAGCTTATCAAACCACCAAACAGGTCACCCAAGGCGTATCGGGTGCGGCGGAAACACGGGGTCTGGAAAATCCTACGCCGGAACAGCAGGAGTCGATTGATTTTGTCGGCACCGTACTAGCAGATACTGAAGATACCTGGACTCAGGTGTTTCAGCAGCAGTTAAATCAGCAGTATGTTCCCCCAAAACTGGTTTTGTTCAATGGCATTGTGAATTCGGGTTGTGGTACGGCTCAGGCGGCGATGGGGCCTTTCTACTGTCCGGCAGACCAGAAAGTTTATATCGATACCGCATTCTTTAAAGATATGCGTACTCAGATGGGGATTGGTGGAGAACAGAATGCCACCGAACTCTCCCGTAATGATCAGGCCGGAGATTTTGCGCAGGCTTATGTGGTGGCCCATGAAGTAGGTCATCATATCCAGACCATTTTGGGGATTTCCTCTCAAGTACAGCAGGCACGTCAGCAGGCAAGCGAAGTACAGAGTAACCAGCTTTCAGTGCGCCAAGAATTGCAGGCAGACTGTCTGGCCGGAGTCTGGGCCTACCATAATCATCAGCGCACCCAGTTTCTGGAACAGGGAGATGTGCAGGAAGCTATGGATGCCGCACATAAAATTGGTGATGACTATTTACAGAAACGTGCTCGCGGGCAGGTGGTACCGGACAGCTTTACCCATGGCAGCAGTGCGCAGCGTGTACAGTGGTTTAATACCGGCTTGAAATCGGGTCAGGTTTCGAATTGCGATACCTTTAACCAAAATATTTAGCTTGTTTCCAGATAAAAAAAGGAGCAGGTGCCACTGCTGTCTCATCATTTGAACTTTGGTTATAGTTTGAATCTGTGAAGTCATGAAATCCTGCTTTTGACAGGTCAAAAGCAGGCAAAAGTCTTTTGTTCGCCATACACAACATGCTTGTCGTGATGGCTAAGGTGTGACCTCCTTGTCACACTCGCATCTCCAAAATCTACTTAATTCAATTGTGGGGCAGCTGTGGAGCAGGCAATCCTTTTTTATTTATGCAGAAAACGCCGGAAATTTCTTAATATCTTGATACTGACAAATAAGGCGGCCAAAGCAAACAAGGCAATGGCAAAGACCGTATATTTGAGATTGTTGATGTCATTTTGATAGAACTGCTGCATATCATGGTTGGTATATTCGAGAGCCGTGACTTTGCCAGTCTGGCTATCTCTAAATTGAATTTTTTCAATATAAAACAGATTTCCTGCTTTAATTAGGTGGACGCTCTGGATTTGACGGGTATGTGATTGATTATCCTCATCACTACATAAAGCACTGTAATGCTCACAATTGATTTTGGCCACATAACCATTTCCTGCAATCAGAATAAAAATGGCATTGTCCGGTCGCTGGTTATTAGATACCAAAACATACTGTTCGCCAGTTGTACTTTTCAAGGGAATACGGGTTGCCTGCTGATAATGCTGTTCTGCCTGCAGAATCTCCTGAATTTTAGCGAAGCAGGTAAAACATAAGGATAAGGTGATCAGAAAAATCACGCTCGCAAAACAAAGACGAAAAATGGTTTTGACAGTTTGGTGCATGGGAGAAAAATTCAAAATAGAAAGATGGGAAAGCAAAAGCCGAGTGCTGATCTGTATGTTAAATCATCATTCGGAAATACTGAAAAGAAACTTAACTCAATTCGATAAAAAGAGGATTAAACTTGTTTTGCTAGAATGCCTTTTTACTAATGCTCTGCTATTCAAATCTCTATTTTGACCATGCCGCTCGGCGCATATTGCTCCATCTCGCCCGACTTTAGGAAACCGAATGGGAAATTTCTTTTTTCTTCAGCTACTCACGGTGGTCTTTGCACTTTCCATTGCCACCACTATGTTTAATAAGCGTGTTTTAGGTTTTCCGCAAGCGATCGGTGTTCCGATTGTTTCGGCCATCTTTGTTTTTATTTTGCAATGGGGCGCCAGTTTATTACAAGGTAATCCATTCTTTAGTATTAATATTGACAATATCGAGCAGGCTGTTCGTAACATCGATTTTTATGACTTTCTGATCAATGGGGTGATCTGCTTTATTCTGACCTCATCTGCACTGAAGTTTAAGGTTTCAGATTTACGTAATCATTGGCGACCGATTGGTATTTTGGCAAGTTTAGCGCTGGTCTTTTGCGCGGTGTTCTTTGGTGCAGTTTTATATGGCTATCAGTTCCTGATTGGTAATCATGTGGATTTACTGGTGTTGTTATTACTTGGTGCGGCTTTAGGTGCGACTGATCCGATCGGCATTAAAGGCGTATTGAGTTCAGTTCGCGCACCGCATCATCTGATTGTCAAGCTGGAAGGCGAATCGTTATTTAATGATGCCATGTGTATCGCCTTATTTATGACCCTGCTCAATGTTCTGCAAGGCGAAAACTTTACGGTACTGGCTGTCATGCAAACTTTATTGTATGAGATTGTGGTGGCCGTACTGATTGGTCTGGGATTTGGCTTTGCAATATTAAGAATCTTGCGTGGCAAGCATGAAATGGAGTCACTGATTCTGACCACTGCTTTATTGGCATGTGGCTCTTATCTTATTGCTTTATTGGCCCATGCTTCAGCACCGATTGCCTGTGTCATTGGTGGCTTAATTGTCGGTAATAAATGGAAAGAAATTCTGGCCGATGCCGATATTGGTGACGTGAACCATTTCTGGCATACGGTTGAAGGGATTATTAACTCCTTCCTGTTTACTCTGATTGGTTTGGAGTTGTTTATTCTTGACCTGAGTACCAGTCTGGTCTTGGGCGGGATTGTGGCATTTATTATTTTACATTTAGCCCGCTTTGCTGCCAATCACTTGGCATTTGCCATGTTCCCCAAAATACGCCGAAAAAGCTATAACGGCAGTTTAACGATTTTGTCCTGGGGCGGTGTGCGTGGCGGGATTTCCCTGGCGCTTATTCTGGCGGTGGCCAATATTCCTCAGCTAGAGGCTTATAGCAGTATCTTGGTGGGCTATACCTTTATTGTGGTGCTCTTGTCGGGTCTGGTGTGTGGTCTGGGCTTACCTGCGGTGATGAATGCTTTTTACTATAATCCCGAGGAAGACACACAGGGCTTTAAAGGCTGGTACCAGCGTATGTGCCACAAGCTGAACCGTAAGGGTTTCCAATATATTGTCGGAGAAGATGTCAAAGGAAATGAAACCATCACTATTTTTCAGCCAGAGATTCTGATTGATCAGAAAGATATCGATGGTGTTGCTACCGTACATCATCCAGACAAAGTTCAAGAGGTAAAACGGCTGGAAAATCCAGATAATTTCTAAAGATAAAATCCAGAAGATAAAGCGCTACTGGATTATGTTTAATAGTGAAATGAGATCGCTTGAATCAGCATTTAATCAGGCGTGATTATTTTCCTATAGCTGTTAATAGGGGGATCAGGGCGTGATCTTTTATTTAAAGGTACTATTGAACAGATAAAATGCAGCAAGACAAGTTCAGCCAGTCAGGAAATGGCAGAGATGATTTTGACTGTGGTCAGTCAGATCCCTTATGCAAAAGTTGCAACCTATGGGCAGATTGCCAGACTGGCCGGTTTACCTCAACATGCACGTTTAGTGGGTCGGGTTTTAAGCCATCTGGAAGAAAATACCGACATTCCCTGGTATCGGGTGATCAATGCACAAGCTAAAATCAGTCTGAACAAGCTTGATTCATCTGGCCAGAATATTCAGCAACAAAAGCTGATACAGGAAGGGATTGTGCTGAATGGTGATCGTGTGGATTTAAAACGCTATCAGTGGGATGGTTGGGTCTAGATATAAAAAATCCCCGCTTTTAGAAAGTGGGGATTTTGAGTTTGATGCACGGATTACTTGCGAATAACCATCACTGGAATATCGGCCTGACCTAGAATGCTTTGAGCTACGCTGCCCAGGAACAGTTTCTTGAAGCCAGTACGGCCATGTGAACCAATTATGATCAGGTCAGAATTTAAATCTTTCGCTGCTTTGACAATCTCGCTATAAATCACCTGGCCTTCAAGTAGCTGGGTATCTACTTCAACACCTGCACCAGAGAATTTTGCTTTGGCTTCATCCAGAGTTTTTAAGATCGAGGTGCGAGCACGTTCAATCAGGTCGTTGGTTTGCGCTGCAGAGATATATTCCGCAGCAATATAAGGGTCGAGTGTCAGTACCTGTACCACTGTCACTTTACTGTTAAATGCTTTGGCAACTTCGACTGCTTTATCAACGGCAGCATAAGATGTTTCCGAACCGTCAATAGGGACTAAAATATGTTCAAAAGGCATTAGAATTCTCCTGTTGGGAATTAAGTGTTATAAAAATGATGACACGTTAAACCGAGTACGAATAGTTGTTTATACTTTGATCATAGCCTGTATTGTATAAAAATAAAACCAAGTAAATACATAGGTATAATGTCTAATAGATTAAACAGTTAAACGCAGGTTTCTGAGTTTTAAGTTTCATGGTTTATTGATTTTAAATAATTGAATTATATGGATTTACAGAAATATTCAAGCTGATTGTCAATCACATTGAATGGATGCCGGGTCCAATTTGATTTGTGGTGCCAGTTGTTCATATTGATTTAAAATCGCCTGCGTCTCAGGTGCGAAAATTTGTTGTTGCAGTTGCTGGATTTTATGTTCGTTCACATGCAAACGTGCACAATAGAATGCAATCTGATTTTCTTTGGCAATGGCCAGTCGTTGAGTCTGATCATATTCCGGATAACGCTTGATTTGCTGTTGAGCCCGACTTAATTGCGCCAAGGTGCGTTTCTGTTGCATGCTCATGAATTGTTGATGATTAATCCACTGTGCCACATCGCGACGTACTCCATTGTAGTTGACAAAAATAGGAGAAATCACCTGGCAGGCGGTGATTGCTAAAGTGCTAAGTAAAAGAATCAGTATGTTGATTTTGTACATCGGTGAAAGCTCCAAGCATTAAAGTTCTTCATAAGAATATGTGAAATACCAAATAAAAAATCTAATATTGTTTAAAGTTTAAGAGTTTATTCTTCATTTGCATAAAGACTGAACATTTGTGTTTTAAAATGCTTGACGATAGCACCTGAAATTACGATAATGCGCACACAGTTTACGGCTATGTAGCTCAGTTGGTTAGAGCACCGCACTCATAATGCGGGGGTCACAAGTTCAAGTCTCGTCATAGCCACCATTTTAAAAGACCAAGCTCTCAGCTTGGTCTCTTTTTTTGTCTTTTAAAAAGTATGGCGCATGATAAAAATTATTTGAAGCATCCATTAAATTTTCAGATATTTCCAAAATTATTTTTCTGTGATTGTTGATTAATTTTCTACTTTTAGCGTCGATATAAAAAAATCGCCCCAGTATTCACTCAGGCGATTCGATTTAAATAACTAAGAAAAGGGCTTAGTTACCTGCTTTCCAGCCATTGACGATTGGATAACGACGTTCGCGCCCATAAGAACGTGAACTGATTCGTGGTCCAATTGCACCTTGGCGGCGCTTGTATTCATTCATGTCGACCAGACGGATGACTTTTTTCACCACCTCGGCATCAAAACCTTTGTCAATAATATCGTTTTGACTCATGTCTTCTTCGATGTATGAATACAGGATGGCATCCAGAATGTCATACGAAGGTAAAGAGTCTTGATCGACCTGATCTGGACGCAATTCTGCTGATGGTGGGCGAGTAATGACACGTTCTGGAATCACGGGTGTTTCTGAAATACTGTTACGATATTTCGCCAGTTCAAACACAATGGTTTTGTACACATCTTTCAAGACGGCATAGCCACCGACCATGTCACCATACAGTGTGCAATAACCCACAGCCAGTTCAGATTTATTTCCGGTCGCAAGCACCAGATTGCCGAACTTGTTGGAAAGCGCCATTAATAAGGTACCACGCGAACGTGCTTGCAGGTTTTCCTCAGTCGCATCTGCCGGGGCGCTTCCAAAGAACGGGAAGAGTACCTGCATAAAGCCGTTTACTACCGGATTGATTTCGGCAATACCAAAGGTTACCCCCATATTTTTTGCTTGTTCAGCCGCATCTTCTACGCTGATTTGTGCGGTATAGGTATAAGGCATCATGACCGCCTGAACTTTGTCTGCACCAATGGCATCTGCAGCAATCGCAAGGGTCAGGGCAGAATCGATCCCACCCGATAGGCCCAGAATCACGCCGGGGAAGCCAGAACGCTGTACATAATCACGGGTTGCCATCACCAGGCTCTGATAGATCTCAGCCATGGTGTCCAGCGCAGGTGTAATTGTACCTTTGCTAAATTGAAGCTGTTCAGCATCATATTCTGCGATAGAAAGGCTTTCCTGGAAACTTGGGGCCTGTAGCGCGACTTCGCCAGATTTATTTAACACAAAGCTGGTACCGTCAAAGATCAGATCATCCTGACCACCGACCTGGTTACAATAGACCAGATTGATATTCAATTGTTTTACCAGAGCTGCCATGGTCTCAATACGGTGTTGTGGTTTACCCACTTCATATGGAGAGGCATTCAGTACCAGAGCAGTTTCGATATTGAGTTTTGCCAGCTGCTGTACAGTAGCTAAAGACCATGCGTCTTCACAAATCAGCACACCAAATTTGTGTCCGAGATATTCAAATACCAGATGTTGATGACCTTCACCGAAATAACGCTTTTCATCAAATACGCCATAGTTTGGCAACACCTGTTTGTTATAAATACCCAGCACCTCACCATCTTTCATGACGGCTGCTGAGTTATAACGCTGGCCATCTTCAGTTTGATTTACAAAACCGAAGACCATCACAATATCTTTGACTTCAGTCAGTTTTTCAAAAGCAGCTTTGGTGCGTTTGGCCAGACTTGGACGAATTAATAGATCTTCTGCAGGGTAGCCCAAGATTGCAAGCTCAGGGAAGATAATCAGATCAGCCTTATCTTTTTTAGCCTGATTGGCCTGATCAATCATTTTTTGAGTATTTGCATCCAAATTGCCCACATGTGGAGAGAGCTGAGCAATCGCAATTTTAAAACTTTTCATTCCAATTAAATCCTATTCCTATAGGTTAATACACTAAATCACTGATTTTTATAATTCTAATTATCCAGCTGAGTGCATTTTGATACTTAAAAAAATGCCAAATGGCAAAAGAAAAAACGTCTTTATCACATGATCGTTAAATCTTGATCTGCGAGCTAAAATATCATACTTGGGTTATTTTATCGAAATTTAATCCAGAAGCTAGAGCTGTTTTGCGAGAATGAATGTTGAAATGAAAAGTTATTATCCAAAAATAAAGAATATGTAGGTTTTCTGCACATGAATAAATCTCAGGATTTAAATCATTTATTCATGGCCTTAATTTTAAAAATGCCAAATCAAGATGATATTTTGAATAAAAATGATTATATATCAAACAATTGTTTGGCTATCTAAAATAATATTGGGTATTTTTTTAAGAAAAATATCTCGGGCAATATCACCTTGTTGTTCAATATTATACTGTGAAAATGATTTGTTGGGATTAAATTGATATTTGTAAGGATTATATTTCCCTAAGCTTAAAAAATAAGCACTTTGTAGAAATGCGCCCTTTAAAACCACATTAATCTGCTGTTGGTATTGATAAATATGGGTCATCTCATGAATAAACAGTGCCTGATAGGCCAAGCTTTCACATGAATAGTCTTCCCGATAATTTAAATTTCGTGCATGGATATAACCACTGGGTGCCATAATCACATGTCTGGATTGCCAGGGTAAATATGGGTGATTCATGATCCTGACTGCCGAATAGTCAATCAGATTGCCAAATACCTGCTGACAGATTCTGATTTCACCGGGCGTTAGGCTGCGGCACTTGAACTGTTCAAAACGGATGAATCTTAAAATAAACGGTAGGGCATACAACAACATCAAGTACAGATCCTGTTCAAGTTTTCAATCTATGAATATGGTCGAGGTTCATGCATTTTAAAAGGAATTAAAGAGGCTATATGTAGGATTTTGTCAGCACTAAAAAAACCACCCCAAAGGGTGGTTTTCTGTCTTGCAACGCCGTTCGAATTAACGAGCGATATCGCGTTGAACTTCACCAGTATAAAGCTGACGAGGACGACCGATCTTGTAAGGACCGCTGTGCATTTCTAACCAGTGGCTGATCCAGCCAACAGTACGTGCAAGCGCGAAGATCACAGTAAACATTTCTGTCGGGATACCAATCGCTTTAAGGATGATACCTGAGTAGAAGTCTACGTTCGGGTATAGGTTACGTTTGATGAAGTATTCGTCAGAAAGTGCAATACGTTCAAGTTCCATAGCCAAAGCAAGTTGTGGATCGTTGATGCCAAGCGCACCAAGAACTTCGTCACAAGTTTCTTTCATGACTTTCGCGCGTGGATCGAAGTTTTTGTAAACTCGGTGACCGAAGCCCATCAGTTTAACTTCTTTAGTCTTCACTTTTTCCATGAAGCCAGCAACGTTTTCTACAGAGCCGATTTCATCAAGCATCTTAAGAACAGCTTCGTTCGCGCCGCCATGAGCAGGGCCCCAAAGTGCCGAGATACCAGCAGCAATACATGCATACGGGTTAGCACCAGTAGAACCAGCTAAACGTACTGTAGACGTAGAGGCATTTTGTTCATGGTCAGCATGAAGCGTGAAGATACGATCCATTGCTTTAGCAAGGATAGGATCAACTTTGTAATCACGATCAGCAGGAGTCGCGAACATCATGTGAAGGAAGTTTTCAGCGTAGTTCAAGTCGTTACGTGGGTAAACAAACGGTTGACCGATTGTGTACTTGTAGCTCCAAGCCGCTAAAGTAGGGATCTTCGCAATTAAACGGATCGCTGTGATTTCACGGTGATCAACATTTTCGATGTCCAGATTGTTGTGGTAGAACGCAGATAACGCACCAACAACACCCACCATAATCGCCATAGGATGCGCATCACGACGGAAACCGTTATAGAAGCGGCTAACTTGGTCGTGAACCATTGTGTGGTTACGTACTTTAGCGTCGAATTCTTCTTTTTGCTCAGCAGTCGGAAGTTCGCCATTAAGAAGTAAATAGCAAGTTTCTAGGTAATCAGCTTTAGTCGCCAATTGATCAATTGGGTAGCCACGGTGTAAAAGTACACCTTTGTTACCGTCGATGAAGGTGATTTTAGACTCGCACGCCGCTGTTGCCATAAAACCAGGATCAAAAGTAAAGTGACCTGCAGCCAACACATCTTTAACGTCGATTACATCTGGGCCCAATGTGCCGCTGTAAATTGGTAGTTCAATTTCTTTGCCATCAAGCTGTAAAACGGCTTTCTTGCCAGTTGCTTCAGACATTCAATAGATCTCCTGTCCTGGTGAATGTATATCCGAGTTGTCTATCAATCTTTTAATGCACAAAACGGATGGATCAAAAATTTGCTATAAGATTAGTGAGTACTGAAATTTTGTCAATTATACTTATGGATGAAAAAATGACGCTTGCACAGCGGCTTAGTCACACCATCTTGGTATAAAAAGTTCAGTAAAATCACAGCATCAAACCTCTATAATAAGTCAAATTTAAACAGAGGTGCAGAAAAAAATAGAGGGCCTGAATTATTTGTAAGCGTTTTTTCAGACTAAGAAATGCTGCGAAAAAGTATCGCTGATCTTATTGGGAGTTGTTAAAACTATATAAATCTCATAACTTACATGGTTTTTACTCATTTCCTTTGCACATGCAGAATTATAAATAAAAGCAATTAATTAAATTTTTGACTTGATTCAATTGATTAAAAAATAGCTTAATAAATGGCCAACTTTGCAGCAAAGGTCCCCAGTCTAAAAATAAATGAGTGATTTTTCGAATCCAAATCCTCTAAAGCGATCAAAAAATCCATCATCGAGTGCAGTCTAAGTGACTCTTTAAGCTCAGGTTATAATTATACCTGAAAGCAGACCCATCTTAATAACTGCTGCACTACCTGTATGAGCTTGATTTCCATTTAAATTAAATCGAGATTTTAAATAAGATTTGTGCTGCAACTGTGCATCTTTAGTCTAAATAGCGGGAATTGGCTTTAAAAAGAATAACAGAGTAAATTGATCAAGTTAATTATTTAAAAACAATTATATAGATGAAAGTTAGTGGATTCTTAGTCGCTAAAGAACCTCATATGTTGTTGTTAATGATTCTTATTTAAAGGGTTTTTCTTGAAAAAGCCAAATCCATCTGTTTGTGTTTTAATAGTTGACGTTTTATAATTCAGTGTCGTTTTGATTTTAGGCATGTATTTGCCTAAGAATGCCAGCTTTCCTTCGAATTAATTCCAACAAACTCCGGATGGAGTTTTTACTTACAGGATGCCCGCTGTGAAAAGCAACAGACCTGTCAATTTGTCCATGGGTCAAGTTTTAGAAGTAAACTTAAAATCGCCCGTGGCTATTGCATCAATTCTACACCGTCTTTCAGGTGTTATCGTATTCTTACTCGTACCGGTCCTTCTCTGGATTTTAGACAAATCACTGTCTTCACCTGAAGGTTTTGCGCAAGTTCAAGAAATCATGAATGGTTTCATTGTTCGTTTCATTGTATGGGTATTTGTCGCCGGCTTGATTTTTCACTTTATTGCGGGTGTTAAGCATTTACTTGCTGACATTGGCGTTGCTGAAGAATTAGAAAGTGGCCGTGTCGCATCTACTATCGCATTAATCTTGTCTGCAATCGGTATCGTTGCAGCATTTGTATGGATCGTACTCTAATGAAAAGCGCTACTGGTTTAACAGGTTCAGGTTCTCGCGATTGGTTTCTCCAACGTGTTAGTGCTGTTATTTTGGCTGTTTATACCGTTGTTATTTTGGGTTGGATCCTGTGTAACAGTGGATTCAGCTATGAACAATGGTATGGCTTCATGATGACAACTCCAATGAAGATTCTATCTTTATTGTCAGTCTTATCTCTTGTTGCACACGCTTGGATTGGTATGTGGCAAGTTTTCACAGACTATGTGACGACTCGTCAAATGGGTCCTTCGGCGAATGGTTTGCGTATTGTACTGACTTCAGCAGTGATTATTGCTGTGTTGGCATATGCAATCTGGGCGATCCAGATTTTTTGGGCGAATTGATAGGAAACAATCATGGGCGCTATAAACCCTAAAGAAGATTACACAAATATTCCACACGAAACCTTCGATGCAGTCATCGTGGGTGGTGGTGGTTCAGGTATGCGTGCGTCTTACCAACTTGCTCAAGCTGGTTTGAAAGTTGCGGTACTGACCAAAGTTTTCCCAACCCGTTCTCACACTGTGGCAGCGCAGGGTGGTATTGGTGCATCTCTTGGTAATATGCAAGAAGATAACTGGCACTACCATTTCTACGACACAGTAAAAGGTTCGGACTGGTTAGGTGACCAAGACGCAATCGAATTTATGACGCGTGAAGCACCTCAAGTGGTATACGAATTAGAACACTTGGGTATGCCATTTGACCGTAACGCTGATGGTACAATTTACCAGCGTCCATTCGGTGGCCACTCTGCGAACTACGGTGAAAAAGCGGTGCCACGTGCATGTGCTGCTGCCGACCGTACAGGTCACGCACTTCTTCACACGCTTTATCAAAGCAACGTGAAAATGGGTACACAATTCTTCGTAGAATGGATCGCACTTGATTTGATCCGTAACGAAGCAGGCGACGTACTTGGTGTCACTGCAATTGACCAGGAAACTGGTAAAATTGCTGTATTCCAAGGTAAAGCCACATTGTTTGCTACCGGTGGTGCGGGTCGTGTTTACCGTGCATCTACCAATGCCTATATCAATACTGGTGACGGTCTTGGCATGGCGGCGCGTGCAGGTATTCCATTGCAAGATATGGAATTCTGGCAGTTCCACCCTACGGGTGTTGCGGGTGCAGGTGTATTGTTGACTGAAGGCTGTCGTGGTGAAGGTGCAATCCTTCGTAACAAAGATGGCGAACCGTTCATGGAGCGTTATGCTCCAACTTTGAAAGACTTGGCGCCACGTGACTTCGTATCACGTTCTATGGACCAAGAAATCAAAGAAGGTCGTGGTTGTGGTCCTAAAGGTGACTATATCCTGCTTGATATGACGCATTTAGGTGCGGATACGATCATGAAGCGTCTGCCATCGGTATTCGAGATTGGCAAGAAATTCGCGAACGTGGATATCACCAAAGAACCAATTCCAGTAGTACCAACAATCCATTACCAAATGGGTGGTATTCCAACCAATATTCATGGTCAGGTTGTTGTGCCTGAGTCACGCGAAACTGAAGCGCTGGCGGCACATTACAACAAGGATACCGATGTTTATTCGACCAATGCAGCCGAACGTGATTTCACTAAGCCAGTGAAAGGTTTCTATGCAATTGGTGAATGTTCATGTGTATCTGTACATGGTGCAAACCGTTTAGGTACCAACTCACTGCTTGACTTGGTGGTATTTGGTAAGGCTGCGGGTAAACACATCATCGATTATGTGACTAAGCATCACGGTGATGAGTACGAGCCACTACCAACAACTGTACTTGAGCAAACGGTTGCGCGTATTCGTAAACTTGACGAATCCACAACAGGTGAGAATGCTCAGGAAGTTGCAGATGCGATTCGTGACATCGTTCAAGATCATGCGGGTGTATTCCGTACATCGGCACTACTTGAGGAAGGTGTAAAGCAGATTCTTGCAATTGAGCCACGTGTTCGTAATATTCATTTGAAAGACAAATCTAAAGTATTTAACACTGCACGTGTTGAAGCATTAGAAGTTGAAAACTTGTATGAAGTTGCAAAAGCGACCTTAATTTCAGCTGCTGCGCGTAAAGAATGTCGTGGTGCGCATACTGTGGTAGATTTCGAATTGTCACCGGATCATGCGGATTATCCATATGGTCGTCGTGATGATGAGTGGATGAAGCACACATTATGGTTCTCTGTGGACAACCGTCTTGAGTACAAGCCAGTTCGTTACCGTCCATTGTCGGTTGACGCGATTCCACCTAAACCACGTACATTCTAATCAGGAGAATTCAGATGAGTAGAGGTACTCGTACATTTCATATCTACCGCTATGATCCTGACAAGGATAAAGCACCGTACATGCAGACTTTTAAACTGGAATTGACTGACAAGCACCGTATGTTGCTTGATGCACTTCTAGCATTAAAAGTACAAGACGAATCTTTAACGTTCCGTCGTTCATGTCGTGAAGGTATTTGTGGTTCTGATGGTGTAAACATCAATGGTAAAAATGGTTTGGCGTGTCTTTGGAACCTGAACGATTTACCAAATGAAATTACTGTTCGTCCATTGCCTGGCCTTCCTGTAGTGAAAGATCTGGTGGTTGACATGAACCAGTTCTACGATCAGTACAACAAGATCCATCCATTCTTGATCAACAACCAGCCTGCGCCTCCAAAGGAACGTTTACAGTCTCCTGAAGAGCGTGAGCATCTTGATGGTCTGTATGAATGTATTCTATGTGCATGTTGTTCAACCTCATGCCCGTCATTCTGGTGGAACCCGGACAAGTTCCTGGGTCCTTCAGCATTGTTGAACGCTTACCGCTTCATCATTGACTCGCGTGATACTGGAACACAAGAGCGTTTGGCTCGTCTTGACGATCCATTCTCATTGTTCCGTTGTAAAGGCATCATGAACTGTGTATCTGTGTGTCCTAAAGGCTTGAACCCAACTAAAGCAATCGGTCATATCCGTAATATGCTTTTAGATATGGCAGGTTAATAGGCTGCTGATAGCAGTTTGGAAAAAAGCACACCACAAGGTGTGCTTTTTTTGTGCAAACCATTGAAGCAAAATAAAAAATCATCAGATAAAAATAAAGATACTATACTTAAAATGTATAAAGTTGAGTCAGGTAGTCGGGAAATGACGGGTGATGTTAAGTGCCATAGAACAAGAACATGTAATTATTTGGGGTATTTATGATTTTTAGCTGTAAAACTGACCTGAAAAATAACAAGAACGATGTTATTATATAACGGAAATTTAAGGAGGGAGTGGATTGAAAGGTTTGCTCTCTTTTTATTTATCGGAAATGCTTAGGACTTAAGTCTACATTGAATCTATTTTTGAGATAAAGCACCATAGGTTAGAGTAAAATATCTGAACTGTATTTAGCCAATTTATGAAAGGTATGTGTCAAAAAAATCAATTGAAAACTTGAGAACATGTTAGCATTTAGCCTATGACTATCTTTAGAAAATGCCATTTTAGGTACATTTTTTAAACATTGCATAACCAGGGACTGGTATATAAAGGTAGGCTTGAGTCGCTTTAGAAAAAATCTTTGTTCCTACTTGTTTTTTCTAAGTCGATTTGCAAAAAATTGCCCGGTTTCGATCGGGTATTCAATGAGTAATGATACCGCTGAGGGGTGTTATTGTTCATTAAACATATCAAGATTTTCTTGGTGTGGTGATAACGCCTCATGGCTTATGCCTTATGGGGGACTAGTGTCATATTACCAATCTGACACTAATAATCCTGGGTTTTGCTTAAAAAGCATCCTGAAAATGTTTTTGCAATAGGAAATGGGTCCACAAATGCAAGAAGTTGCTGACGCTCTGCGTCTTGACACTGAACTTAGCGCTGATAGTGCAGCGTATATTGAAGAACTTTATGAGCAGTATTTGACGGCTCCGGATTCAGTAGGTGCTGACTGGCAAGAATACTTCGGTAAATTCCCAAAAGGTGATCAACCACACAGTAATGTACGTGAGCAATTCCTACTTTTAGGTCGTAATTCAAGCCGTATTCAGCCTGTTGTTCAATCAACTGTCAGCTCAGAGCATGAACGTCGCCAAATTGGCGTGTTGCAGCTGATTGCTGCATACCGTAATCGTGGTCACCAGAAAGCAAAACTGGATCCATTGGGTTTGGCGAAACGTGAAGTTGTGCCTGATCTAGATCTTGCTGCGCATGGTTTAACTCAGTCGGACCTAGATACGGTATTCAATACTGGCAACCTGGCGATCGGTAAAGAAGAAGCGACTTTGGCTGAGATGGTTCAGGCAATGGAAGCCACTTACTGTGGTTCAATCGGTGCTGAATACATGCACATCGTGGACACCAAAGAGAAACGTTGGATTCAACAACGTCTGGAAAGTGCACGTGGTCAATATGGTTTTAATGCTGAACAAAAGAAACATGTCCTTGAACGTTTAACCGCAGCTGAAGGCCTGGAAAAATATCTAGGTAATAAGTTTGTTGGTGCAAAACGTTTTGGCGTTGAAGGGGGTGAATCATTCATCCCGATGGTTAACGAAATTATTCAGCGTGCAGGTTCTGTTGGCTGTAAAGAAGTTGTAATCGGTATGCCTCACCGTGGCCGTTTGAACCTTCTGGTTAACATCATGGGGAAAAACCCGGCTGACCTGTTTGGTGAATTTGAAGGTAAATCGATTCACAAGAAAGGTTCTGGTGACGTTAAGTACCATCAAGGCTTCTCTTCAAACGTGATGACCCAAGGTGGCGAAGTTCACTTGGCATTGGCGTTTAACCCGTCACATTTGGAAATCGTTGGCCCTGTGGTTGAGGGTTCGGTACGTGCACGTCAAGTACGTCGTAAAGACATTGGCGGCGATGACGTATTGCCATTAATCGTACATGGTGATGCTGCATTTGCAGGTCAGGGCGTCAACCAGGAAACTTTCCAGATGTCACAAACTCGCGGTTATACCGTGGGTGGTACAGTGCACATTGTGATTAATAACCAGGTGGGTTTCACCACTTCTGATCCACGTGATGCGCGTTCTACAGAATACTGTACTGATATCGCGAAAATGATCCAGGCGCCGATCTTCCATGTCAATGGTGATGATCCTGAGGCTGTGGTATTCATTTCACAATTGGCTCATGACTTCCGTCATACTTTCCGTAAAGACGTTGTGATTGACATGTTCTGCTACCGTCGTCGTGGTCATAACGAAGCGGATGAGCCGGCTGCAACTCAACCAATGATGTATCAAGTGATTAGCAAGAAAGCGACCACGCGTACGCTTTATGCGGATCAACTGGTACAACAGGGTGTTCTTGATCGTGCAAATGCAGATCAAATGGTTGAAAATTACCGTGCAGATCTGGAAGCGGGTAATCACGTTGCCAATGCGCTGGTACTTGAACCGAACAAGAAAATGTTTGTGGACTGGACGCCTTACTTGGGTCATGACTACACAGACGAATGGGATACGACTTTCCCGATCGAGCGTCTAAAAGAACTTGGCGCGAAAATGCGCGAACTTCCTGAAGGCTTCGTGATGCAGCGTCAGGTTGCGAAAGTGATCGATGACCGTCTGAAAATGCAAACGGGTGAAATGCCACTGAACTGGGGTGCTGCTGAAACTCTGGCGTATGCAACTGTACTAGATGATGGTTACTTGCTTCGTTTAACCGGTGAAGACGTAGGTCGTGGTACCTTCTCGCACCGTCATGCAAAACTGCATAACCAGGTCGATGGTTCAACTTATCTTCCGCTGTGTAACCTGAAAGAAAACCAGCCGCGTACTGCAATCTATGACTCATTGTTGTCAGAAATGGCGGTATTGGCATTTGAATATGGTTATGCGACGACTCTTCCTAAGAGCTTGATCATTTGGGAAGCGCAATTCGGTGACTTCGCGAACTGTGCACAGGTTGTGATTGACCAGTTCATCTCGTCTGGTGAAACCAAATGGGAACGTGTCTGTGGTTTGACCATGCTTCTTCCACACGGTTTTGAAGGTCAGGGTCCGGAACATTCATCTGCACGTTTAGAGCGTTTCTTACAGCTATGTGCTGAAGACAACATGCAAGTGATCACACCGACCACACCTGCACAGATTTATCATGCTTTACGTCGTCAAGCGATTCGTCCAATCCGTAAGCCATTGATCGTGACTTCACCGAAGTCTCTTCTTCGTCACAAACTTGCAACGTCTACGCTAGAAGAACTTGCAAACGGTAGCTTCCAGACCGTGATTGATGAAGTGGACAACATCAACAAGTCAGATGTAACCCGTCTGGTTCTGTGTGGTGGTAAGGTGTATTACGACCTGATTGAAAAACGTCGTGAAAAAGAATTGAACAATACTGCGATTGTGCGTATTGAACAATTATATCCATACCCAGAAAAACGCCTGACAGAAGTCCTTGCACAATATCCAAATGTGAAAGAACTGGTTTGGGCACAAGAAGAGCCTAAAAACCAAGGTGCTTGGTTGTTCATCGCTCCGCGTCTATATGACGATGTGATGAAAGCGGATAAACAAGTCCGTATTAGCTACGCTGGCCGTGAAGCATCTGCTGCACCGGCTTGTGGTTCACCATATTTGCATGCAAAACAACAAGCTCAGCTCATCAACGACGCGCTTGCGATCGACGCTGAATAATCCAGGAGATTCTAAGTAATGGCAACCGAAATTAAAGCACCGGTATTCCCAGAGTCAGTTGCGGACGGTACGATCGCAACTTGGCACAAACAACCAGGTGAAGCAGTATCACGTGATGAAGTGATCTGTGATATTGAGACTGATAAAGTTGTTTTAGAAGTTGTTGCTCCTGCAGACGGTACAATTGCCTCTATCATTAAAAATGAAGGCGACACTGTACTTTCAGCTGAAGTCATTGCACAGTTTGAAGAAGGTGCTGTTTCTGGCGCTGCTCAAACTCAAGCAGTTCAGTCTGAAGAGAAAGTTGAACAAGCTGCGGCGAATACTGAAGCAGGTAATTCACCAATCGTTGAACGTCAGCAAGTACAAGACCAAGCGCCAGCAGTGCGTAAAGCATTGACTGAATCTGGTGTTGCAGCAGCTGATGTTGCGGGTACAGGTCGTGGCGGTCGCATCACCAAAGAAGATGTGGCAAACCACCAAGCGAAACCAGCTGCTCCTGCTGCTGCGCCATTAAGCGTTGCTGTGGGCGAACGTATCGAAAAACGTGTTCCAATGACACGTCTTCGTAAGCGTGTTGCTGAACGTTTACTTGCAGCGACTCAAGAAACTGCAATGTTGACCACGTTCAACGAAGTGAACATGAAACCAATCATGGAAATGCGTGCTCAATACAAAGATGCGTTTGAAAAACGTCATGGTGCACGTCTTGGCTTCATGTCATTCTTTGTTAAAGCAGCAACTGAAGCGCTAAAACGCTATCCGGCAGTGAACGCATCAATCGATGGCGATGACATTGTTTATCACGGTTACTATGACATTGGTGTTGCAGTTTCATCTGAGCGTGGTCTGGTGGTTCCTGTACTTCGTGATACAGACCGCATGAACTATGCCGAAGTTGAAAACGGTATTCGTGCATACGCTGCGAAAGCGCGTGATGGCAAATTAGGCATCGAAGACATGACTGGCGGTACATTCACGATTACCAATGGTGGTACTTTCGGTTCATTGTTATCTACTCCGATCTTGAACACGCCACAAACTGCGATTCTGGGTATGCATAAAATCCAGGAACGTCCGATGGCAGTGAATGGTCAAGTAGAAATCTTGCCTATGATGTACCTTGCATTGTCTTATGACCACCGTCTAATCGATGGTAAAGAAGCAGTCGGTTTCCTTGTAACAATCAAAGAATTGTTAGAAGAGCCAGCGCGTCTTATCCTTGATCTGTAATTTATTTATTAAGAATCTTCCCTAATCCCTTTTTAAAAAGAGGGCTTAGGTCTCCCTTTTGAAGGGAGATTAAAGGGGATTATTTGGAGATAAACATGTCTCAATTCGATTTAGTCGTAATTGGTGGTGGCCCGGGCGGCTACGAAGCAGCAATTCGTGCAGCTCAACTTGGTTTCAAAGTTGCGTGTATCGAAAAACGTATTCATAAAGGCAAGCCATCTTTAGGTGGCACCTGCTTAAACGTGGGTTGTATCCCGTCTAAAGCTTTGCTTGATTCTTCTCACCGTTACGAAGATACAGTGCAGCATCTAGATGATCACGGTATTACCACGGGTGAAGTGAAATTTGATCTTGCTAAACTTTTAGCGCGTAAAGACAAAATCGTTGACCAATTGACCATGGGTATTGATGGCTTGCTGAAAGGCAACGGCATCGAATGGTTAAAAGGTACAGGTAAATTACTTGCCGGTAAAAAAGTTGAGTTCGTTTCTCATGAAGGCGAAACTCAAATTTTAGAACCAAAATACGTGATTCTTGCGACTGGTTCTGTGCCAATCAATATCCCATCTGCACCTGTTGATCAAAACATTATTGTTGACTCAACTGGCGCACTTGAATTCCAAGAAGTACCTAAACGATTAGGCGTAATTGGTGCGGGCGTTATCGGTCTTGAATTAGGTTCAGTTTGGCGTCGTCTGGGTGCTGAAGTTGTTGTATTTGAAGCAATGGATGCATTCTTACCAATGGCTGATAAAGCCTTGGCAAAAGACTACCAAAAACTGTTGACTAAGCAAGGTCTTGATATTCGCGTTGGTGCGAAAGTTTCTGGTACTGAAGTGAACGGTTCTGAAGTGACTGTGAAGTACACTCAGGGCGGTGAAGACAAGACTCAAACTTTCGACAAGTTAATCGTATGTGTAGGCCGTCGTGCTTATGCTGAAGGTTTATTGGCGGATGATTGCGGCATTAAACTGACTGAGCGTGGTCTGGTTGAAGTGAACGATTGGTGTGCAACGTCTGTGGACGGCGTATACGCAATTGGTGACTTGGTTCGTGGTCCTATGCTTGCGCATAAAGCCATGGAAGAAGGCGTAATGGCCGTTGAACGTATTCACGGTCATGCCGCTCAAGTCAACTACGACACGATTATTTCTGTCATCTATACCCATCCGGAAGCGGCGTGGGTTGGTTTAACAGAACAGCAAGCCAAAGACAAAGGTCACGAAGTGAAAACCGGTCAATTCGGTTTTGCGGCAAACGGCCGTGCAATGGCTGCTGGCGAAAATGCTGGTTTTGTGAAGTTTGTTGCTGATGCGAAAACAGATCGTCTATTGGGTATGCACGTGATTGGACCTGCTGCGTCTGACATCGTACACCAAGGTATGATTGCACTTGAGTTTGTATCTTCAGTTGAAGATCTACAGTTGATGACTTTTGGTCATCCAACTTTCTCTGAAGTGGTACACGAAGCTGCACTTGCGGTCGATGGTCGTGCGATTCATGCGATTCAACGCAAACGTAAATAAAATTAAAAAAAGAGCGGCTTAGGTCGCTCTTTTTACATTTCATGGTTGTTTTTATGGGAACAATCATCTAAAAATAAAGATAACGATTTTAAGAAATGCTGGTACTGCTTTGACGGACGTCTGGGTACTGGTGGGTTTATAACAAGGCAAAGAAGTAATAAAAGGTTATTGAATGAATTTACATGAGTATCAAGCAAAAGCGCTATTAAAAAAATATGGTATGCCGGTACAGGAAGGGATACTTGCCACCAATGCCGATGAAACGGTACATGCTTTTGAGCAGTTAGGTGGAAAGTTCGCAGTACTGAAAGCTCAGGTGCATGCAGGTGGTCGTGGGAAGGCCGGTGGTGTAAAAGTCGTTAAATCGGCTACCGAGGCTGCTGAATATGCCAACCAGATCATCGGTTCAAACCTGGTAACTTATCAGACCGATGCCAATGGTCAGCCGGTAAATAGCATTTTAGTATCTGAGGATGTTTATCCTGTTGAGCGCGAACTTTATTTGGGTGCGGTGGTCGATCGTTCAACCCGCCGCATTACTTTTATGGCATCGACTGAAGGCGGTGTTGAAATTGAGAAAGTGGCCGAAGAAACCCCTGAAAAAATTATTAAAGTTGAAGTTGATCCTTTAGTGGGGCTCATGCCATTTCAGGCTCGCGAAGTGGCTTTTGCCCTAAAACTCAAAGATGGCCAAATTAATCAATTTGTTAAAGTCATGACTGCTGCTTATCAGGCATTTGTAGACAATGATTTTGCACTTTTTGAAATCAATCCGCTGTCGGTACGTGAAAATGGCGATATTCTGTGTGTGGATGCCAAAATCGGGATTGATTCGAATGCACTGTACCGTTTGCCTGAAGTGGCTGCGCTACGTGATAAGTCTCAGGAAAATGAACGTGAACTCAAAGCATCTGAATTCGATCTGAACTATGTGGCATTGGAAGGGAACATTGGCTGTATGGTGAATGGTGCCGGTCTTGCGATGGCAACCATGGATATTATCAAGCTTTATGGTGGTCAACCTGCCAACTTCCTCGATGTCGGTGGTGGTGCGACCAAAGAGCGCGTGATTGAAGCTTTTAAAATTATTCTGGCAGATCACTCTGTGCAGGGTGTGTTGATTAATATTTTTGGTGGAATTGTACGTTGTGACATGATTGCAGAAGCAATTATTGCGGCGGTTCAGGAAGTAAATGTGACCGTTCCTGTGGTTGTTCGCCTCGAAGGCAACAATGCGGAACTGGGTGCAAAATTACTGGATGAATCAGGTTTGAAATTGATTTCTGCAAATGGTCTTGCTGACGCTGCAGAAAAAATCGTTGCTGCTGTAAAAGCTTAAGGAGTATCAATCATGAGCGTATTAGTGAATAAAGACACCAAAGTATTGGTACAGGGCTTTACAGGAAAAAACGGTACATTTCATTCTGAGCAGGCTTTGGCTTACGGCACCAAAGTTGTCGGTGGTGTAACACCGGGTAAGGGTGGTCAAACCCATCTGGAATTACCAGTATTCAATACCATGCGCGAAGCGGTGAAAGAAACTGGCGCAGATGCTTCGGTGATTTATGTTCCTGCACCATTTGTGCTGGATTCTATTGTTGAAGCGGTTGATTCGGGCATTGAGTTAATTGTGGTGATCACTGAAGGTGTACCGACCATCGACATGCTTAAAGCCAAGCGTTATCTGGAAACCAATGGTAATGGCACGCGTTTAATCGGGCCAAACTGTCCGGGCATTATTACGCCGGGTGAATGTAAGATCGGGATCATGCCGGGTCATATTCATCAGCCGGGTAAAATTGGAATTATCTCGCGCTCAGGGACTTTGACCTATGAAGCCGTAGCGCAGACCACCAAGCTTGGACTGGGTCAGTCGACTTGTATCGGGATCGGGGGAGATCCGATTCCGGGCATGAACCAGATTGACTGCTTGAAACTGTTCCAGGACGATCCTCAGACTGAAGCCATTATTATGATTGGTGAAATTGGTGGTACCGCAGAAGAAGAGGCAGCGGAATATATTCAGGCTCATGTCACCAAGCCTGTGGTCGGTTATATTGCAGGTGTTACCGCACCTAAAGGCAAGCGTATGGGGCATGCGGGTGCAATTATTTCAGGTGGTAAAGGAACTGCTGAAGAAAAATTTGCTGCCTTTGAGCGTGCGGGTATGGCATATACCCGCAGTCCTGCGGAACTTGGTTCAACCATGTTGCAAGTATTGAAAGATAAAGGTTTGGTTTGATTTATAGATTAAACATGCACTAAAAAGCTCCCAGTTGGGAGCTTTTTTATATCTCATTCTATTTTTAAGTTTTAGCCTTCAGACTCTGGGTCATACCATTAATATCACCACCCTGAATACCAAGTTCATTCATTAGGCTGTCAATTAAGGGTGCTTGGCTGCGATAACGCAGGGCGCTATTTACCACCTGATCTGACAGGGCAACATTGCCATTTTTATGATGTGCATCTGTCTGACAGGAACCGGCATGACTGCCATGCAGGCCATTGACCTGAAGAATCTTGATGTCATCAATATTTTCCATCGGTTTAACACTTTCCCGGATAATTTCAGGCAAGTATTTCAACATGGCTAGGCGAATCTGCATTTCGACCTGTTCAGGTGACAGCACATTATTGGCTTCGTTGACTGCACGGGTACCTTCTGCATCGACCTGATACTGTTTTTCCATCGCCTGAGCCAGTAGAATTTTTGCGTCCGCTTCACCTTTGGCCTTAAGACGAACCTTTTCGGCTTCAGCTTCAGCAGCAATACGTACTGCTTCGGCATCATCTGCTGCGGCTTGTTTTCCGGCTTCAGCGGCAACCGTAATCGCAATTGCATCTTTTTCTGCGTGTTCTTTGGCTGCGACCAGCTCAACCGCTTTTTGACGCTCTGCCTGCTGGATTTGGCGTACAGTGATGACTTCTTCTTCCGCTTTTACCGCTTGAGCACGTGCCTGATCGGCTTGCGCTTTGGCTTCAGATTCGGCGCGAGATTTTTCTGCAATGGCAATGGCACGATCCTGTTCGGCCAGCTCAATAGTTTTCTTTTGTTCGACTTGGGCTTTTTGAATCAGCTGCGCTTTTTGGATATTCTCATTTTCTACATCACGGGCCGCTAAAATACGCTTGAGGTCGACTTCTCGTTCAGCAGCAATTTGTGCTTCTTCTGCTTCACGTTTTTTACCGGCTTCCTGAGCAGAAATTTCAGCCAGTTGCTCGGCACGGCGAATGGCAATTTCGCGTTCCTGTTGCAGCTTGGCATATTCTTCTTCACGAATGATTTGCAGGCGCGCCTGTTCTGCTTCCAGATTTTTAGTTTTGATCGCCAGGTCGGTATCCTGCTCGATATGATTTCGCTTGCGACGACGATCTTCAATGGTTTCAGTGAGCTTGGTCAGGCCTTCAGCATCAAAGGCATTTTGTGGATTGAAATATTTAAATCCAGTTTGATCCAGGCCAGTCAGGGAAACGGTTTCCAGTTCCAGACCATTTTTATGCAAATCTTCTGAAACCACTTGCTGTACTTTTTGTACAAAGTCGACCCGTTTTTCATGCAGTTCTTCCATGGCCATTTCTGCTGCTACTGCACGCAGTGAATCGACAAATTTGCCTTCGACCAGATTTTTTAATTCATTCGGTGACATGGTCTTTTGCCCGAGCGTTTGTGCGGCTGTTGCAATTGAATCAGCAGTAGGTTTGACCCGCACATAGAATTCGGCCATGACGTCCACGCGCATACGGTCACGGGTAATCAGTGCCTGATCATCTGCACGGCGCACTTCAAGACGCAGAGTGTTCATATTGACTTGAATAATTTCATGCAAGACTGGGAGCACGATTGCGCCTCCGCCCAAAATCACTTTTTCACCACCCCAACCGGTACGCACAAAGGAGATTTCTTTACTGGACCGGCGGTATAGGCGCGCAATGATGAGACCGAAGGTCACCAGTGCTGCAAAAATAATTCCAGAAATAATTAAAATATTATATAAATCAAAAGTTAACATTGTTATAAAGTCTCAGTTTGGTTCTGGCTGAATAAAATTAGAGTGCAGTGGCTTGAAAGCCATTTTTGGTTTTATGGGTCAGTACGACATTCTGACCTTGATTTAAAATTTGATTGGTTTCTGGTTCGACTAAAACATAATGGGTCTGGCCATGCTGATCCCGGACTTTGGCTTGTGCAGGAGAGTTGACTTTGGCATCACCCAGAATAATGATTGCGGTACGCCCAATAAGCTCGTCACTATAAATGGCAGAAGTTTCATCTTGAGGCATAAGCTTGCTGGCAGCCATGGCAAGCCAGCGCACTATCGGCATACACAGAAACAGACAGGCTGGGGAAATTAGCCATACATTGAAGAGCTGGCTGGTCAGGCGTTCAAATATTCCCTGAATCAATAAGCCACTCAGGCCATAACTGGTCAGAAAAATGATGAGCCAGATAAATAAAGGCAGACGTCCCAGATATAACCAGTCAAATACTTTGGTGAAAAAGCCGGGATGTTGATCTGGATTAATTTCTGGTTGCAGGGGGTCTTCAGGCAAAAACTGTTCTAACATATTCTGCGAGCCGCCACCGAGCAGCAGTAATATGCATTCCAGTGCAGCAAACATCAGCATCAGACTCAGGCTGATACTAAATACGATATTTGACGGATGAGTAAACAGTTCCCACATTTTTTATCTCTATAATTATGTTTTAGGAAAAGTGTAAGGAAGCCTCTGATGCTATAACGATAGCAGTAATTATTAATTTTGTATGCAAAAAAATAACAAAAAACCTTATAAACAAGGATTGAATATATTATGTATTTAATAATTATTGAACTATTAAAGTTAATAGTAAACTATAAGTTTATTTAGAATCTGCTAAAAAATTAATTATTTTCAATATGTTGTGTAAATTTTAAGGTTGTGTGGATTGGTTTTTCTGAGAAATATAGAAATACTGTGCCTTAGTATCTCTATATTTCTTTCTTAAAGACTTAGAGTAAGGCAGTCTGAATCCGGACTTTCATATCCAGAGTCTGTTGCAGAATATAGTTTTTTATCCATGTGATCTGTTCACCCATCGGGTTCACCTTGATCGCAGTATCCAGAAAATGCAGATCCGGCTGACTGAAAAGTTGCTGTCCCAAAGTCTGCTCCAGCATCTGGCTATTGCTGGTTAAAGGCAATGCCACCAGATAGAATGCTTTAGGGTAATTGTAAAATGCATAGAGTAAGTTAAAGGCTTTTTGATCACCTTTAAGATTACCCGCACCGATTTCATAAGCTGCATTCTGGTTGCTATACGTCACACCCAATAAGAATTCCCAATGACCTTCTTTCAAACGCAGACCAAACTGTAATCCGATCTGGTCGGCAGTCAGTTCATGTTGCAAATAGATATTTAAAGGCTTGCCATCTTCACTGAAAGGTTCTTGTAAGACTAAAATGTGTTGTTGATGCTGATAAATGTAACCTGCAAGCTCTGCTTGTTCCAGGCGAGTTTTTAGAGTGGAGAGATCAAAAGCGCTATAAGCCATAAGCAAAATATATCAAAGGGAGAATTTAGCCTACTCTATTAATTTTTCAGCATCTTGGAAACCACTACTTTAGATTATTTATCTATGCTTTTATGGATGAATTTAAAAATTAGTACAGCAAAAATAGTCAGATGTGGTGACGTTCATTATTGATTCATAAAAACTGATATTTGTTATTAGTGAATTTTTATATGAGCTTTTGATATATCAATATCATAAAACAAGCAATGGCTAAGATAAGTAAATCACTATAATGAATATAAATTTTCAAAAGTGTCATAAGTACACGTTTTTCTAAGCTGGTGTTGTCCATGTCGTTAAATGAGGAAAGACTTACTCATCTCAAACAGCTTGAAGCTGAGAGTATTCATATTATCCGTGAAGTAGCAGCTGAATTTGAAAATCCAGTCATGCTTTATTCCATTGGTAAAGATTCAGCAGTCATGCTGCATCTTGCACTGAAAGCGTTTTATCCAGCCAAACTTCCATTCCCGCTACTGCATGTAGACACGGGTTGGAAATTTAAAGACATGATTGCTTTCCGTGACAACATGGCAAAAAAACATGGTTTTGATTTGATCGTGCATCAAAACAAAGAAGGAGTCGAGGCAGGCATCAATCCTTTCGATCATGGTAGTTCAAAATATACTGACATCATGAAGACCCAAGGTTTAAAACAAGCCTTAAATAAATACAAGTTTGATGCTGCTTTTGGTGGTGCGCGCCGTGATGAAGAAAAATCTCGTGCCAAAGAGCGTGTCTATTCATTCCGTGATGATAAACATCGTTGGGATCCCAAAAACCAACGCCCTGAACTTTGGAACCTTTACAACGGTAAAGTGAATCAAGGTGAAAGTATTCGTGTATTCCCGTTATCAAACTGGACCGAGTTGGATATCTGGCAATACATCTATTTGGAAAGTATTCCACTTGTGCCACTTTACCTGGCTGCAGAACGTCCTGTGGTTGAGCGTAGCGGTACACTTATTATGGTTGATGACGAACGTATGCCTTTAAAAGAAGGTGAAGTTCCACAAATGAAATCGGTACGTTTCCGTACTTTAGGTTGTTATCCATTAACAGGTGCAGTTGAATCAACTGCAGATACCTTGCCGGAAATTATCCAAGAAATGCTCTTGGCAACCAGCTCTGAGCGTCAGGGTCGTATGATTGACCATGATGAAGCAGGCTCGATGGAGAAGAAGAAGCAGGAAGGCTACTTCTAATTTAATCTCCCCCTAAAAATCTCCCCAAACCCCTCTTTGAGAAAGAGGGGCTTAAAAGTGGAGGAAGTCTCCCTTTTATAAAGGGAGATTTAGAGGGATTCAAAACCGATTTCTAAAGAATATGTGGAGCTTTGGGCAATGTCTCATCAATCAGAACTGATTAGCCAAGATATTTTGGGCTATTTGAAACAACATGAAAATAAAGACCTGTTGCGTTTCCTGACTTGCGGTAACGTAGATGATGGTAAATCGACTCTAATTGGTCGACTGCTTTACGATTCAAAATTGATTTATGAAGATCAATTGCAAGCCGTCACCCGTGACTCGAAAAAAGTCGGTACCACAGGCGATGCACCTGACTTGGCACTTCTGGTAGATGGTCTGCAGGCAGAACGTGAGCAGGGCATTACCATTGATGTCGCCTATCGTTATTTCTCGACTGAAAAGCGTAAGTTCATCATTGCCGATACTCCGGGACATGAGCAGTACACCCGTAACATGGCAACAGGTGCATCGACCTGCGACCTTGCGATTATCTTGATTGATGCGCGTTATGGTGTGCAAACTCAAACCCGTCGTCATACCTTTATTGCAAGCTTACTTGGTATTAAAAATATTGTCGTTGCGATCAACAAGATGGACCTGGTGGACTTCTCTGAAGCCCGCTTCAATGAAATTCGGGCAGAATATGCAGCATTCGTTGCGCAGTTGGGCGATCGCAAACCATCGAACATCATCTTTACGCCAATTTCTGCATTGAATGGCGATAACGTGGTGAACAAGTCCGCCAATACGCCGTGGTACACCGGTGAAACGTTAATGGGTACGCTTGAGTCGGTAGAAATTAACCGTACTTCGGCAAAAGCAGATTTTCGTTTCCCAGTGCAATATGTCAACCGTCCAAACCTCGATTTCCGTGGTTTCTGCGGCACGATCGCACTTGGTGATCTCAACGTTGGCGATACCGTAACGGCTTTACCATCAGGTAAATCATCAACAGTAAAAGAAATCGTTACTTTTGATGGCAACCTTGAACGTGCTGTTGCAGGTCAAGCTGTGACTTTAACGCTCAACGATGAAATTGATATTTCACGTGGTAACGTGTTAATTCGTGCCGATCAAGCGGTTCCAAATATTTCTCGTTCAGTTCAAGCGACTGTGGTGTGGATGGCGGATCAAGCGCTGGTGATTGGCAAGCTGTACAACATTAAGATTGGTACACAGACTGTTCCTGCAAAAGTGACAGCGATTCATTACCGTACCAACGTCAACACACTGGAGAAAGTTCAGGTCGAAAATCTTGAGCTGAATGCGATTGCCAATGTGACTGTTGAATTTGATGCGCCCGTGGTCTTTGACCGTTATCAAGACAGCCGTTATACCGGTTCATTTATCTTCATTGATCGTTTAAATAACGTGACGATTGGTGCAGGTATGGTGGAAGAATCAGTTGAATGGTCTGCACATGATGAGCCTGTGACTGCTGAAGTGCGTGCTGCGCGTTTGGGGCAAAAACCTGCTGCGCTGACTGTCTCGGCAAAAGCTTTGGAAAATGCTCAGGCACTTGAAAGTTTACTGATTCAGCAAGGCATCGTGGCAATTGCCAGAGCGGGTCTTGATGCTGCACAAGTTGCATTGCTTCGTGAAACAGGTGTGGTGGTGATTACCGATACTGCTGAAGGTACGGACACCACTTTAATTGTGGAAGCAGTCGAAGAGCTTGCTGAGAAAATTGTAGAATTGGTTCGATTATAAGACTGAGTCGATTTAAAAAAACCGCTGTAAAGCGGTTTTTTTTATTTGGATACTTTTTAAGTATGTAAATAATGTGCAGCCGTGTGAATGTTGAACTTTCACTTAAATTTCTTCTCGATATAATACAAATATTGAGGGGTGTTTATGAAAAAAATATTTATTTTAATCGGGTTGTGTTTGGCTTTTGGGGTGGACGCTAAACAGGCGACCAGTACAGATGCAATTAAGCAAAAAATTATCCAGCAGTCGATTGATCGTTATCCGGGGAATTGTCCATGTCCTTACAATACGGCCAGTAATGGCAGTCGCTATGGTAAACGTAGTGCATATAATCGGGCGGGTGGGCATGCACCTTTGTGTTATCCGGAAGATGTCAGTGATCGGATGGTCAAAGAGTATAAAAGCCGTGGTTAATTACCAAGTCCGGATTTTACCGAGGGGTAAAAACGAAATTTTCTCTACAGTTTATCTTCAGATATGTATGCTTTAATTATTCAGAAAAATCAGTTAGGGATTGAGATAGAATCGTCTTTATCTCCGTTAGACTTTTTGCGCCAGCAATCCTTTTAATGATTGTGCCATTTTTAAAAATCAGCGTAGAAGGCAGGCCATAAACATGATAGCGCAAGGTTAATACTGGAGATTGGTCGATATTTACTTTGCCAAATTTGATTTCGGGCTTGCTTTCAGCATATTGCGCTGCCAGTTCATTAAAGACCGGAAAATTCTGAATACAAGGTTTACACCATTCGGCATAAAAGCGAATGACTGCAAAACCTTCGAACCATTCAAAATTACTGTAATTATTCTCGTTATACTCAATGATCTCGCTCATATCCATCTCCTATCAATTTTTTGAATAGTGACTTGATTATACATAAGTCCGACTTGGCTTCATTCCTCAGCTTAACTATGTTCAAATAACGCCAAGTATCTTGAATATTCAATAAGCAGGGAAATATATGTCACAAGCAAGCATGCAACAGATTATTATTATAGAACCGGGTGATATCGATAAATTGGCTTATGAAACGGTTGCGATCCCCGAAGCCAAAGCAGATGAAGTTCTGGTGAAAGTCCATGCTTTCGGAATTAATCGTCCAGACATTTTGCAACGTCAAGGTTTGTATCCAATGCCAAAAGGCGTAACACCAGTCCCGGGCCTTGAAGTCGCGGGTGAAGTGATTGCAGTCGGTGCTGAGGTAAGCCAGTTTAAAGTTGGTGATAAAGTCTGTGGCTTGACCAATGGTGGTGGTTATGCAGAATATTGTGTCGTACCAGAAAGCCAGACCTTGAATATTCCGGAAGGTGTAAGCTTTACACAGGCGGCAGCCATTCCTGAAACCTTTTTTACCGTGTGGGCCAATGTGTTCCAGATGGGGCAGGCCAAAGCAGGCGAAACCGTGCTGATTCATGGCGGGAGCAGCGGCATTGGCACTACTGCTTTAATGTTATGTAAAGCACTTGGAATTAAAAGCTTTGCGACTGTCGGTACGGATGACAAGGTTGCAGCTATTTCAGAGTTAACTTATGCGATTAACTATAAGACGCAAGACTTTGAGCAAGTGATTAATGAAGCAACTGACAATGGCGGGGTCGATGTCATTCTGGATATGGTGGGTGGGCCATATTTAGAGCGGAACCTGAATTTGCTGCGTCGTGATGGACGTCTGGTGTATATCGCCTTTTTGGGCGGTCGTAAAGCCAAAGAGGTTAATTTAGGTCCTATCATGATGAAACGTCTGACCATTACGGGTTCGACCATGCGTGCACGTACTAGGGCTGAAAAAGCTGAAATTGCACAAGGTCTCAAAGAACAAGTGGCACCGTTATGGGCGAAAGGTGAATGTCTGCCTATGATTTATAAAACTTTCAAGTTTGATCAAATCCAAGATGCACATGCAGCCATGGATACCGGGGAGCATGTCGGTAAAGTGGTGGTTGAAGTAATTTGATCGAATGTGATCGAGTCAAAAAATACCAGTGATTTCACTGGTATTTTTTGGTTTTAAATAAAAATTTAACAACAAAAAAATGTATATTATTTTGAATAAAAGTTAAAAAATAACAACTATGCGACACAACCTGTCAAGAATGATAGGTAAATTGCACTCATAGATAATTCCGACTAAAAGATTCAACATTCACATGAATATGAGATGGAAAAATATATGAAAATTATTTCAGCACCTTATAGTCCTAAACATGGTTCAAAAGCGTTAGGGCGTATTCATAAAATGATTATACGCGGGACAATCACTTGGACAAAACTACATGAATTATATGGTGCGATGCTGCATCTAGAGCGCTATGTGGAAAGATTAACCACCCAGAATAGTCATGCAGGTCAAAAGCGATCCAGAAAATCTAAATAAGCAGTGATATTTTTATAGTCAATAGATAACGAGGACTTTATATAGATAAATGCCTTAGACTTTGTCCTAATATTACTCACTTATTGAGATTGAGTATAATTAATCAAATATTTAGCTATAAGTAAGTACATAACAGTGTATTAAGTGGGGATTTATGAAGCGGCAAGCTTCAACACATGAACGTCTTGCAGAGCGTTTAGCCAGAATTTTGACCAAATTAAATGTCGGATATCAACTTCGGGCTACCGAATTGGCTGCAGAATTCCAGGTCAGCACCCGCACCATAGAGCGTGATTTCGATCGGCTAAGCTCTTACTTGCCTTTACTTCAGGATGAACAAAAAAGATATTATCTGGATACCTCTTATTTGGGACGGTTTAAGCTACAAGATATTCAAAACTTTGCTCAACTTTCCGGGATCAGTGAGCTTTATCCGGCGTTGGATATGTCGTTTTTACGTGAATTGTTAGATGATCGTGCCAATCTGGTGTTTTCTGCAAAAGGCTATCATTTTGAAGACACCAAACAGTTTGCTGAGCATTTTAAAACTTTAGCCGCTGCTATTCATAAGCGTTATTATATTCATTTACGTTATCGTGAAGAATCCAGAAATATCCAGCCTTATCGTTTAATCCATCATCATGGCATTTGGTATCTGGCGGGTATAGATCAGGGAAAACTAGGCACCTACCGTCTCAGTCAGATTCAGCAAGTTGAATTGTTGCTTGATCTGAAGCCCTTTGAACATGAGGCTGAAATATTAAAAATTCTGGAGGATGAAGAAGGGATCTGGTTTGGGCAGCAGAAACAACAAGTCTGGGTAAAAATTCAGCCAGAAGTCGCCATGTTTTTTAAAGAGCGTCGTTTATTTCCGGAACAACAGATTGAGCAAGAGTCAGCATCGGGAGAGTTGTTAATCAGTTGTCAGATTCGCCATGAAATGCAGCTTTTACCTTTGGTGCGTTACTGGATGCCCCACATCAAGATTACTGAGCCTGTACATTTTCAGCAGAAACTGGAGCAAGATTTAGAACGTTATTTACGTTCTGCGGGATAAAATCGCACGTCTGTATAAGATGGCTTGATTGATAGTTTGACTTATTTTCTAAATTTCAGACATAAAAAAACCAGCTTAATGCTGGAGATTTTATTGCACCATTTTAACAAGGATTAAAATGGTGCCCGAGGCCAGACTCGAACTGGCACGCTTTGTGGGCGGGGGATTTTAAATCCCCTGTGTCTACCGATTTCACCACTCGGGCTTTAACAAGATGGAGGCGGAGGTCGGAATCGAACCGGCGTCCACGGAGTTGCAGTCCGCTGCATGACCACTCTGCCACCCCGCCACGTCTTGTTGATGCGTATATTATCAAGCCCTGAAAAAAAAACAATAGCATATTCATTTGTATGCGCATAAAAACAGCATCTGGCGGAAAATATTTAAATTATTCATGTAGAATGTGCAAAATTGATTCATATCAACACTTGGGAGAAATGCCGTGGCATTAGTTCTAGACGGTCGTGCATTGGCGAAGCAAATTGAAGCTGACTTGTTTACTCGCGTAGAAGCGCTGAAAGCAAAATCAGGTCGTACTCCAATTCTTGCGACGATTTTGGTAGGTGACGATGGTGCATCTGCAACTTATGTGCGTATGAAAGGCAATGCTTGTCGCCGTGTTGGTATGGATTCATTGAAAGTTGAGCTTCCAACAGAAACCACAACTAAACAACTTCTTGCAGAAATTGAAAAGTTAAATGCCAATCCAGATGTACACGGTATTCTGCTTCAGCATCCGGTTCCGGCTCAAATTGATGAGCGTGCATGTTTCGATGCGATCTCGCTTGAAAAAGATGTCGATGGCGTCACTTGCCTGGGTTACGGGCGTATGGCGATGGGCGAAGCTGCCTATGGGTCAGCGACGCCTGCCGGGATCATGACGATTCTGAAAGAAAACAACATTGAAATCGCGGGTAAACATGCGGTGGTTGTAGGTCGTTCTGCAATTTTGGGCAAACCAATGGCGGCAATGCTGCTTGAAGCCAACGCAACTGTGACCATTTGCCATTCACGCACTCAAAACCTACCTGAATTTGTAAAACAAGCCGATATTATTGTTGGTGCGGTCGGTAAAGCGGAATTGATTCAAAAAGACTGGATCAAACCAGGTGCAGTGGTAGTTGATGCAGGTTTCCATCCACGGGATGGCGGTGGGGTAGGTGATATCCAGTTGCAAGGCATTGAAGAAATTGCGTCTGCTTATACCCCGGTTCCGGGTGGTGTGGGCCCGATGACCATCACCACTTTGATTCGTCAAACGGTAGAAGCTGCTGAAAAAGCGCTTGGTTAATTAAATCCTCCCTAACCCTCCACTTGCGCTAAATTTAAAAGCAGTGCTTTAAATTTAGCTCAGGAGGGAACTCTGATCACTATTTTTGGATAGAGTTTCCCCTCTTTTTTAAAGAGGGGCTAAGGGAGATTTTTCAAAGATATAAATACCAATTAAAAGAAACCCAATGAGCTGTACCTTTCAATTGCCTAAAGCCCCTCAGCATCTGCTAAAAGCCTTACATGATGTGATTCCACATTGTGAATTACAGGCGCAGCAGCTTCCCGATACGCCTATTTCTTTATGGCTCATTCCACCGGTATTTCCAACAGATAAACTCGATGATGAAGTGATTCGTCGTATCTGGAATGATACGCCGTATTGGATCTTTTGTTGGGCGTCTGGCTTGTCTATGGCTCAATGGCTATTGGCTGAACCACAGCATGTCAAAGACAAGGTGGTACTGGATTTTGGTGCGGGTTCGGGTGTAGTGGCGATCGCAGCGAAAATGGCAGGCGCAAAACGGGTGATTTGCTGTGATATCGACCAGATCAGTCTGGATGCATGTCGTGCCAATGCAGAGCTGAATAGTGTCGAGCTTGAATATTTGGATGATCTGTATAAGGCAGAGCAGCTAGATATTCTGTTAGCCGCAGATGTGCTCTATGATCAATGCAACCGTTTCTTCCTGGATGAATTTTTAAAATTCGCACCTGAAGTATGGGTAGCAGACAGTCGAGTCAAAAATTTTAGTCATCCAAAGTATATAAAGCTGGATGAACGTAGCGCGACGACCTGGCCAGACCTGGATGAATCGCCGGAATTTCGTAATGTCAGTTTTTATAAAACACGTTGAATTTGAAAAATAAAAAGGGCAATAAGCCCTTTTTATTGTGTTGCTTTGAATATATCGGATATTAAGAACAAGTATAACGAATGACACGCATCGTGGTTGGGCGGGCGTCTAAGGCTTCGCGTGCACCGAGATTCTCGCTATTATATAGATCTGGGGTATTGCTTAAGCTGATTTGCGTGCGGCTATTACCTAATTGGCGGCCATATTGTTCCTGCTCCGCAAGTGGATTAGAAATTTCATTGGTGCTTAAAATCTGGATATTATAGGTTTTTGAACCGCCCAAAGTCTGTTGACAGGCTGCCTGCAATTTTCTTTCATCCTGATTAGGCCGTCCTGAAAGCGTATAGCTCAAGGTTGCTGTATTGCCTGAACGTTCCAGAATTTCATAGCCACTTTTTCCGTTGAATTGATGTGGTGCAGTCTGACACGCACTTAACATGAAGCTGCTTGCAGCCAGAGCTAAAATGACCGTTGTTCTTTTCATATTTATATTTCCTAAAGTCTTGCGCTAATTATGCCATAGTTTGCTTCAACTGCTGCTCTGGTCAATTGTGATCAATTGTTTATCCATTTAATAAAAAAGGCCGCTTACGCGACCTTTTTTAATCAAACTTTTAGATCAATCAGCAATTAAGCAGATTTAACCGCAGCAATTAATTCTGCTTGACGTTGTTTTAACGCCTCTGGCAAACGACCACCAAGTTTGTCGAACAATTCAGTGTGGCTTTCAAGTTCTTTGATCCATTGATCTTTATCTTGAGCAGTCACAAGGTCAAATTGTTCTTTCGTGAAGTCAGAACCAGTCCAGTTCAATTGTTCATAAGTTGGAACGCGGCCAATTGGTGTGTCAACAGCAGTTGCACGACCTTCACAGCGGTCAATGATCCACTCAAGAACGCGCATGTTTTGACCGAAACCAGGCCATACGAAGTTGCCTTCAGCGTCACGACGGAACCAGTTCACGTTATAGATCCCAGGAAGTTTGTTGCCAGCAGCTTCAGCTTTCTCAGCAACTTGCTCGCCCATTTCTAACCAGTGCGTGAAGTAATCCGCCATGTTGTAGCCAGCGAAAGGAAGCATCGCGAACGGGTCACGACGAACAATACCTTGTTGACCAACAGCAGCAGCAGTGGTTTCAGAGCCCATGGTTGCAGCTTTGTAAACACCATCAACCCAGTCAAATGCTTCTGAAATTAGAGGCACTGTGTCCGCGCGGCGACCACCGAAGATGAACGCAGAAATTGGAACACCTGCTGGATTTTCCCAGTCAGCGTCAATCGAAGGGCATTGACCAGCAGCAACAGTGAAGCGAGCATTTGGATGCGCAGCTTTTTCTTCGCCAGTGTGAGGTTGACCTTTCCAGTTGGTCAGGTTAGCAGGTACTTCTTTAGAAAGACCTTCCCACCAAACTTCACCGTTGTCAGTTACAGCAACGTTGGTATAGATCACATCTTTAGTTAATGTTGCCATACAGTTCGGGTTGGTCTTGGTATTTGTACCCGGTGCTACACCGAAGAAACCAGCTTCAGGGTTGATTGCATATAGACGACCGTCTTCACCTGGTTTGATCCAAGCAATATCGTCACCTACAGTTTCAATTTTCCAGCCTTCGTAGCCCGCTGGTGGAATCAACATCGCGAAGTTGGTTTTACCACATGCAGATGGGAATGCCGCTGCGATATAGTGTTTTTCGCCTTGTGGATTGGTCACGCCAAGGATCAGCATGTGTTCAGCTAACCAGCCTTGTTGACGACCCATAAATGATGCAATACGTAAAGCCAGGCATTTTTTACCAAGCAATGCGTTACCGCCATAACCAGAACCGTAAGACCAGATCTCACGAGTTTCTGGATAATGCACGATGTATTTTTCAGGGTTGCAAGGCCATGCAACGTCTTTTTCGCCTTGTTCTAGCGGAGCGCCCACAGTATGTACACATGGAACGTATTCGCCATCAGTACCTAGAACGTCATAAACAGCTTTACCCATGCGAGCCATTTTAGACATGCTTACAGCAACGTAAGGAGAATCTGTTAATTCGATACCGATGTGTGCAATATGAGAACCTAAAGGACCCATAGAGAAAGGCACAACGTACAAAGTACGACCTTTCATAGAACCGTCAAACAAACCGTTGAGGCGAGCACGCATTTCAGCAGGCGCTTCCCAGTTGTTGGTTGCGCCAGCGTCTTCTTTGTTTTCAGAGCAAATGTAAGTACGACCTTCAACACGAGCAACGTCAGAAGGATCAGAATTCGCAAGATAAGAACCAGGATGAGTTTCTTGATTCAGTGCTTGCATTGTGCCGTTAGCGATCATCAAGTCGATATAACGTTGATATTCTTCTGCGCTACCGTCACACCATTCAATTTTTGCTGGTTTTGTTAATTTAGCAATCTCTTCCACCCAAGCAATAAGCTTAGGGTGACGAACGAATTCTGGTGCGTTCACTTGGGTCATGGTGAGGCCTATCTCAAATGTGTACAAAAAGGATGTACAAAGTACAATCCGAGCAATAAAAATGTTGCCCGGATGATATATGAAAAAAAGTGGCTGTATTAAAGCATAAAATGATAAAAAAAATAAGACCAAAGAAGCACTAGATTTCTTTTGGCATATAATGCTATTTTATTTGTAAATATAATAAAAACAATAAGATAAAACTAAATATTTGAATTGTCTTGGTTATTTATTTTAATTATGAATAGTATTTATTTTAAAAATTATTAATAAAATCAGTTTATTAATTTTATAGCACGTCTCATATTCGTTATTGATTAAATAAATGGTTGCCATTTGAATTTTACATAAAGCTACTGTTAATTGTCTATGAATTGGACAAAATGCCAATAGGCTTCATAAAGTTGTGCGAAAAATGTCTAATCAATCTAAACCCTTATCGCTTATTTATAATCATAATGCTGGTTTTCGCATACAAGGGCCAGAAGGGATCTATGAACAATTGACTGAAATATTTTCAGCGCAAGGTTATCAGACTAAAGCTTATGAAATCAATGATTCACAGCAATTTGATCACGTTATGGCGGAGGTGTTGACACGACATTTAGCGTCGGATGAAGCAGGTATCGTGGTGGCAGCAGGTGGGGATGGTACTTTAAATACAGTCGCCAAACATTTATTGAATACGCAAATTTCTGTTGGAATTTTACCCTTGGGTACTTTTAATTATGTAGCCAGATTATTAGATATTCCCCTGGATTTAATTGAAGCCGCTAAAGTGATTGCCACGGGACAATCTAAACGTATCAATGTAGCCCAAATTAATCAGGATATTTATCTGAATAATGCCAGTTTGGGTCTGTATCCCTTATTTATCAAAAAACGTGAAGATTATAACCGGCGGTTTGGTCGATTGCCGTTACATGCCTATACTTCCGCACTGGATGTGCTGATTCGCGACCGTAAGGAACTGAAACTGGAAATCTGGGTAGATCACAAGAAATATCCGGTAAAAACACCGCTGATCTTTTTTGGCAACAATCCCTTGCAACTGGCAGATATGAAAATGCAGATTGCCAAAGCAGCAGAGCAGGGTAAAGTCGCAGGAGTAGTGGTTTCTAAAAGTGATAAGCTAACTTTATTTAAGCTTGTGTATCAGTTGGTTCGTGGCAAGATTGATCAGGCTTCGGATGTTTACAGTTTTGCAGCCGATCAAGTCCGTATCGAATCTAGATCCAAGAAATTGATGGTGGCGATTGATGGCGAAATCGTAGAAATGGCGCCGCCCCTCAATATTTCTGTTTTAAAAAACAGCCTGAGTGTAAGGGTGCCGCATGATCCTGCATCTGTCTGATCTGCATTTTGGGACAGAAAAACCCGAGTGTTTAGAGGCAATTCGACAGTTCTGTCAGACTCATCCTCTGGAAGCGGTCGTCGTCAGTGGTGATCTGACCCAACGCGCACGTTTAAGCCAGTTTTTGGCCTGTAAACGGTTTTTAGATCAGCTTGAGACACCTTATCTGGTAATTCCGGGTAATCATGATATTCCGCTCTATCATTTATGGAATCGGCTGTTCAATCCATTTACCCGTTATCAGCTTTTTTTTGGTGAACTTGAACCCACACTTGAAACAGACAACTTTTATCTGGTGGGGGTGAACTCAATCCGGCGCCGCTATCACACCAAAGGGCATTTATCGCTTGAGCAGATTCAGCGTATTGATCGGAAATTAGGCCAAGCGCCTTCTTCCAAATTAAAAATTATTGTCAGCCATCAACCGTTCTATGTGCCTTTTCAAAATAAGCGCGGTTTTAAGGATAGTCCATTGATGGCCAAAATTGCTTTAGAAGCTTGGGCAGCACATGGCCTGTTTGCAGTCTTGCATGGACATCTGCATCAACCTGCGGTTTATGATTTGAACCTGATCTTTGATTTGGGGGCAGATCATCCTGTTTATGATGTACATGCAGGTACTTCAGCCTCGCATCGGCTACATAAAAAAGAGCCAAATAGTTTTAATCTGATTGATGCATCAGGAAAAATTTCCCAGTATTTATTCGATGACGTGACCCAGTCCTTTCTGTTAAAGCCTGATATGTTGAATAAATAGACGAAAAATCAGTATTCGTTAAAAAAAAGCAATTTTTTTTCATTTTTGCCCTTGAAGCGTTTTATTCCATCTCCATAAAAGTGACATCAAAAATTTTTGATGATGACCCATGGAATAATTAAGTCGTCATCAGTGACCTAAAAAGACTTAGTCTGATGGAGTTAAATATGAGCAACATTCGTCCATTACATGACCGCGTTGTTATTCGTCGTGTTGAAGAAGAAACTAAAACAGCTGGCGGTATTTTACTTCCTGGTTCTGCTGCAGAAAAACCAGCTCAAGGTGAAATCATTGCTGTAGGTAATGGTCAAATCACTGACAATGGTGTACGTGCACTAGATGTAAAAGTTGGCGATAAAGTATTGTTCGGTACGTATGCGGGTACAACTGTGAAAGTTGACGGCGAAGAACTTCTTATTATGAAAGAATCTGACATTTTAGCGGTATTTGCTTAATTTCCGTTTAAAGTCGTCTTATATTCATCAGAATTTAAAAGATATTAAAAGTATTTGGAGTCAAAAATGTCAGCTAAAGACGTAAAATTTGGTGATTCAGCGCGCAGCAAAATGATTGCTGGTGTGAATATCCTTGCAGATGCAGTGAAAGTAACACTAGGTCCTAAAGGCCGTAACGTTGTGATCGACCGTTCTTTCGGTGCGCCGCACATCACCAAAGATGGTGTAACGGTTGCCAAAGAAATCACCCTGAAAGATAAATTCGAAAATATGGGTGCTCAGCTGGTTCGTGAAGTGTCTTCTAAAACTAATGACATCGCAGGTGACGGTACCACCACTGCAACTGTATTGGCTCAAGCAATTTTGAACGAAGGCATCAAGTCAGTTACAGCGGGTATGAACCCAATGGACTTGAAACGCGGTATCGATATCGCTGTTAGATCTTTGGTTGCTGAAATTAAAGCAACTGCTCAACCTGCGTCTGATTCTAAAGCGATTGAACAAGTCGGTTCGATCTCTGCAAACTCTGACACCACTGTAGGTAAACTGATTGCGCAAGCAATGGAAAAAGTGGGCAAAGAAGGTGTCATTACTGTAGAAGAAGGTTCAGGCTTTGAAGATTCTCTAGATGTGGTAGAGGGTATGCAGTTTGACCGCGGTTACATCTCGCCATACTTCGCAAACAAGCAAGACACGCTAACTGCGGAGCTTGAAAATCCGTTCATTCTTCTGGTTGACAAAAAAATCAGCAACATTCGTGAGTTGATCACAGTGCTTGAAGCTGTTGCGAAAACAGGTAAACCGCTTTTGATCATCGCTGAAGATGTTGAAGGCGAAGCGTTGGCAACTTTGGTTGTCAACAACATGCGCGGCATCATCAAAGTATGTGCAGTTAAAGCACCTGGTTTTGGTGATCGTCGTAAAGCGATGCTGCAAGACATTGCGATCTTGACTGGCGGTACGGTGATTTCTGAAGAAATTGGCATGCAGCTAGATCAAACTGCACTTGAACATTTAGGTACTGCACATAAAGTGACTGTATCTAAAGAAAACACAGTGATTGTGGATGGTGCGGGTAATGCAGGTCAAATCTCTGAACGTGTTCAGCAAATCCGTGCGCAAATTGAAGAATCGACGTCTGAATATGACAAAGAAAAACTTCAAGAACGTGTTGCTAAATTGGCAGGCGGTGTTGCAGTGATCAAAATCGGTGCTGCGACTGAAGTTGAAATGAAAGAGAAGAAAGACCGTGTAGATGATGCCCTTCATGCAACGCGTGCTGCGGTTGAAGAAGGTGTGGTTGCAGGTGGTGGTGTTGCACTGGTACGTGCAGCGAAAGTATTGGATAACGTAACTGGCGCGAATGATGACCAAAATGTAGGTATCAACATTCTACGTCGTGCGATTGAAGCGCCGCTTCGTCAAATCGTATCGAATGCGGGTGATGAGCCTTCAGTGGTGATCAATGCTGTGAAAAATGGCGAAGGCAACTTCGGTTATAACGCGGCAACAGGTGTTTATGGCGATATGCTCGAAATGGGTATTCTTGACCCAGCAAAAGTAACGCGTTCTGCACTTGAGCATGCTGCTTCTGTTGCTGCATTAATGTTGACAACTGAATGTATGATCACGGATATTCCAGAAGACAAGCCTGCAATGCCTGATATGGGCGGCATGGGTGGTATGGGCGGCATGATGTAATTCATGTTGATCATTTGATCTTGAAAAATCCCTACCTCAGGTAGGGATTTTTTTTATTTCTTGATAAAAAAGTACGATTTCAATAAAAAATAGAGTAAAATTTGAGACATAAGTTTGATCTAGATTAGAGAATGCCAACAAGGCAGCACTTTCTATTGAAAAATTGATTAATGTTTATTTTTGTAACATTTGATCTTGGAATATATAAATTTTTGATTTATGATTTAATTAAAATATAATTGATGTGCGGCTATATGAACAGTACAGTTATAAATAATGAGGGGAAAAGTTCAGAGGATCATTCTGAACTGGTATTGATTAGTAAATGTGAATTAAAGTCTTTATACCGAAAATTAAAGGAATATGAAGATCGTTTACGGATATATGAACATGAGCATAAAAAAATTTTAGCTTATTTCACGCATAAAAATTACAATTGATTTAACTCATCAATCAACTTTTTAATGATATCTTTATGATGATTTTTTAAAGCGCGAAACTTCAGATAATAGTCTAGATCTCCAATATCATGTTCTGAAATCTGAGCACTCGGACTAATATCCTGGTCTCCAAATCTTAGCCATTGATTAGATACATTTAGCCAGATTGCTAAAATAGAAAGCTTATCTTGGCTAGGGATGGCCTTACCTAATAACCAGTTATTCGCAGATTGTACTGAAATTGGGCTGCCGTCATAACGGTGATTGAACTCCCTAGATAAAAAAGTAGGGCTAATAGGGTGTGCAGCATCCAGTAAAGCTTGTTTCAATCGTTCAGCAAATAATTTTTTTTCTTGCTGATTGCTCATAAATTAAGTTCTCTCTTTCTATCTCATCATACACTTTATAAGTTTTATCTTAAAAATGTATTTAAAATACTACAATGATTTTAAGAGCATAATTTTAAGAAAACTCGACTCATATTTCAATTGTAACAAAGTTTTTTAGCCTATCTTGTTGTAATTATTTGTAATTTTTATTTGTTTATCTGATTTTATGTTTAATTCAGCTTATAACCAATATTAGTTCATCAATCCATTAATTAGTTGTTATTGATTTATAGGTTTTATTTTTTAATATTTAATAAAAACAATTACTTAAAAATTACTCCTGCGTTTTACTGACCTGTTATAAACTTTAAATTTAAAAATAAATCAAATATTGATTGATCTTTTTGTTTTGTTTTGTATATTATTGCCTCAAGACCGCTATAGCAGCGGTAGGGAGTGGATGGCGGTCTCCAGAACAACCAGACATTCAACTCAGTTTTGCTGGTTTACATCAATCCTAGGGTAAACCAGTCTTTTTATAAAAATTGAAGGAAATTTACATGAAATTTCAAAAGACACTTTTAGCAGCTAGCCTTGCAGTAGCAGCAGTATCAGCTAATGCAGCACATACTTGGACAGATGTATATGGTAATGTACAACAACAGGTTAGTCCTGTTGAAGTCTTGAACAACTATTATGCAGAAGCTTTAAGTCAAGATACATCGTATTTATATCAGACAGGTGAGACCCATGCTGCTGATTATGGTAGCAAGTTGCCAACTTCATTAGGCAATATTGGTTATACAGATCCAAACGCTCTTGTTGCTAAATATGGTATCAATGGTCAGACTATCGTTGAGGTTATTGCACGCCAAGCAGAGAATGCTGAGGCTACAAAAACTTATTACGTTGAAAATGCAAATCGCTTAACTCAGATTGCAGTTACAGATTTTGATTCGACTAAATTAGTAAAAGAGAATTTCTTAGAGGGTGGTGTTGTTACTTCAACATTTAATCGCAACGGTGAAATTGAAGAAATTAAACGTATTAATAATGAAACGGTTAAGTATGGCCAAATTTCTTCTACTAATTCAACCTCGGTTTTTGAGGGTGCTACAACTGCACCAAATGGTCCGACAAATGAGTTCGTTCGTGACGTTGCCACAGAAAACCAATACAACGAAAAATCAGTTGAACTTGGTATTCTAACACAAAAAGTTTTAGGTGATGTTACATCAAATGTTTATGGTGTAAGTGCTAAAGATGGTAACAGTGTTGCTACACTTACTGGTAAAGGTTTGCAAACAAACAATATCGTATTAGCAAATGGTGATATTGAAACTGTGGATGGTCGTCACGGTATTACATCATTAGTGGCAACAACAAATAGTGCAAATCAACTTGTGAGTCAGTATGTTGTTGCTGGCAAGAATGTATGGGTTGTAACAGATGTTACTACTCAAGAGAAGCAGTATTTTACAGGTCAAGAAAATGCTCTTGTTGAATACCTTGACTCTAAAGATGTGCTAACAGCAGACAAATTAGTTGCTGGTGGTGCAGCGACAACTGTTACTGGTGTTTACCGTGACTCAAGTGTACGTAATGTAATTTCTGACCAAAAAGTTACGTATAGTGAAAAATCATTTGAATATGATGCTTCGCGTTTGACTGGTCAAACAACTGATGCTGCTGGTTCGATTGTAAGTCAATTATCTACTAATAGTAATCAACAAGGTGCTCGTAACCAAAAAGAACAATCAGTAGATTTAGGTATTATTGCTAAAGATGCTACTGATAATTCAAATGTTTATGGTTTAGAAGTTAAGAAAACAACAACGAATGCAGAAGGTCAAGTATCTACTAAAAAGACTACAATCACTGCTGATTATGTAGATTCTGGTGACTTCCGTATCAATGGTGTAAGTATCGTTGATAACATTAAAGAGTCTGTTGATGGTGCTGTAGCTGGCGCTACTGAAGCTATCGATGCTAAAGTTGCTGAAGTTGATGAACGTTTAACTGAATTCAAGACAACAGCTGGTCAATTAAATAGCCGTGTAAATCAGTTGAACTCTCGTATTGATGACGTAGAAAAAACTGCTTATCGTGGTGTAGCAATTGCATTAGCTGCTCAACAACAAATTCCTAATATCGGTGCTGGCCAATTCGCTGTATTTGGCGGTGTAGGTCACTATGAAGGTGAGTCTGCTGGTGCTCTAGGTGTTGCAAGCGTATTTGCTGATGGTCGTACTTCTGTAAGTGCTGCTCTTGGTTTCGCTGGCGGTAATGAAGTTGGTGGCCGTGTAGGTGTTTCATATGTGTTTGGCGGTAAATAATTTACCTTCAACATAGTTGAAATAAAATCCCCGCTATTGCGGGGATTTTTTTATTCTTTACAAAATTATGATGAAGACTTTTTAACTAATTTATAATTTAAATTACTCTCAATTTTTTTACCTGATTCAACATCACGTGCTTCGATAAAATTTTCGCCAACAAAGAATTTACGGTTTTCAGCTTTGTTATCTAATGTGATGAGTGACGGATCCTGAGGATCAAAACTAAAACTGCCTTTGAGCTCAAATTCATTATTATTAGCTTTCCCTAAATATTCTTCACTCAGTTCATAAGTCTTATCTGAATTAAGCTGTAACTCGACTTTAATGCCTTCACAGTCGGCACAAGGAAATACACCTTCATATTCACCTGCCCAATCTAATGAGGTCTCTGCGCTATCAGCCCGAGTCAGATTGGTACCGGAGTTATTTTGCTCCGTCATCGCTGGGCTGGATGGTGCATTATGATTCATTGGCTCATTGTCATTCTGTTTTGAACATGCTGTCAACGTTGATGAAATAGCGACTGCCATCGCAGCGGTGAATATAAATTTCTTCATTGTTTTGATCCTATGGATTTATTTGTTAGCTAATTACATTAAAAGCAGTCTGTATAGATAAATAGAGCAATCTTGTTAAAGTTTGATTCATTAGGTGAATCAGATCAAAGTTATTCATCAATCAATAGACTTCAGGGATTTTCATAAAATATTAAAGGTATTTTATGTCGTTTCACCAAGGGCTGCTTGGCGCTATGATTAAGAAAGAACTATAAAAAATGAGGCAGCAATGAAATTAGAACAAGAAAATAATCTTATTGCAAAAATTTATGATGCTGCATTATTGCCAGCTTTGTGGCTAGAGGTGATCGAAGATATCGTGAGCTACACTAAAAGTAAGAGTGCAATTTTTACCGGTCTGGATCAGCTTAATCCAGGCTATGATTTTGTTCACACGTATAATATCCCGAATGAAAGTTTGGCTGCCTATCAGGATGAACGTATCAGAGTGATTGATATGAAACTGCATATGCCCTTATGGAATGATATTGAGATGGGGGATGCATTGAGTCATAACTGTCAGCACTATGCAGAACAGCCGGGTACGGATCACTATGTGTTCTATGAGAAGTGTTTAAAGCCTAGCGGTGTATCTTATCTGGCTGGCGTATTGCTGGATCGGGGAAATTATCGTTGGGCGGTACTGGGTATTCATCGTGCACCTGAAGTACAGCCTTTTGAACAGCCTGAGCTGGATTTTTTAAGACGCATCAGTATTCATTTACGCCGGGCTTTACAAATTCACCGGCAAATCAGCTTGATTCAACAAGATAATTTAAACTTGTATACGCTATTGGAGGGTTTAAAAACAGGGATTATGCTGCTTGATCAAAACTTGTGTTTAAGCTATTCCAATCCTGTGGCACAGCAGATGATTCATCAAAGTTCATGTCTGGATCTGGATAGACATAATCATCTAAAAATCCATCCTTCTCAGCAGGCACGTCTTGATCAGTTGTTAGAAAGTGCTTTACTGGATGCTACAACGGTTCAGGCTGAGGTCGGTGGAGTCTTGGCACTGAGTGATAGTACGGGGTCTCAATTAATGCTCACAATCGTGCCGTTTAAAAAATTAAGAAATATTCAACCTTTACAAGCAGATCAGCACCAGATTGCATTATTTATGACCGACAAGAACCAGCATTACTCACTGTCTAGAGCTTATCTACAGCAATGTTATCATCTGTCAAAGCGAGAGTTTGATTTATGTGAATTGTTAATTAATGGTTATAAAATAGAAGATATTGCAGAACAGTGTGGCATTACGTTGAGTTCGGTACGGACGTATTTTAAAAATATTTATGAAAAAACCCAATGTTGTTCGCAAATCGAACTGATGCATTTATTGATGGGTTGTACCATTCAGTTTGAACATATTGATTAAAATAACGCCATCTTCTGATGGGATTGTCTGAGTTGATTTTATTTTAGTTGAGTCGAGAGAGTGTAAAACTACCTTCGCCACTTCCCGTCAATGTGAGGATAATAGCATCAATTGTACCTGACAAACCTAAATGTGCATGAGTCTCGGAAAGACCTGCACAACCATTGGTATCAATGATCTGAACAATCTACAAATAATTTACTATCTCGGATCTGGTAGTTACCATATTCGATTCCCGCTCCACTAAGATGTGTCTCCACTTTCGACTTGATCATGCCCGATAGCATCAACTAGGTTATATGTATGATTTGCCTTGAAAACGAATAATTGTTTACCCGAACCTGAGCTCCAAGCACCTATAATTCCCGAATTATGAGGGGTAATTTTCGTAAAAATTGCACTTTCATCTGGATTTTGGGCTTCCGAAATTTTTAATTGAGTGCTGTCGAAGAATATTTTCATATGGCTTAATCATTGTCCGAACCGCCACATGCCGTGATTAACCCCGCTAAAGCAAGGCAAAGTAAAGTTTTTTTCATTAGAATCTTCCTGAAATTATAATGTCAGGGAAGTATAAAAAGACGTGATGTTTTGCCATATCCCAAAATGAGGAGGTTAGGAGCATTTCAGTGAATAAACTCTTGAATTTATTTCACAATCATCGTTGATGGAGCGAGGTAGTCAAACCTGAGTGCTGCTTGATGGGTAAATTAAGTTGAAATGTATAAGTGTTTAATTCATTTTTTATTTGAAAAATCTAATTATACAAATATAGATTAATTGGTTATTTGTTGTGCAATTTGCACTATCTATATTTGCTTAGATTGCTAGAATCTGCGCAGATTTGAATAGAACTGGTGCATAAGGTGTTTGAGAAGTTAGCAGAACAAAGTCTGAACATGATGGGTTGGGAAATTGATAATCACTGGCCACTAGATTTAGAGCAATGTGTCATGATTGCTGCTCCTCATACCAGTAACTGGGATGCACTCTATGCGCGTCTGGCTTTGAAAGCGTTAGGTGTGAATGTTCGCTTAACCATTAAAGACAGTTATATGAAATTTCCATTGGGGCCTTTTGTACGGGCGATGGGCGGAATCGGGATTGACCGTCGACCTAAGCAGCCGGGTGAGCCGCGTCCGAGCATGGTGCAGGTGATGACGGATTTATTTAAGACCCATCCCAAACTGGTCATGCTGGTCACACCAGAAGCAACACGTGCCAAACAGGAACAGTGGAAAACCGGTTTTTATCATGTTGCGATCAATGCGGGTGTGCCGATTGCTTTGGCTTATATGGACTATGCCAAGAAAAAAACTGGCGTAGGTAAAATTGTTTATCCGACAGGGGATTATGAAAAAGATATGGCGGAAATCATGGCATTTTATGCAGATATTCAGCCAAAATTCCCTGAATGTTTCAGTGTCGATCAGCGTTATTATCAGAATTAAAATTGCGTTGTAAAAAGAGCAGGGTATTTTCCCTGCTTTTTTATTGCCTAAGAATTAAGAATATCAGACAAATACTACTTAGTTTTCAGAAGCGGGTAAAATTCCACCGAGGCTTTGACAGGCACTTTTATACAGCTCATATTGCTGTTGCACAACTTCCGATAAGGGAATATCAAATAACTTTTCACCTTGGTGATAATGCTCGATATACGCTTCGGCCTTGGATTTTGTGCTATAGAGCGAATGCTGATAATAATCGGTCATACTGGTATGCGACATCTGTGACATCTCGATCTGGGAGCACTGGAAATTTTGCAGCAGCTGTTCCGATTTTTTCAGATCGCTAGACATACAACCTGCCAGCAATAAGGTACTGAGCAATGTCGTGATAAATTTCATAGAAAATAGACAAAAGGTTTTATGGGAACACCGTATTGTAGAAGTAAAACCCGGTCACAAAACCTTTTTAATCTACCAAATGGTTAAAAAATGGAACAATAGAGTTTAAAAACTATGTTCATTTTCTAAAGAGTTAGCCTTTGACCAAACCACCATCCACAATCAGGTTTTGTCCTGTGACAGCACGTGAATACGGCGACAAAAACATCAGGATTGCAGCTGCAAATTCTTCCGGGGTAATCACCCGGCGTAAAGGCGTGGATTGAGCAATCAGGTCAAAGACAAAATCTGGGGTGGCCTTACTGGCATCTGTGGTTTGTAACAGACCGCCAGAGAGCATATTGACATTAATACCATATTGTCCCAAATCCTGCGCCGTAGTGCGAGTAAAGGCCAATAAAGCCGCTTTTGCTGCGGTATAGTCATGATAAGGAACCACCGGATTTTGCACCAAGTTTGTGCCGATATTGATGATCCTGCCAAAACCCGTGTGCTTCATATCGTCCAGTGCGGCTTGTGTGGTATTGAGGGCAGCCTGTACTGCACCACTGAATTGACGTGACATGGTCTCCCAAGTTAAATCTTCAACCTTAGGGCGATCATCCCCATTAAATTCAAACTGAATCAGCGCATTATTGACGACCGCATGAATCGCTTCCCCGAAATGCTTTTTTGCCGCAGCAAATAAAGTCCGTACCTGATCAGCCTGAGTGACATCGGCCTGATAAATAAAGACCTGCTCGGGATACTGCTGCGCAAGCTGTTCGGCGGTTTGCTGACTGCTATGATAATTGACGACGACGCGAGCACCTTCTGCCAATAGGGCTTGAGTAATCGCCAAACCCAAGCCACGTGCTCCGCCGGTAACGAGAACAATCTGATCACGAATCTGCATAATGATGATCTATATTACGAAATATTGGCCCTAACATAGCAGTTATGTCAGCGGATTCAAGCCTGAGGCAAAGTAAACCAACTCTGCATGAGATTGGGCTTAAATGAATTGGGACGCTATAAGAAAACAGCCGGCGCTGAACAGCAAACTTAGGATAATACGTTTAAACAGCAGTTCAGAAATTTTATAGAAGAGTTTTGCCCCTAAAATGGCCGGAATACTGACAAAAACTATTAACACTGCCATATAGGGTAAATGACTTTGATCGATCATACCTTGCCATAGATAGGTACCGAGTGCGAAGACCTGAACTGCAAAATTAAAATGCCTCAAGATATAGCGTTGCTGGGCTTTCGGGAGTTGTTTCAACATCACCCATGCTGAAGGGACGGCTCCACAAAAACCACCAAGTCCGCCTAATATTCCACCCATCAATCCGATACTACTGTCGGCTATTTTTCCCGAGCGCTGAATGGTTTTGATGTGTGGATTGAGCAGCATCAGCGGAGACCAGAGCACCAGAAAAATGCCCAAAACTAATTTAAATGTATCAGCTTGAATGATGTGCAGCAGGTAAGTGCCGAGCGGTACGCCAATCAGACCCGCCACTAAATAAGGCAGTAGCCACTGTTTAGATAATATGGGTGGCTTCTGTTCCTGAGTCAGTGAAATTAAATGACTCCAGATGGAAGCAAATACCAGCAAGGGCGCTGCCAGTTGCGGAGCCAATACCCAGACCCAGAATGACATGGCAATCAGGGCAAAGGCAAAACCGGTCAGCCCCTGTACGAAACCAGCGACCATTGCACCAAGAATAAATAACAGCCAGGTCATAAAGGTAAGGTCAGAAGGAAAGGCAGCAGTATTCTAAAGATCAGGGCAAAAGCCAAGCTTTTAGTTAGCTGTATTTATGCAAATTAAAGTTCAAATGTGCGTAAAATATTAAAACGAAAATAAGGAATGAGTTTTTTATTCCTGCATAAAAAATGCATAAATCACTACAACAGAGCAACAATGAGTTCGTTTAGTCTCCATGAACTCGCCTGATACTGATAGGGTGAAGTAAAGAGATTAGGGACATGATTAAAAAAGCGATTTTACTTTCTGTATTGGCAGTGTCATTAACTGGTTGTGTGGTTGATCCATGGGATGATGGTTCTCGTGATCACCGGGATCGCAACGGACATTATGATCGAGACCACAAGGATCGTGACTGGAAAAATCGGGAGCATAGAGATCATCGGGATTGGAAGCGTGACAGAGGTGACAACCGTGATTGGCGCCGTGATCGTGACTAAAATACTTCTCGCATCTTTCAGTTTGACTATTATTGACAAAAAAGGATTCCACCGCGGAATCCTTTTTTAATGGGTCTTAATTGTGACTTTATTTAAGAAACACTTTTTTGATAAAGCCCTGCACGCACTGTACCGGCTTTGGTATTTTTAATGAGTCGCCATGATGCTGGTAATTTAAGCAACTGTAGATCACGGTCTGCTTCCACATAAATATAAGCATTATTTTTCACCAGATGATCTGCCTGTAATGCCAGCTCTTCCCATAAGTTCAGGCTATACGGTGGATCGAGAAAAACCAGATCAAATTGTGTTTGCAGGCTGGTTAAAGCTTGCTGCGCCGTTGCTATTTTCAATTGGGCGCGTGCTTTGGTGACTTGTAAAAGTTCAAGATTCTGGGTCAGGAATTGTGCCTGAGTACGATCTGGTTCAATCATGACGACTGAGGCCGCACCACGCGATAAGGCTTCAAAAGCCAAGGCACCAGATCCTGCACAAATGTCCAAAACCTGTGCATTTTGTACGTCCCACATAAGCCAGTTAAACAGGGTTTCGCGTACTCGATCAGGCGTCGGGCGTAAACCCTCAATGCTGGCAAAAGGTAGTTGACGACGTTTCCAGTCACCCCCAATAATTCGAAGTTGGTTTTTCATTTTAGTCTCGTTCTACCGGTGTGGGAGCAGGAGGCGCTACAGCTAGAGCAGCTGCATTTGCAGATGGATTGGTGGCAGGATCTGGTGGCTGAATATTGGCTGGAGCTACAGTTGCTGCATCTTGACTCAACATGCCTGCACCACTTGGCAATTCAGCAGGCTTGATTCCGGCTGTCATCAGACCACCACTGAGCTGATGACCTTGCGGGCGTACCGGCTTCTTATCTTTATGCAGCAACCAATAATCAAAAATCGGACGAGCCAGCACAGTGGCTGCACTACCGCCACGACCATTTTCCAGAATGACCGCAATCGCAATTTCAGGATTTTCAGCAGGTGCAAAACCGACAAACAGGCCATGATCCAGCTGACGGTCGGTCAATAAGGATTCATTATAACGCTTGCCTTGAGCAATGCTCTTCACCTGAGCTGTACCGGTTTTACCTGCAATGGAATATTGTAAGCCACTTTTGATGCCTCGGCCTGTACCAGATTGAATCACGTCGACCATGGCATCACGCATCTTGATCCAGTCTTCTTCCTGACCATTAAAATCGATCTTGCCGTGGGTACCATTATGTACCTTGAACGTTTTGGCACCGCGACTTTCACGTAACACATGCGGAATGACTTTATTGCCATGGTTGGCGGTAATGGCTGTTGCCATGGCCAGTTGTAACGGCGTTGAAGTGAAAGCCCCCTGACCGATACTCACCGAAATAGTTTCACCTCGTAACCATTTGGCGTTACGGGTACGCATCTTCCATTCCGGGTTCGGGTACAATCCTGAGCTTTCACTTGGTAAATCCACGCCGGTTTTTTCACCAAAGCCAAACTGACGCATCCAGGTGTTCATTTTCTCAATGCCCATGCGGTAGGACATGACATAGAAATAAGTATCACAAGAAACGACCTGAGCTTTGTGCATGTTGACTGCGCCATGCCCGGATTTTTTATGGTCACGGAAGCGGTGACTATCACCCGGCAGACTGAAATAGCCCGGATCAGAAATAGTAGTATCCCAGTCCACCAGACCATAATGCAGGCCGCCCAATGCAAACATCGGTTTAATGGTTGAACCAGGAGGATAAACCCCTTGCACGGCGCGGTTGTATAAAGGTTGATCCAGATTATCACGCAGATCACTATAATCTTTATGACTGATACCGGTCACAAACAGATTTGGATTGAAACTTGGGCTGGAAACCAGCGCCAGAATTTCCCCAGTTTTCGGATTCATCGCCACAATCGCGCCACGGCGTCCAGCCAGTTGCTCTGAAGCCACCACCTGCAAACCATAATCCAGTGACAAGAACAGATCATTACCGCGCACCGGATCCTTACGGCCCAAATGCCGTAGCACATTACCAAAAGCATCCGCTTCTACCGATTCATTTCCTGGCACCCCATGCAGAAGTTCTTCATAGGATTTTTCTACCCCAATTTTCCCGATCAGGTTGGTCCCGGCATACAGATCCTTGTCAATGGCTTTGAGTTCTTTGTCATTAATCCGGCCCACATAACCAATCACATGGGCAAACAGGTCGCCATGCGGATAATAGCGGGTCATCTGGGTTTCAATATTCACGCCCGGAAACTGATATTTGACCTCGCTAAAACGGGCAATATCATTTTCATTCAGGTTGAGCTTGATCGAAACCCGTTCGGTTCTACGTGCTGTTTTGATCCGGCTTTGGAAGCGTTCAATATCTTCTTCGGTCAGCTCCAGAATAGGCTTCAGACGTTCCAAAGTCTGGTCAATATCCTGCACATCGGCGCGGCTTAAAGTTGCGGTAAAAACCGGGTAGTTATCGGCCAGCAATACGCCGTTACGGTCATAAATATAACCGCGCGCTGGAGGCAGAGGTTGCAGACGAATCCGGTTTTGGTCAGAAGCGGTACTGAAGGTCTCGAAATTAAAGAGTTGTAAATAAGCATAGCGGCTGACCAGCAGCAGCATAAAAAAGATGACGATTCCAACAGAAATCCATACTCGACTACGATAGATGCGCTTTTCTTGTTGTGCATTTTTTAAAGGAAAGTGCTGCTTCATACGCGATCGACTTGAGACCTGAGGAAAGGAGGAAAGAATCAAAGTGGAATATTCTAACGCAACTGGACTTGATTTGATAATGAAAAACTGCCATTACGATCAGTTCCTTTAAGCTTTGACTTTGCAGACATGAAAATTGTAAAGTGCTGTATATAAGAGTTGTGATAATTCTGATACAGTAAAATCGAATAAAAATAGGACTATACCAAAAACTATAATTAAGGAAGATGGTGAAGGAATGAACAAGGTTTACCCTTTGTTGGCGTTTGCATTGTGGGCGAACGGGGCCTATGCACATGATCAAATCAATAATACTGCAGATAAAGTAGAAGCGACTCAGGCAAAAGCCTTTAATGTTGGGGCTGGTTTTACCCGGAAGCTGGTACATTTAAATACTGAATGGGTTAATCCTTATGGGATTGCTTATGTGAAAGGTGGGGTTTTTCTGGATGATGATCGAACGATAGGGGGACAAGTAGGCTTTCGTTATCCTGCGCATCTGACCGGCAAGGATAAAAATGGGTATTATGTCGGAGGCTATGCGGGTCATATTGAAAGCAAACGCGTCGACAATGAATACAAGGCTCGCTTAGGTGCTGGAATTGATTTGGCCTATGTTTTGTTGAGTTCAGAGCGAATCAGCAGTTTTAGTGTCGGCATTGGTGCCGGAGAGAAATTTGAAGATCGAAATGGTCGTGTGGTGGCCGAAACTGAACCGCGACTACAATTTTCCTATACTTTAAGTATCGGTTTATAGACAAAATATTTGACCTTATAAATATGTGTATTCTGTGAACAAAAAATTAAATATGGAACTTATGCATGCTTGAGTACGTCAACGAATTGTGGCAAACCTTTGTGAATCGCCCGGATTTTTGGGCCGTGCTCAGCATTATTCCGGTGACCGCATTTGTAACGTGGGCTCACGTCTGGATGGCACTGAAAATGGTCTTTTATCCGATCAATTTTTGGGGTGTCCATCTCGGTCCTGTACCTGTCGGCTGGCAGGGGATCGTGCCACGCAAAGCTGGCCGTATTTCAGGCATTATTACCGATAACACTTTGTCTAAACTAGGTTCCATCCGCGAATTTTTACAGGCCATGGATCCAGATGATATGGCACGGATCATTGGTGAACAGGTTGGTTTTGAACTTGAACATCTGATTGATGAAGTGATGATGGATCGTAATGCAGTCCTTTGGGAAAACCTGCCTTTTGCCATCAAACGCAGAATTTATGCACAGGCACAAAAACAAATGCCGGCAATTTTGCGTGAATTGGTGACCGAGCTGACCATGAACGTCGAGTCACTTGTCGATATGCGTGAAATGGTGGTCAGCCAGATGGAAGGTGACCGTCGGTTAATGGTGCGCATGTTCCTGAAAGTGGGCCAAAAAGAAATCAATTTTATTTGGCATATCAGTGCACTCATCGGCATGTTCTTTGGTATTTTCCAGATGATTGTCTGGTTCGTGGTGCCGTGGCACTGGACTGTCCCGTTCTGGGCTGCCATCTGGGGCTTTTTGACTAACTGGATTGCGATCTGGATGGTATTCAACCCGCTCTATCCGCATCCGGTAAAGTACCCGCAATTCTTTAGCCGTACCACAAGTCGCAAGTTTCCATGGATTAAACCTGTCATTCCGCGTATTGGCACCTATAACATACAAGGCGCATTTATGAAACGTCAGGATGAAGTCTCTGATGTTTTCGCAAGTGTAGTCACAGAAGATCTGATTACGTTAAAATCGATCATGACCGAGATGATGTATGGCGGGAAAAAAGACAAAACCCGCCGCATTGTCAAACGTCATATTAATGAAATTATGGAAACACCCCTGGTTCGGACCTCTTTACAGCTGTCTTTAGGGCCAAAAGAGTATGCAAAACTCAAGACGGACTTGATCGATCGCTCGATTGAAATTACGATGGTGCCTGTATGCGACCCAGCATTTAATGCGAGCCGTGCACAGAAAATCTATCAAATGTTTAGAGACCGCATACGCGAGTTGACTCCGAAGGAGTTTCAGAATCTTTTACGTCCTGCATTTCAGGAAGATGAATGGATTCTGATTTTATTGGGTGGGGTAACCGGTTTTGTCGCGGGTTTAATCCATTTGTTTGTGGCTTTCTTATAATGAGATGCCGGGGGACACAATCGGGCGATTGTGGTCGTGGCGTCATACATATTGTTTAAATGAGGATGTTTATATATGCGCATTATCTTACTCGGACCACCTGGAGCAGGTAAAGGTACACAAGCTCAGTTGATCTGTAAGCGCTACAATATCCCACAAATTTCAACCGGTGATATGCTCCGTGCTGCAATTCGTGAAGGAACTGAATTAGGTCTACAAGCTAAAAGTGTCATGGACAATGGCGGTTTGGTTTCTGATGAGTTGATCATTGGTCTGGTCAAAGAGCGTATTGCGCAACCTGATTGTGTAAATGGCTGTATTTTTGATGGTTTCCCGCGTACCATTCCTCAAGCAGAAGCTTTAGAAAACGAAGGTATCAACATCGATCACGTGATTGAAATCGATGTTCCAGATGAAGAGATCGTACAACGTCTTTCTGGCCGTCGTCAGCACCCGGCATCTGGCCGTGTGTATCACATCGTTTACAACCCGCCAAAAGTGGAAGGTAAAGATGACGAAACGGGTGAAGATCTGGTTCAGCGTCCAGATGATCTGGAAGCGACAATTCGTAAACGTTTAGGTTCTTACCATACTGAAACGGAGCAACTGGTGGGCTTCTACCAAGGCCGTGCAGCATCAGGTGAAAATGCACCGACTTACAACAAGTTAAACGGTCTGCGTCCAATCGATCAGGTTCAGACTGAGCTTTTCGCGATTCTGGATCAAGCAAAATAATCGGCTGACGATGATTTTGACAATCGGAGAGCCCTAAGTCATATTAGGGCTCTTTTTTATTGCGTATTTGAACAGGGTACTTGTTGCTATGAAATTTGGCGTATTGGTGTTGATGGTAGTCTTTCTGGCAGTATTGGTAGGTCTGTTCTATTTCAGTTTTAAAATACTGAACAAAGTACGTCAGGAAGAACGTGCGGAAAATGCAGCAAAGCGACCTGAGCGCCAGCTCCATCCAAAATTACAAGCTGAACTTGAACAGCGCAAGAAACAGGAACAGGCTGAACAAGATCAGGGTAAATAATCCATAATAGTTCAGCTCAACTAAAAATTTGGTTTAAACGAAAAGCAGTTTTCTTAAAGTCGATAAAAAGGTGACACATTGGTCACCTATTTTTTATCCCATCTTGATTGCGCCGTTCTATTCAGCAAGCTCAATATTTTTCACTGCAATCGAGCGGGCTGCACCAAATTCGAATCGGTCCGGCCAGTTACACACATCGGATACTACACATTCATGACACTTCGGTTTGCGCGCAATGCAGCAATAGCGACCATGTAAAATCAGCCAGTGATGTGAATCAATAATAAATTCTTTTGGAATGACCTTCACTAAACGATGCTCGACCTCAAGCACATTTTTACCAACCGCTAGTCCGGTACGGTTACCTACCCGGAAAATATGTGTATCAACCGCCATGGTCGGCTGACCAAAGGCCGTATTCAGTACCACATTCGCCGTTTTACGACCTACACCCGGCAGGGCTTCTAAGTCTGCACGATTGTCCGGTACCACACTGTTGTGCTTCTGAATCAGCATTTCGCAGGCTTTAATCACGTTGACCGCTTTCGAGTTATATAAACCAATGGTCTTGATATATTCCTTCAAGCCGTCCACACCCAGCGCATAAATGGCTTCCGGTGTATTGGCGACTGGAAAGAGTTTGTCTGTGGCTTTGTTGACGCTGACATCGGTGGCTTGAGCAGAGAGCGTGACCGCGACCAGTAATTCAAAGGGATTGGAATAATTCAGCTCAGTTTTTGGGTTAGGCCGCTGTTCACGCAGGCGTTCAAAAAAGGTCTGAATCTGCTTTTTGGTCATGTTTTTAACGGGCTTGGCCTTTGCTGTGGTCATGTTCTATCCCTGTAAAGCCTGTAATTGCTGTGTCAGTTCTTCCAGTTGGGTGCGTTTTCGGGCATCTTCACGAACCGAAAGCTGTTTTTCCAGTTTTTTAATTTGGGTACGTAGTTTTGCCAGTTCAATCGTGGTCTTGGAATCGAAAGCTACAGGTGCATTCTCTGGCTTGCTCGCGACTTCAATCACAGGAAGTTGCTCATTTAAAGCAGAGAAACGGGCAAACAGGGCAGTATCAATTTCTGCACGGACCACAGGTCCCTTACGATCGGTACGCCGTTTTTCTTCACGCTGGATGTGCGCATAGTAACGCTGACGCAGATCATCCTGTTCCGCAAGACGCTGTGCTTCAGTCGGCAAAGGCTGTGGGTCTTCGACCAGATCGATACAGTCAACCGGACACGGTGGAATGCACAGTTCGCAGCCAGTACACAGATCGGTCAGAATTGTATGCATCAGTTTGCCGGCGCCAATAATCGCATCGACCGGGCAGGCGCTAATACATTTGGTACAGCCTATACATTCATCTTCACGAATTACGGCTTTGATGCGCTGCGGGCGACCGTCGGCTTGAATGGGCCAGACACTTTCTTCTGCCACAAGTTCAGGACGATTTAATAATGCAGCCAAAGCATCGGCAACAGGCTGTCCGCCTGGCACACATTTATTGGCATTTTCACCCTCAGCAATCGACTGGGCATAAGGTAAACATCCGTCACGATGACCACAGAGTCCACATTGGGTTTGAGGGAGTAAAGCATCAATCGATTGGACCAGAGAAATTGGCGAATTCATGAATAACCAGAGCTGCTCATGCTGAGCTTTGCAGTAAGTGAAACAAAATATGTCGAGTTATGCATTTTAACATATTTTTAAACTCCTAAGTCGTGCGCAATTAAGGGTCAAGTTATGCCTTATTATTAAGCATAAATCTGAATCTAAGCCTTGATTCAATTGGCATTTCCTGACATAGAAAAAATATTCATAATCAATATAAATATTTGTTATCAAATTAATTTTAAAGTATTTTCAAAAAAAGTATTGTAGATTAGTTACAAAAGATATTTAATATTTTGCGCCAAAATTTAACATTGATTGTAAATTTGACCAATTTTGATCCATTTTCTGCTGAGGATTAAGCGTTGAAATACAACACACTTAATGAGTTCCTAGATTACGTAAAATCACGTGATGCACACCAACCAGAATTTCTTCAAGCTGTCGAAGAAGTGATGACCAGTTTGTGGCCATTCATTCAAAAGAATCCACAATACGCAGCACATGGTTTGCTAGAACGTCTAGTTGAGCCAGAACGTGCGATCCAGTTCCGAGTTTCTTGGGTAGATGACCAAGGTCAAACTCAGGTAAACCGTGCGTTCCGCGTACAATACAACTCAGCGATCGGTCCATTTAAAGGTGGTATGCGTTTCCACCCTTCCGTGAATCTTTCAATCCTAAAATTCTTAGGCTTTGAGCAAACATTTAAAAATGCTTTAACCACACTTCCTATGGGTGGTGGTAAAGGCGGTTCTGATTTTGACCCTAAAGGCAAATCAGAAGGCGAAATCATGCGTTTCTGCCAAGCTTTAATGATCGAGCTATATCGTCACCTAGGTGCGAACACAGATATCCCTGCAGGTGATATTGGTGTGGGCGGTCGTGAAGTGGGCTATATGGCCGGCATGATGAAAAAATTAAGTAACGACACTGCATGTGTATTCACCGGTAAAGGTTTAACCTTCGGTGGTTCATTGGCGCGTCCGGAAGCAACGGGTTACGGTACTGTGTATTTCGCTGAGGAAATGCTCAAGTCTCGTGGCGAAAGCTTCAAAGACAAAGTTGTCGCAATTTCAGGTTCTGGTAACGTTGCGCAATATGCTGCTGACAAAGCGTTGTATCTGGGCGCGAAAGTGGTTTCACTTTCTGACTCTGCGGGTACGGTTCACGTCAAAGACGGTTTCACTGAAGCATTGCTTGCTGAAGTGATGGAACTTAAAAACGTAAAACGGGGTCGTATTTCAGAATTTGCCTCTAAACATGGTTTTGAATATCTGGAAGGACAACGTCCTTGGGGTATTCCATGTGATATCGCACTGCCATGCGCGACTCAAAACGAACTGGATGCGGAGGATGCTGAAAAGCTTCTCGCAAATGGCGTGATCTGTGTCGCTGAAGGTGCAAACATGCCTTCAACCTTGGCTGCTGTAGAGAAATTCATTGAAGCGAAAACGCTTTATGCGCCAGGTAAAGCATCAAATGCAGGTGGTGTTGCCACTTCTGGTCTGGAAATGTCGCAAAATGCATTGCGTTTAGGCTGGACCTTTGAGGAAGTTGATGAGCGTTTACATGCGATCATGAAAGAAATTCACCGTAACTGCGTAAAATTCGGTACCAAAGAAGACGGTACTGTGAACTATGTAGACGGTGCCAACATTGCAGGCTTCGTAAAAGTGGCTGATGCAATGCTTGCTCAAGGCGTATTCTAAGTCTGATTGAGTGTCGCTTTAAAAAAACCGAGGCCATAGCCTCGGTTTTTTTATGGATAGATATTTTATAATGAACCTTTCACGGCTTCGCGCTCGACTGCCATGTCATAAATATAAGCATATTTAGATTGATCTGCCGCAGGGTTCTTAATTTCAAAACGTTTTAGCCGAATAATCTGGCGTTCATTCGGTGAATGCTGAAAACCTTCAATCTGGTCATAGAATAATGTCCAGTCCTTATCGACCTGGGTCTTCAGACCGTTTTGATCATATTTAACCTGTTTAACTTGCAAGCAGCTTTGCTGAGCCACACCGGTACATGATTTTGTATCTGGGGAAATTTCCAGAAAAATTGTTTCAGCTTGCCCCTGATATCTGGTTTCCGGAGTCATTTTCCCGGTAAATTCATATTTTTGACCATCGGCAGCGGAAAGCGTTAGGGTCGGCTGGTCAAGGTTCGTGGTATTGAGCGCAAAAGGAATTGCACGTTTTTGTAAAAGCTGGCTGACAAAGTGTTCCTGTTGCATCAGTGCGGTATCGCAGGCCATTTCGGTTCCTATGACTTCGCTGGTGCTGATAATATTATCTTTCACTGACCAGTTTGTACTGAGTCCATTACAGCCCGTCACGGCACTCAGGCGGCCTTGAGCATCGAAACTGAGCACGATTGGCCGTTCCAGCCCGCGATCTAGTTGCCAGTGGTAGGCAGAAAGAAGCTGATTTGCACTTTTTTGTTGTAGGGTAGCCACTGTACGATCTCCAGCCTGCTGGATATCACCCGACTGACAGGCTGCAAAAGTTAAAGGTAATAATGCCAGTACAATAAATTTTAATTTCATGGATTTATAATAAAGAACAAAGAATTGAAATGATAACGGATGCATTTCTAAAAGATATGGATACATATCGCAGATTTTGGTTGCAAAATGTATCCAAATTTAAAAGTTAAAATTTTGAGTTTTCAATCAAGATTAATCGAAGCGGTAGACATCCATGCCGAGAGAACCCATGCTAAAACTGCTATGCACCAGACTAAAGCGGCTTCCGGTCCCCATCGCAAAGAAGATCGGGGCAAAATGCTCCAGTGTTGGATGATTACGCGCCATGTGTGGAATATTGGACCAGTCCAGTATCGCATCATAATCGCTATGGGCCAGTTTATGGACGACAAAATTGCGGAAATCTGATGCCCATACCGGTACATCAGCCGCCGTTCCATCCCAAGACAGTTCACGTAGGTTATGCGTGATACTGCCTGAACCAATCAGCAGGATTTGCTGCTCACGTAGCGGTGCCAGACTTTGACCAATTTTATAGATTTCATCGGCACTCATCGACATGGGCAAGGAAATTTCAACCACTGGAATATCCGCATCCGGATACATATGCAGCAGCGGCATCCATACGCCATGATCACGTGGACGAGTACTATTGGCATGTGCAGCAAAACCGGCATTGGCCAGCAAACCCAAGATCTGCTCGGCCAGTTCAGGATTTCCTGGTGCAGGATAGCGTAATTGATACAGCTCTGGCGGAAAACCACGGAAATCATGCCAGGTCTCTGGTCGAATACCGCTACTGACTTCCAGTGCCTCACTTTCCCAGTGCGCTGACATGATAATAATCGCTTCCGGGCGTGGCAGGTTTTCGCTTAAACGATGCAAGGCAGGACCCACTTGCTCAGGATTCAGCGCCAGCATAGGAGAGCCATGAGAAATAAATAAGCCGGGCAACGTTTGTAAGTTCATAAGTCAAACCACATCTAGAAGATGTCTCAATAATGCATTAAAAATAGCGAAAAAAGCAGGAGGAATTATTCAACAAAACGTTGCATAAACAGAACGCTTCAGCAACGTCATTAACCTGCACGATGGTAGGGATGGTTATGGTTAATGGTCATTGCACGGTACAGTTGTTCAATCAGCATCACCCGAACCATGGGATGGGGAAGTGTGAGCTTAGACAGGGACCAATGCCATGCAGCAGCTTTACGTACTGCTTCCGAATGACCATCTGGCCCGCCAATCGCCAGTACCACATCATTGCCTTCCAGCATCCAGCCTTTCATGGTTTCAGCCAGTTTTTCGGTACTGAACTCACGTCCACCCACTTCTAGCGCAATCAGGATTTCGTTCTGCTTGAGTGCATTTAAAATGCTGTCACCCTCAATATTTCGATATTTCAGGATATCCGCTTCAGAATCGTTTTTGCCGCGCTTGGCCATGGGCAGTTCAATAATCTGGGTCTGTACAAAGGGCTGAATACGTTTGAAATAATCTTCAAAACCAGTCAGCACCCATGCTGGCATTTTTTGACCAATGGTCAGGATACGGATTTTCATACAGACAGATCAATAATTGGATACTTCATTATAACGATCAAACAACACGAAGTTGAGTCAGGAAACAAATTGAAATTGAAATGAAGGATTTAGTGCTGCTTTAATGTCCTGAGTTCAAGTCTCCGCTTGATAAAGGAATGGATAATAATAAATGCGGACTAAGGTCATCATAAAAGGATGTTGTACTTTGCTGCTGTTGGTCACCGGTCTAATCGGCTCAAGTCTCAGTACCGCCAATACCAACACACGCGCTCAAATTTCTCATCTGGAATTGTTTTTCAGCCAGATCATGAGTGTCGATGAATTTCGAAATTACAAGAATGTTAAAGAACTGAACCGAGTGTCTGCATGGATTAAAGGACAGATGCAGCGTTTTGGCATTCCCTGTCAGTTTCAGGTCTATGTAGTTAATAGCCTAAGCTATCGAAATGTCATTTGCCATTTAAATGCTCAGGCCAAAACCAAAATGGTCATGGGCACGCATTATGATGTCTTTAGTGATCGATATGGTGCTGACAATAATGCCTCGGGAGTGGCAGGTTTACTGGAAACCGCAAGATTATTGGCCTTGCAAAAATCCAAGCTCAAACATGAGATCGAATTTGCTTTTTATACCTTGGAAGAGCCGCCTTTTTTCAAGACAGAACATATGGGCAGCTATATTCATGCCAAGTCGCTCAAGAAAAAAAAGCAGAAGCTGAAAGGTGTGGTGATTCTGGATTCAATTGGCTATTTTGATGAAAATCTGGTGCAGACTTATCCGGTGGGGTTGAAATGGATTTATCCAGATCATGGGAACTTTATTGCCGCGATTGGTCATTTGGCCTCGACCGGAATGACCGGAGATTATTGTACTGCCATGCAAAGTCTTAACCGTCTGGAATGTCAACGTTTTATTAGTCCAACTTTTGCTCAGGATATGAATTTTTCTGGTTATCTGAATTATGCCAAATTCAATTATTCGACCATGTTAATTACCGATACGGCGCATTATCGTAACCCTTATTATAATACTGAGCTGGACACCTTGGATAAACTGGATCTGAAAAAGATGACCTATGTGATTGATGGGCTGGTAGCGATGGCCTTGCAACCTTAATCAATTTCTTTACACAATAAAAAACCCTGCCGGAGCAGGGTTTTGGCAAATCAGCTCATCTTAATGACGGGCTGCTTTCGCTTCTTCTTTGGTTTTTACAATCGGGGCTTTCACCAAGGCTTTTGGCAAAGAGATGAGGGCCAGCGGTAAAATCTCATCAATCGATTTCACGGCTTTAATCTCTAAACCATCTTTTACATTTTCAGGAATTTCCGCCAAATCACGTACGTTTTCCTGTGGAATGAAGACCAGCTTGATGCCACCACGATGGGCTGCAAGAAGTTTCTCTTTCAAACCGCCAATACGTAATGCACGACCACCCAGACTGGTTTCACCTGTCATCGCGATATCCGGACGAATCGGAATCCCGGTAAATGCAGATACCAATGCAGTGGTCAATGCCAAACCTGCGGATGGACCATCTTTCGGTGTCGCACCTTCCGGTAAATGCACGTGCACATCGGTTTCTTCAAAGCGGGACGCTTCGATGCCAAGCTCATCTGCACGGGTACGCACCACAGTCATGGCAGCGGTAATCGATTCTTTCATGACATCGCCAAGAGAACCGGTGGTAATGAACTTGCCTTTACCTGGAACGGCTGCAACCTCAATGGTCAGCAATTCGCCACCCACCGAAGTCCAGGCCAGACCATTGACACGGCCGATTTGTGCTTCTTCTTCCGCCATACCATAGTCAAATTTATGTGCGCCCAAGTAATCTGGAAGATTGCCTGCTGTCACTTCAATTTGAAGGTTTTTGGCTTTTTTGCTCACCGCTTCTTTGACCACTTTACGTGCAATTTTGGATACTTCACGCTCAAGGCTACGTACACCGGCTTCACGGGTATAACGGCGCACGATGTCACGAATCGCTTCTTCATGCACAGTTAACTCTTTAGCACGCAGGCCATTATTTTTAATGGCTTTTGGTACCAGATAACGATCTGCAATATTGACTTTTTCTTCTTCGGTATAACCCGGAAGACGAATCACTTCCATACGATCCAGCAAGGCTTCAGGAATGTTCATGCTGTTTGCGGTACAGATAAACATTACTTCAGACAGATCCAGATCTAGATCCAGGTAGTGATCACTGAACTTGTTGTTCTGTGATGGATCGAGGACTTCGAGCATCGCAGACGCCGGATCACCACGGTAATCTTGCGCCATCTTGTCGATTTCATCGAGCAAGAACAACGGGTTTTTCACCCCAACTTTAGTCAATGACTGCACGATTTTACCTGGCATCGCACCGATATAGGTACGACGATGACCACGAATCTCGGCTTCGTCACGTACACCACCCAGCGCCATACGTACAAATTCACGACCAGTTGCTTTGGCAATCGACTCACCCAGTGAGGTTTTACCAACACCCGGAGGGCCGACTAAACACAGAATCGGGCCACGCAATTTTTTCACACGTGACTGAACCGCAAGATATTCCACAATACGATCTTTGACATCGTCCAGACCATAGTGGTCTGCATCCAGAATTTCCTGTGCTTTGTTCAGGTTAATGCTGACTTTGCTGGCTTTATTCCACGGTGTATCCAGAATCACTTCCAGATAGTTGCGTACCACAGCAGCTTCACTTGAAGCAGGCTGCATCGCTTTTAATTTACGGAATTCAGCTTCTGCTTTTTTACGTACATGCTCAGGCAAATCAGCTTCAGCAAGACGTTTTTCAATTTCAGCGACATCATCTTCCGCGCCGCCGTTCATATCAGAAAGCTCGCGCTGAATGACTTTCATTTTTTCATTCAGGAAGTATTCGCGCTGGTTCTTTTCCATCTGACGTTTAACAGAGTCATGCAGGGTTTGCTCAATCTGCTGTTCTTCAGATTGTTGCAATAGATAAGTCATCAGCTCAGTTAAATGCGCTTCGAATTCATCATGTTCCAGGAATTTTTGTTTGACATCAATATTCAATGGAACACGGGTCGCCACGAAGAACAATAACTGTAACAGGTCTTCAATTTTGTTGGCTGCGGTGATCAGTTCACGCGCATTACGTAGCTTCGCTTCTGCATATTGAGCAAAAAGCGCACGTAATTCTTGCAAGCGCACGGCTTGAGTGTCTTCATCCACCGTAACGGTCATTGGGCTGAGTTCATGTTCTGCTGTCAGATACTCATTTTCGTCAATGATGGTTTTCAGTTTGGCACGGTGCAGGCCTTCAATCAGGACTTTGATACAGTTTTCATCATTTTCGTGATTCACAACTTGCACAATCTTCGCGACAGTACCGTATTGATATAAATTGTCGTGATCAATTTCTTCTGTAAGCGAATCTTTTTGCGCAACTACAAATACTAGATTGTCACTGTTACGAGCCACATCAACTGCATTGATCGATTTTTCACGACCGACAAACAGCGCAATTTGCATATGCGGATAAACCACCACATCACGCAGCGCCAAAAGGGGTAGTACACTTGGAACCTGAGGCTCTAAGGTTTCTTGATTCATAATAATTTCAGACATGAGCACTCCTAATGAGTGACAACGGTGTTGCCATGTTTTAATAGTGATGGGTAATTTAAAAAATACAAGGGGCGTTAAGATTAAATTGTATGAAAAATGACTAATTATGTGATTTTAAAGTAGTTCACAACAGGGAAATTGAGAAATTAGCGTTTGAAAGCTAAAAAAACTGTCGGGGTAATAAGAGCATCCAAGGGTTGGTCCCATTTTTCCCGTTTTAAGGACTGGCTAAGCAGTTGAAAGTCATGCGCCAGTCCCAGACGGAATGGAAGCCCGGGCGCAGAAGCCAGGGTTCGATCATAAAAACCGCCACCCATCCCAATGCGTGTCCCTGAATGATCACAGGCCAGCAGCGGCATGATCAATAAATCCAGCTTAGAAACATGAGTACCACGTGTCGTCATGGGCTCCCGCATTCCCAGCCGATGATAGGCAAAGCGCTTGTTGCGATATTGATGCTGGCTGATTCGGATCCAGACTAGCTGTTGATTCATGTCGCAAATCGCAGGCAGATAGACCTGTTTGCCCAGTTTAAAGCAGCGTTCAATAATGGTGTGGGTATGAATCTCACCAAAAGCATGCAGATAAATGCCGATGTGCTTGGCATGAATAAATTGCGGGCTACGTATAAGGCGATTTAAAACTTTTTGTGCAGCTTGCCTTTGCTCAAATTTAGAAAGATGACGACGTGTTTTACGCAGGTATCTTCTTAATTCTTGAATGGTCATAGGGCAAAAGCAGATCTGAAAAAAGTGTGCTCTAGTCTAAGTGGGAATTCGGGAAAAGTAAAAAATAATTGTGATCTTGATTCTCATATGACGAGGTAGCAACTTGGTTAAGTTCAGCAAATTTCATAATGAATCTCATCTCTAAAAACTTGATTAAAATTGGTCAATTAAAGGCATTGAATTATTGGCTGCTTAAAATGTCATAATTTTTTTATTTTCTGTGAAGCATGCGTTTTTAAGTCATCATTTTGATGATCATGAAACAGATTTTGATTAATAAAGGTACAAATCTAAAATCGATTTTTTGTGTTTTTGAGTGAATTATAAAGAAGGGATCAGATCTCTGATTAACCCGATAGATGTAACACATTGTGCCTAGGCAGAGCGCGTAAGACCTAAATCAATGGAGATTAAACATGATGAATATTGCGAAGAACACCATCTGCCTCTGGTATGATAACGAGGCTGAAGCTGCTGCACGATTTTATGCCGAGACATTTCCTGACTCCTCAATTGGCGCGATCAACCTTGCACCCGGAGACTATCCTTCTGGAAAAGAAGGCGATGTCATCACCGTTGACTTTAGGGTGCTGGGTATTAGCTGCATTGGACTAAATGGTGGCCCGGCATTCCAGCATAACGAAGCATTCTCATTTCAGGTGGCAACTGAAGATCAGGAAGAAACCGACCGATACTGGAATGCAATTGTTGGCAATGGCGGTCAGGAAGGCGAGTGTGGCTGGTGTAAAGACAAGTGGGGCATTTCCTGGCAGATTACACCAATTGTGCTTATTCAGGCAGTGACCAGTTCTGACCGTGCCGCCGCCAAACGCGCCTTTGATGCAATGATGACCATGAAGAAAATTGATATCTCCGCGATTGAAGCGGCATTTCGTGGTTGAGAGCCACGGATCTTATCTTTCATTCCAGTGGATCTGGCTGTGTAGCACAATCTTACCCAGCTGTTTGGAGGACTTCCCTTAATTGTTTTTTGAAGTATTTCAGACGAATATCCGACTCTCTTATTCATAGATTCTCTAGGTTTAGGATCATTCAGGTCTAATCTGCACGTAGAAGCTCATCAAAAGATGGGCTTTTCTTTTGAACAGTATCTGAAACCTTAAAACAGAGCTTTGCTTGGATGAACTACAACAATCCCTGAATCGAATGGCTGATCAGAATTCTTTTAGCTCTTGTGCATCATGCTGCTACGACAAAAAAACAAATCTACTTCAAAATTGATAACCAATTCATAACCAGAAAAAACATCAAGCCACTAGTGGCATCTCCAATTGTTTTTTAAAGTAATTCGATGACGATAAAAAATAACAAGAGATAAAAATGCCTATTCAGCCGGTTCACTTTTTTTTGCCTAGTGCAGGCTTGGCACTTCTGCTGGCGATGACGGCTTGTACTATGCCATCCAAGTCGCCAATTGCTGACAGTTATGGTTCCCAGCCACAGTTATCCAAACCAAAATCCAGCTTGCTGCCTACAGTCAATATTGCACCTGCCAAAGGTTGGCCTGAGGGTAAAATGCCCACTCCCGCTACAGGTTTAAAAGTTCAGGCATTTGCCAAAGGGTTGCAGCATCCGCGCTGGATCTATGTATTGCCAAATGGTGATGTGCTGGTGGCCGAAACCGATGCACCACCCAAGCCTGATGATAGCAAAGGAATTAAAGGCAAAATCATGAAATGGGTAATGCAGCGAGCCGGCTCATCGCATCCGAGTGCTAACCGCATTAGTCTGCTTCGTGACAGTAATGGTGATGGAGTCGCTGAACAAAAAACTGTATTTTTACAGAATCTCAACTCTCCATTTGGCATGGTACTGGTCGGCAATATGTTGTATGTGGCCAATACTGATGCCCTGATGCGCTTTCCTTATCAAGCAGGTGCTACTCAAATTACTGCAACCGGCACCAAAGTACTGGATTTACCGGCGGGTCGTTTAAACCATCACTGGACCAAAAATGTCATTGCCAATCCTACGGGCAGCAAACTCTATATTACGGTAGGTTCCAACAGTAACGTAGCTGAAAATGGCTTGGATCAAGAAGAAGGTCGGGCACTGATCATGGAATTTGACCTGGCCAATACTCAAGCACGACCTTTTGCAACCGGACTTCGTAATCCGAATGGTATGGACTGGCAACCACAGAGTGGCAAACTCTGGACGGTAGTCAATGAGCGTGATGAGCTCGGCAATGATCTGGTTCCAGATTATCTCACCTCGGTTAAAGACGGTGCTTTTTATGGCTGGCCCTATAGTTATTATGGCCAACATGTAGATACACGGGTCAAGCCGCAAAACCCTGCACGGGTGGCACGGGCAATTCCACCAGACTATGCTTTGGGTAATCATACAGCATCATTGGGCTTAAGTTTTTATACAGCAGATCTAATGCCTCATTATCGAAATGGTGCACTGATTGGCCAGCATGGCTCATGGAACCGCAAACCGCATAGTGGCTATAAAGTGATTTTTGTTCCCTTTCAAAATGGCCAGCCTTTCGGTCAGCCTCAAGATGTCTTAACCGGATTTTTAAGCGAGCAGGGCAAAGCATTTGGGCGCCCTGTTGGTGTAACCGTAGATTCTGCAGGCGCTATTTTAGTGGCTGATGATGTCGGTGACGTGATTTGGCGGGTATCACCCTTGAATACGGCTGCCAAGTAGCAATCAGTTTTCACCTAAACAGCCCAAAGATGAGGGGTTTCAGTCGAGTGAAAAGCTGCTGGGCAGCGCGAGTGAAAGCAAGGTCTTTTTCATAAAAACGTCAAGACGATAACTGAAAATATAAGTTCGCCAAGCTGATTTAAAATAATTTTTAAGCTGCATTTAAGCTAACTGAATTAGGCTTTTGAGATGTTTTTTAGAATGATACAGCATGCATATTTTTTTTGATAATACTAAAAAGAGCGAACACAGAGTCCAGTAAAAACTGGATATTAAAATTGCAAACACGAACACAAGAGGGTATTTAAAATGAAGTTGATGATTGCCTTTATTTTCCCCTGGTCCTTATTTATGACCATTCACAAACCGGTTGAAGCAACAATATGTCTCATGCTGCAGATTTCAATTTTAGGCTGGATTCCTGCCGCAATCTGGGCCATGTTTATTTTAGATCGAGATCAAATAACTTGAAAATTCAATGTGTATTTAAAAGAAAGTTAAAGCGATTTTCTTGTTAAGCATTTTATAGGCCTACCAGATAATGGTATGAATAAAATGAACTTTGAGAAATGACCGAGATAAATACTGAAATATAAAACTGAGAGAAAGTTTAGAAAGGATTTTAAGAGAATTATAAGTATATTTTAAGCAAAAAATTAAAGTACTCCGAAGATGCCGCTGCATGTCGTTACCCTGAACCCGATGAGTTCAAGGTGGACGCGACGCATACTTGCTGGGTTTCCTGCACGAAGGCAGGCATACACTCTAAATATGCAGAACGCATCCGGAGATATAAGTATCGGCAGGGATATAGACCCGCTGGCGAACACCTCAGAGATAAGTTAATTATAAACGATAATGTCGGTGTGGCAACTCTATGCTGTTCATGAACTGTAAACAGTTCAGCCAAATGGCCGAAGTTTAAACAGAATATGAGATTATTCTGTTAGTTCCTCAACTTCTTCTAAAATGGTTTGTAACAAACGCTCGCAATGCGCATATTGTTGCAGTGATCTGTTCATGTTCAAGACTTCCTGCATCAGCTCAAGTGCCACCATGATAATCAGCTTGCTGGGTTCCATGCGTGGTGCTTTACGACGAAATTCATCGTATTTATCATTCAATAACTGTGCCGCGCGCTCTAATTCTTCCTGCTTGTCAGGAGTAGAGGCCAAACGGAAACTATGCCCCAATACTCTGAGATCAATTGCAATTTGTTCACTCATGATGAGGCTTCCTCAGTTACTTCAGTCGGATGGGCCAGTTGTTGGATTTCTTGTGCATGATGATCCTGCGCAGTGCCGAGAATTGCCAGACGTTGAATAATCGCCTCAACTTTGGCTTTGGCATTTTCATTTTTCTGGGTTAAACGCTCAGATTCCTGATTGAGGCGCTGAATTTCCTGTTGGGCTTGACGCTGTTCGATCAGCATCTTTTCCTTCAAAACCCGCAGTTCATTTCGTTCAGCCAGAATTTCCTGAAAACGGTTTTTCAGATCGGTACAGCTTTTTTCCAGACGGCCATAACGGTCTGCCAGTGCAGTTGCATCATTATTGAGCAGTTGAAACTGGGCACGAGAATCTGTCAGCTGTTCGGTCAGGTGTTCATTTTCTTGTTGTTTTTGCGCAATCACGCTGTTCTTTTGTTCAATTTGCTGTTGATGTTGCACCATGGAAGAGTCTTGCTCTTCGCGCAAACTGGAATTCTCACTTTCAAGCCGTGCGAGTCGCGTTTTTAACACGCCAATCTGCACTTGTAGACGCTGTAATTCTTCTAACATATCGAGGTCGCACAGTGTTGCAAACAGAGGTAATATATAAGCAGTATAGAGATTGGATAAACGAATGCAAGACGATATTTCAGGTTGGACCGAATGGCACCGCAATTTTTCTTCAATTGAGGAAATTTCTAGCCCGAGTGAACTGCATGGTTTGCTGACCGGGATTGTTTGTGTCACCCAGGCACCGAGCAGTGAAGAATGGTTACAGATTTTAGAAACACTGGATGTGCCTGAACTGGATGCCGAAGCATTAGAACTGTTGACTGGCGAAGCTGAAGATGTTTTCCATGCATTGTCTGAAGATGAACTGGATTATTTACCTTTGCTTCCAGATGATGAGCATGTGCTCTCAGAACGTGTGCAGGCATTGGCGGACTGGTGCGCAGGCGTGGTGTTAGGTTTTGGTCTGGCTTCTGGTCATATTCGTCAGGACGAAGTAGAACTGATTGAACATTTACAAGATGTAGCCGCGGTTGAGTTTGAAGAATCAGACGATGATGCCGAAGGTGAAGAAAGCTATCAGGAATTGTATGAATTTGTGCGCCTGATTCCAGTGAGCCTGTCTTTGGGACGTAAGAAAGTGGAGGTTGAGGAAACGCCACTCTTGCAGCAATTGACACAAAAAGTGCAGCCTCAGGTTTCTGCTACAGAGGCGCAAAGCGTGGTCGAAATTTTCTCGCCTAAACGTCCAAGCTAACTAAATAGTTAGCTATGTCATCACACTGCTTGAAATCAGGCATATATTTTGCTGTTTCATTAGAATATATGTTCTGTTTTCAAGAGAATATTTCAATAAAAGCATGAATTGACAAGAAGTAAGGTGTAATGAAGAAATTAACACAAGCTGATTTTCAGGAACGTCGCAGTATTCTCGCAGGGGAAATTGGTTTACGCAGTATTGCGATTATCGCGACCAGTCCGGTGGCGATGCGTAACCGTGATGCAGATTATAAATACCGTGCAGACAGTAGTTTCTTCTATTTAACCGGATTTTCAGAACCTGAAGCTGTGGCTGTGATTGAAACCTTTGACACTGAAGAAGAAGGCTATAGCTATAGTTTATTCTGCCGGGAACGTAACCGGGAAATGGAAATCTGGAATGGCTATCGTGCAGGGATTGATGGGGCGATGCAGGATTATGATGCAGATGAAGCCTATCCGATTGATCTGCTAGATGAAGGAATTCTGGAAAAATTACAAAATAAAGACCAGTTATTTTATCGCATTGGCCACAACGCGGATTTTGATGCACGTGTAGCGAAATGGATTGCGACTGCAAGTGGTGAAAGCCGGCGTGGTACGTCTGCACCTGCTCAAGTGATTCAGCTGGATCGTATTATTGACGAAATGCGTCTGCATAAAGATGACAATGAAATTGAACTGATGCAAATTGCTTCAGATATTTCGGCAGATGCACATACTCAAGCGATGCGAGCAGTACGTCCGGGCATGATGGAATATGCACTCGAAGCCGAGCTGAATTATATTTTCGGCAAGAATGGCGGTGTTCCGGCCTATAACAGTATTGTCGGTGGCGGTGAAAATGCCTGCATCCTGCACTACGTAGAAAATGATAAAGCGCTGAAAGATGGTGATTTGGTGTTGATTGATGCCGCGGCTGAATATCAGCTTTATGCTTCAGATATTACCCGTACCTTTCCAGTGAATGGTAAATTCAGTCCGGAACAGAAAGCCTTGTATAACGTGGTACTGGATGCCCAAATCGCTGCGATCAATGCCGTGCAAATTGGCAACTCCTATAAAGAACCGCACAATGTTGCTGTGCGCATCCTGGTGCAAGGTCTGCTTGATCTTGGCTTGATGCAAGGTGATATCGACGACATTATAGAAAAAGAAGCTTTCCGCCAGTTCTACATGCATGGCACGGGTCACTGGCTTGGTATGGATGTGCATGATGTTGGCGCGTATAAGGTCGATGGTGAATGGCGTCCGTATGAAGAAGGCATGGTGGTCACCGTTGAGCCGGGTGTATATATTGCACCTGATGATGAAACTGTGGATGCAAAATGGCGTGGCATTGGCATCCGGATTGAAGATGATGTCGTGGCCACTGCAAATGGCCCGTTGGTGTTAACCGCGAAAGTCGTGAAAACGGTAGAAGACATTGAAGCATTAATGGCGAAAGCACAGGCTGCTTAATTTTAGAGACATGAAAAGCCGATCCTTAGATCGGCTTTTTTTATGACTGCTCTAATAGATTTGAAGCCAGATCTTTTGAGAGATTGCGCAACGATAGTAAAAAAGATTTCAATTACATTTATCACGAACAAGTCAAATAAAACTCACCCAGTTAAAATTTGCAGCTTAAAAATTGACAGGAATTCAACACAGAAAATCGGTTTTTAGCATCAAAGCTACATATTAAATGCGCTTTGCTTCTCATACTTTCTCTGATCCTTAAATAAACTTAAAGAACAGCAGGAGAAGACTTACGAGACTAAATACGATTGACTGGATTGCTTACGCTTTAACAATTATTGGTGGCATCAATTGGGGTTTAATTGGTGCATTCGACTTTAATTTGGTTGCTGCAATCTTTGGTGATATGACTGCGCTTTCTCGAATTGTTTATGTACTGGTTGGTTTGTCGGCATTGTACCTGATCTATACCGGTACGAAATTAGGAAAAACAGTGCATCACACTGAGCCGCATAGCCGAGTGGTGCGTTAATATGCCAACGATTAATCTATATGACTTACATCCCTACAAGGTTGATTTTAAATAATTAAAATTCGGCTTGAGTGGATGGAATAGTTATCAATAAAACGGAGCTGAGGCTCCGTTTTTATTATGGTGATTTGAGCTAGATGACTGGCTGACAGAGACGGCATTTTGGGTGTTTGGATAGCCATAAAATAGCGGAGTTATGAGGAAAAAACGTCCATAAACAAATGATTTTTTTACCTCCAAGCTGTAGATCTTAGTTCTCCTTAAAAGCTAAGCGACGATTTAAAAAAATAAATGTTGTGCCAATTTTAGTCATACAAAACTATAAATTTAGCTGAAAGTTACAGTTCTTATCTAAAATTTAAGTCTGCATTATTTACTATCATTCTGATTCATTGCATGATCTGAATGAGTCGAAAAATTAATCTTTAAAACTACAAAAGCATATATCTGAATATCTTTGATTCTGAGTAAATAGCCCATGCTCTTAAACGCTCTACCGGTATTTAATCGAAATGTCGCGACTTTAATTGGTCTTTCTGCGGTCATCTTCTGGAGTACGAATGTTGGCTTAATTCGTAGTGTCAGTGAGAGTTTTGGAGCGGTCGCAGGTGCTGCCCTGATTTACAGTGTGGCATCCATTATTTTATTTTTTACCATCGGTCTACCCAAGCTTTCTACTATTCCAAAGCCTTATTTATGGTGGGGAGTCTTTTATTTGTTGCTTATGAATTATGTTTTGCCCTTTCTATTGGTTATGCTCAAAATAGTCGGCAAGCCATTGAAGTAGGGATGATTAATTATCTATGGCCGACTTTTACCTTATTATTTGCAATCATTTTTAACAACGTTAAAGCCAATCTCTTAATTCTTCCTGGTTGCCTATTGGCCTTGGTTGGAATTTGTTGGGTTTTAGGCGGAGATACCGGCTTTGATCTCTTACAAATATGGAGCAATTTGAAAGCTAATCCTCTTAGTTATGGTTTAGCTTTTGCTGCAGCGGTTTTGTGGGCTGCATATTGTTCCGTGACCGTAAAAACTTCTCAAGGTAAAAACTTGGTCACGATATTCTTTGCCCTTGCTGCGGTTGTGCTCTGGATCAAATATTTCCTGATGAATGGAGCAGCGCTTAATTTTACTTATGATAATACCGTCACTTTGATTATGGCAGCCGGAGCTTTAGGTTTGGGATATGGTGCCTGGAATATTGGAATTATTTCTGGAAACATGACATTAATGGCGGGTGCTTCCTATTTTACTCCGGTGTTATCTGCTTTATTTGCAGCATTATTGCTGAGTACGTCTTTGTCTTTTGGTTTTTGGCAGGGTGTGGCAATGGTTACGGCTGGAGCAATTCTGTGCTGGTTGGCCACCCGGAAACAATAAACATCAGAGGCGAGACACGCTATTTCATTATAAAAAAGAATTTTTTTGAGCTAATATAAAATCCATCATGATTATAAGTATCTATTGACTTAGATACGACATTGAAAGGATTACAGCATGCAACAAGAAGTCATCATTGTCGGTGGTGGTATGGTGGGCTTAAGCCTCGCACTGATGTTGGCGAAAACCAATATTGCAGTCAAACTTTTGGAAGCCATCAAATATCCAGATTATGATGATGAACATCTTGCCCCGTATCATTCCAGTTTTGATGCGCGTAACAGTGCCTTGTCGCGCCGTAGTGTACAGATCTATCAGGAACTCGGCCTTTGGGATGCACTACAGCAACATGCCACACCAATTCTGGAAGTCAATATTACCGAACAAGGCAGCTTTGGTAAGGCATGCCTAAAAGCAGAACAGGAAAAAGTCGAAAGTTTCGGTCAGGTGATTGAAAATGCCTGGCTCGGCCGTGTGCTGCTGACCCAAGTGAAACAACAGCCGCTGATTGAACTGATTGATGGTGTACAAGTCACATCGCTGACCCAAGATGCCGATTGTGCTTATATTCAGGCGCAGCGTGGTGAATCTGAGCTGACTTTACAATCTAAACTGGTCATTGCCGCAGACGGTCGTGATTCTTTCTGCCGTAAAGCATTGGGCATTGGTACTTCAGAACACGATTATAATCAGGTCGCGATCGTGACTACAGTACAAACCTCGAAGCCCCATGGTCATGTCGGTTTTGAGCGTTTCAGTCATTTAGGCCCTTTGGCGTTATTGCCATTGCCGGGTGAATATCGCCGTTCCGTTGTCTGGCCGGTAAAAAAAGGCACAGAAGGTGAATGGTTGGGCGATGAAAATGATCAGCATTTTCTTGATGCCTTGCAGGACACTTATGGTGATCGTGCCGGAAAATTCCAGAAAACCGGTCGCCGTTTTAGCTTCCCACTCTCTCAAGTCCTGGCAGAAAAACAGGCCGTTGGCCGTGTGGTATTGATGGGCAATGCTGCCCATACCATCCATCCTGTCGCCGGACAGGGCTTTAACCTGTGTATGCGCGATGCTTATGTGCTTAATCGCTATTTGGCAGAGCAGCTTGAGCAGGGTGCTGATTTAGGCAATGCAGCCATGCTACAGGACTACGAAAAATCACGCCTGAAAGATCAGCAGCGGGTCATTAAATTCTGTGATTCAGTGGTACGCGGTTTTAGTAACCAGAATCCATTCCTCAAACTGATGCGTAACACAGGCTTAATCTGCTTTGAAAATATTCCAGGCATTAAACCTTTGGTTGCGAATTATGCCATGGGATTAAAAGCATGAGCTTAAATCAAAATAACGAAATCTTGGATGTGGTCATTATTGGCGGTGGACTGGTCGGTGGACTGACTGCACTTCTGCTGGCGCAAGGTGGTGTGCAGCCTACAGTTTTAGACGCTGCCCCAATTTTAGATGCAGATAAGGCATTAGGTGTAGCGAATCCACGTGTTTTGGCGCTGAGTCAGGCAACCATTCACCTATTAAAAATAGTCGGTGTATGGGAAAAACTGGCACGTCAGCAGCCTTATACCGGTATGCAGGTCTGGAATAAAAATGGCTATGGTGATATTAATTTCGGCCAGCCTTCAGAAAAAATACCCTCAGTAGAACAGGCCTTAGGTTCGATGGTGGAACCGAGTATCCTGAATCTGGCTATTCAGCAAAAGATGCTTGACGATGTACAGGATTACCGTACCGAAGTTAAAGTCAGCCGGGTAGAACGCGGAGTCGGTGTCTGGATCATTCATCTGGCCGATGGCACACAGCTTAAAACCAAACTGGTGATTGGTGCAGATGGTGCCAACTCCTTTGTCCGTGAGCAAGCTTTCATTGATATTGATGTGCTGGATTACCAACAGGCCGGGATCAGCTGTGCGATTCAAACTGCACAGCCCCATCAGCATATGGCGCGCCAGATTTTTCTGGAAACCGGCCCTCTGGCTTTTTTACCGATGGCCAGCTTAAAAAAAGAAGAGCAGGGACATTGGCAATCCATCGTCTGGACTTTGCCGGATGATTATGCTGAAGAATATGCAGGATTGTCAGATGCTGACTTTACACAGCTATTGACCCGTGAAAGTCATCATATGCTCGGTGAGGTCGTACAAGCTACACTACGTGCGACTTTTCCATTAAAAGCCCGCGCAGCCCAACACTATGTTCAAGATGGTCTGGCTTTGATTGGTGATGCTGCCCATGTGATTCATCCGCTGGCAGGTCAAGGGGTGAATATTGGCTGTCTGGATGCTGCCGTGCTCTGTGATGTATTGCTGCATGATCAGTCACGTGGTGTTTGGGCACACGAGCAAAGCCTGAAGCGTTATGAGCATCATCGTAAAGGACAAAACGATGCCATGATGCACAGCATGTCTGCGATTGGCTGGATGGAAACGACTTTATTTTTCCCGATGGTTTGGGCACGTAATTTCGGTCTGAAACAGGTGGAAAATCAGCCAATGTTAAAAGATGCATTTATGGCACAGGCCAATGGTCTGAGTTTACTTAAAGACACACGCTATGCAGCTTAGCGTTGAAATGTAAATTTTTTAAACAAACATCCATAAAGAGTAACGATTTTGTTTAAAAAAAATACGATTTTTTAATATTTGGTACTAGGCGAATGCCACATAGATTGCTAAATTTCACTTAATTCGACACCTGGCTTTAAATACAAAGCGAGCGCTCATTTTGGGGGAGATGCAAATGACAGACATGAATGATTATGATGACGACGTTGAAGATTCAATCGTTGACGATGATGAAGCAAAAGCAGCTGAAAAAGGCGCAACAGAGAGTACAGAGGTCGTCAATGATAACGATCTTGCAGAAGCTGAAACTTTGACCGTGACTGCAAAGTTAAAGAAGCGTCAGGCACTTGAAGACGAAATTGCGGCTTTTCTCGCAAGTGGCGGCCGTATCGTTGAAGTACCGGCAGATGAGTCAGTAGCTAAAGAATAAGTCATTCCTTGACTTGGATTTATAAAAAAACACCACATCAGTTGTGGTGTTTTTTTGCAAAAATAAAAGTGATAGATAGCTAGAATATTAATCGTTGGCTGATGTCAGTTCTAAAGCACGTTGATAAGCCACTTTCTTTTTGATACCGGTTAAATCTGCTGCCAGTTGTGAAGCTGCTTTGACTGACAGATCCTGTAATAAGCGATTCAATAATTTATCCAGCTTTTCCTGATCCAGATCTTTTTCTTCGGTTGCTCCGCCAATCACCAGAACAATTTCACCTTTTTGCTGATTATGATCATTAGCAATGAATTCGACCAGTTCACCTAAAGTCATTTTCTTGATGGTTTCAAAAGTCTTGGTAATTTCACGCGCGAAGCCAACAGGACGGTCTGCTCCAAATATGCTCGCCATATCTTTAACGCATTCCAGAATCCGGTGCGGTGCTTCATAGAAAATTAAGGTCTGGGTTTCATCTTTGAGTTTTTCCAGATTCAGCAGGCGCTGACTTTGTCTGGATGGCAGAAAGCCTTCAAAACTGAAACGGTCACTCGGCAAGCCGACCGCACTTAAGGCCGCAATCGCAGCACAAGCACCGGGCACAGGAATAACACGGATATTATGCGCTTGAGCAGCCCGAACAAATTTAAAACCAGGATCGCTAATCAGGGGCGTGCCAGCATCACTGATCAGGGCCATATCTTCGCCATTGAGCAGACGCTGGATCAGCTGCTCAATTTTGTTGCTTTCATTATGTTCATGACATGCAGTCAAAGGTGTTTGAATATTAAAGTGTTTAAGCAACTGTGCCGAAGTTCGTGTATCCTCAGCAGCAATCAGACTCACCGACTTCAACACCTGAATTGCACGATAACTAATATCATCTAAGTGCCCGATTGGAGTCGCAACAACAAATAACTGAGCACTCATAGGTTTCTCCATGTGGAATAAATTGAATAATAAAAAATGGAAGATGAAAAATAAAATATTAGGCTTGTGTTTAGTCAGCTGCATCAGCAGCGTTCAAGCAGAAGTGTTGATCATTCTACCCGAATCCGGGCCTTTGGCGCGAGCTGCATCGAGTATCAAACAGGGTTTTCTCAGTGCCTATACCGCTTCAGGACACAAGATTCCGCTGAAATGGGTCAATGCCAATCAGAAAAATATCTCCCAGCTACTTAAACAGCATGTCAATAAAAAGACCAGAATGGTGGTGGGGCCATTGGCACGTAGCGACGTGGAACAACTGCTGAACAGCAAACCCAAAGTACGTACCCTCAGCCTGAATGAAGTGGCTGATGTCTCTCCCAATGTCTGGCAGTTCAGTCTATCCAAGAAAGATGATGCCGCTGCCTTAAAAGCACTTTTATTCAAAGACGGGATTCGGCAACTGCTGATTTTACGCCAGCCGGGCAGTGAAGCGGAGCATGAACTGTTGTTGATGTCCTTGCTGAGCCAGAGTGATCTGAAATTTAAAATCGTAGATAAACCACCACGATTTTTAATGCCCAAGCAGGGATTATTGTTTCTGGGCAATGCAGAATGGATGGCTGTCATGCCTGAATTAAATCGTTCACGGATGTATACCGTAGCCAATGCCATGAGCGAACAGCACAAGCTGCCACAAGGGATCAAGTTTTGTGATGTTCCAGTGCTTTACTTAGCGGATTGGCCGGATGTGCTGCAAGCTTATGCCAAGGAACCGGTTAATCTGTCTTATCAGCGCCTGATTGCTTTTGGCGGCGATGCCTGGCACATCACCCAGCAGTATTTATCTCAGCCGCGGCTGCAAACGATTGAATTTCAGGGCAGAACCGGCCGGATTCAGATCACTGAACACGGTGTCCAGCGTACTCCGCAATGTTTTCAGTACAGTGGCACAGGTGTAAAGCTGCTCTAACAGGGAAAGAGAATAATGCGACAGCAATTAGGTACATGGGCAGAACAGCAAGCCGCCCAACTGATGCAGCAGCAGGGATTTCAATTGCTTACAGCCAATTATCACAGCCGTTATGGTGAACTGGATCTGATTCTGGTACGTGAACAGGAGCTGATCTTTGTTGAAGTCAAAGCTCGTGCACACACCGGATATGCGCAAGCGATCGAGTCGGTGTCGAAAGCAAAACAGGGCAAGATGCTTAAGACGGCAATGTGCTTTATTCAGAAAAATCCACAATTTGCACACTATTACTATCGTTTTGACGTGATTTGTTTTGATTTTAAACAGCAATTTGCAAAAACCCTACAGCATGACTTTTCGCAATACCCTTATGATCTGGAATGGATTGAAAATGCTTTTACTTTTGATCAAGAGTTTATTAATCTGTGAATAAAATAAGGTCTAAAGATGCTTATATTTGCCTCAAGATCATTGTAAAGTTCAAGCAGAGTTGCCATGATCTGAGCTTAAAGACAGATTATTAGATTGAAAAAGACGTAATAAAATGAAGGAGTCTTGCTGAGTGGTTAAGCGTATTGCAATAACAATGCTGTGTGTCGCAAGTTTATCAGGTTGTGCCAGTTTTATTTCTAGCGGCACAGGTACGGCTCCTGTAGGAACTGAGAGTGGGGCGCGTACCTTGGGGCAGGTGTTTATTGATTCCTCGATTGTCCGTACTGCAAAAATTAATCTTTATAAACTAGATTCGCGCTTCAAACAGGCCCGGGTCAATATTGAAAGTTTTCATGGCAATGTCTTGCTGACCGGTCAGGTGCCCGATGCACATCTCAAGCAGCTGGCAGAAGACAATGTCAAATCCATGAGCGATGTCAAAGCGGTACATAATTTTATTACTGTAGGCAACCAGATCAGCTATAGCACCATCATGCAGGATACTGCGGTCACAGCGAATACCCGTGGCCTGATCATGAAAGCCACTGTGGTTACGGACAGTAAAGTACATGTGCATACTGAAGATGGCGTGCTGTATGTGATGGGACGTTTGAACAGCGCAGAAATTGCTGACCTGAATCAGGTATTGCAGCAAGTGGGCAATGTCACCAAAATTGTGACCCTGATTGATAATGTTGAACAGTCTTCAAATCTGAGCAGTCAGAACTTTGCAGCACCTGCTTATGCACAGCCCGGTATCGAACAGACGCCGGTTGCGATAGATCCTGATACGGTTGAACCAACCGATGCTCCATAAGGTCGGTCATTTTAAAAACCAATTGTCGAATCAGATTCTGGAAGTCCAGCAACGCTATAAAGCATTTAGACTCTATGATTTTGGCAGTTATGCGTTGAATCGTTTAACGCCTAAACAGGGTTACACGATCGAAACTCAGCTGGCTTATGGTCTAAAATCACGGCAACGCTTTGATCTGTTCCGTAGCCAGCAGCCTTTGCCCCATCGCCCCCTGATTGTTTTTGTACATGGCGGCGCGTGGTTGCATGGGGATAAAAAGGATTATCAGTTCATTGGTGAGGCCTTTGCCAAAGAAGGCTATGATGTGGTGGTGATGAATTATCATCTGGCACCACAACATATTTTCCCAGCCTATATTCATGATCTGCATTTATTATTGAACCACTTGCAGCAGTCTGCCGGCCGGTTAGATATCTGTGCTGAAAACCTGGTTTTGATGGGACATTCGGCTGGGGCATTCAATGTCATGTCTGCACTGTATCATCCGCAATCTGCCAGCATTGACCACAGTCTAATCCGTGCGATTATTGGTCTGGCGGGGCCTTATCATTTTGATTATAAAAATGATCCGATTTGTGCTGATGCTTTTGATCAGACGGTGCCATATCAGCAGGTCATGCCTTATTATTTTGTTAAAAATAGCCCAACCCGACATTATCTGTTTATTGCCGAAAAGGACAACATCGTTGGCCATTTTAATAGTCAGGATCTAGATCGGGTATTGCGAGAAAAGGGCAATCATAGCCATTTGATTCATATTCCGAAACTTGGCCATATTACAATCGTAGGTTCATTATCTAGTTTGTTCAGTCGCTATTTCCAGACCAAAGCGCAGGTGCTTTGGGCACTCGAGGATGCATTTAGATCTCGAGACTGATAGCGGGATTTAACCCAGTAGTAAGGCATAAAAAAGAATCCAGGAGATTATCTCCCTTGGATTCTTTTTTTATTGGTTCAGCCAAACTTGAGCTCAATAAGAGCTAGAGCCAGGTCTTGGTATCGTCTGCGACAGCCGTACCTTGAGTCACATGCATAATCATGGCATGGGCAATACTGCCCTTGAACGGAATTTCAGGCAGCTGATCGAATTTAAAGAATCGCGCATCGCTAATTTCTTCTTGCTGTAATTCGATTTCACCCGCGGCATATTCAGCCTTGAAGGCAATCATCAGATTGCTTGGAAACGGCCAGGGCTGGCTGGCCAGATACTGGATATTCTTGAGTTCTAAACCGACTTCTTCCAGCGTTTCACGACGTACTGCCTCTTCCAGCGTTTCGCCTACCTCAACAAAACCGGCAATCAGGCCATACATCTGGCTTTTGGTGTTGCGCGCGTTTTTGGCCAGCAAAATTTCGTCTTCGTTTTTGGTAATGACGGTAATGACACAAGGCTGAACCCGTGGATACTGACGATAATTGCAGGATGGACAGAGCATCGCATGTTCAAGCGGATGTGCTTCGGTGGCCGTACCGCAATGACTACAAAATTTGTGATTCCGGCGCCATTCTAAAAGCTGTACCGCACGGCTGGCCTGTTCGAATTGCTGGGTATTCCAGAACTGTAATAACTGGCGGATGGGTACCAGTTGCAAGCCTGTAGGAATCGGCTCATCGGGAAGCAGGTCACGGGCAATCACTTGATCACCCGTGTGGAGTAACAAATCACTTGCGAGGGCTTCAACCTGTGGAAGCTGAAAATGTTGATCGACCAGCAGTTGCTGCTGCTGAAAAATATAAGCAAGTGATAATTTGGACATTAGGCAACTATTTTGAGTTTTTCACTACTGTCCAATGCTACCTTAAACATAGCCTGTAAAACAGGCTGTTTGTTCTTTAAGTTATCAATCATCATGTCAGCACTCGCCAGCGTATCCAGAGCACGATGAATCTCTTCCGGCGTTAATGCCATTGATAGATCAATACGGTTCTTGATGAATGCTGCAGTGGTGGTGAATGCAGTACGAACATGTTCTGCATTCAGGAACAGCATCGCCCCGCCAATTTCACAGAATTGTACTGGCACAGGTTCGAGTGCAGCCAAGTCCTGATCTTGCAGATAGTTGCTCAGAATCTGGCTGGAAAGCTCGATCAGGGCCTTGGTTTCAGTGAGTAAAGCCGCATGTGCTTCATCCAGGCGGTCCAGAGAAATATTCATGTTGTTGACGCGCAGCTGCAAACGGCTCGAGGTGTGATGACGTTCCAGTACCCCAATCGAGTTCATGGCAGACAGGATCACATTCATCAACTGCTGGGCAAAACCCGGATCTTTCAGGATTTCAGTCTGGCTCAGTGAAGTAGCTTGACGGTTCAGGTCATGATAGGCTTCATTCAGGTTCAATACCTTGAAGATGTTGGCCAGATTATTGAGCTGTGCCTGCAATTCCTGAGTTTTTTCAGGACTCATGTTCTGATAGTTAAACTCGATGTCATTACGAATCTGCGCCATTTCTGTGGTTACCAGTTCGCTAATGGTATGCATGGTTTCAAAGTCTGGACCATACAGGTGGCGACTAAAGACCTGTAACTGCATATCGGTCAGCAGGTCTTCACCAATATTGAGCTGACTGCGGATATGTTGTGCAGTATCATCTTCCTGGCTAATACACAGACTCAGGACATTGGCCAGGTCTGCAAGTGAAGCCTTGAAGCTGTCCGGCGAGCCAAAATATTGTGCCATGTTGCGCTCGATACTCACCAGAGTGCGCAGACGTGGCTCATTAATCAGCAAGTGATCAATATTGCTGAATGCAACGAAAACCAGATTCCAGTACTGTTTGCTGGTGTGCGATTGAGCGAGCCCAGCCAGATAAGCCCCCACCAGTTTAATCGCCTGCAGATCCAGTTCACTTTCTTCCTGCTTAAGCAGCTTGTTCAGGGACAGCTTGTACAGGCGCTGAACATATTTGGATTTTTCCAGACCGGGTGCTTGTGGTAACTGAAAGTCAGGCGTGATCAGATCGAGCAGGGATTCAATATGCTGACCTTCACTGGTGAGCGGTTTACCCAGCGCAATTTCCAGACGGTTCAGGGTGTCGAGCAGGAACTGTGGAATTTTTACTTCACGCAGGCAGATAAATTCGATATAGCGTTTCAGCATGGTGGTGCCTTCACTCAAGGCAATGACGTCCTGCGTATTGACCTGTGCCGGGTTCCCCATAATCTTGCGCATCAGTTCTGCTGAATAATGAGCGACTTTTGCCAGGCTGGACATGTCGATGAGTGCCAGAACTTGGGCACATTGTTCGAACTGATTTAATGCATCATCAATGCCAAAAGGTAAAGTCTGATCTTCTACCAAGGTGCTTACTGCTGATTCGACTAACTTGATCGAGTTATCAACCTCATTTTTTATTATCAGTAAGGCTGTTGGATCAAAATGTATAGAGGTTTGGTAAGACATGGATCTGCACCTTTCCTGAAGTATTATCTATATATGAGCCCCGCTTAAAGCTGCGGAACCTCTTTGTATTTACTATAACTGAAGAACTGTAGTTTTTAACCTAAAGCATGCTCGGAAATGTAGATTTTATTTCGAGAAAAGGCAAGCAGTTCCATGTTTTTCTTCGAATTGTTTGATCCATTTCTCATGTTCCTGCAATTCTTGTTCTGAGGGGAGAATCACCGGCAGTTCAATTTCAACTCTGGCCATGCCTGAACGGTTGTTCTGATCGTCAGAATGAGACAAAGCATCGATATCAAAAGATACCTGTCCACCGGTCATCGCCAGATAAACATCAGACAGGATTTCCGCATCGAGCAAGGCACCGTGGAACGTACGGTCACGCTTTGGAATCTCGTAGCGGCGCACTAAGGCATCCAGCGAGTTTTTCTGCCCCGGATGCTTGGACTTGGCCATTGCCAGAGTATCGGTTACTTCACAAACTTCGGACAGGGCTTTAAAACTTGCCCGTTTGAATTCCATATCCAGGAAGTTCATATCGAAGCTGGCGTTATGCGCGATAATTTCGGCACCGTGCAAATAGTCAAACAATACTTGAGAGATTTCCTCAAATAACGGTTTGTCTTGCAGGAACTCATCGGTAATGCCGTGGACATTGACCGAGTCGCCGACCGGTGTTTTCGGATTGATATAGATATGAATCGAGCTGCCGGTCAGTTTGCGGTTGATCATTTCCAGCGCGCCAACTTCAATAATCCGGTCACCATCCTGATAATAAAAACCGGTGGTTTCGGTATCCAGAATCAATTGTCGCGGGCCATGCAATTGTAAGGTTGCGGGGGTAATCACAATCTGGGGATGTAGTTGCGAACTATTGGCAACGGTTGCATCCACCTCTTGAAGCGCTGGATCACTTTGCTCGGTGTCGGCAACTTCATTCAATTCAATGATTTCTTCTTCCTGCATATCGTCCAGCTCTTCTTCGCTCTCGGCCAGATCCAGACCAAAAGGATCATCTAGCAGCCAGTCGGGTTCAGATTTTTTTTTATCTTCAGATATTGAAGGGCTTTGCTTGGATTTTTTCAGGGTTTCATCGGCGCCCTGATTGGCCAGCTGATCGGCCATTTCATTGCCGGCATGCCCGGCGTGACCCTTGATCCAGTGCCATTCAATCTCTCGTCCCTGACAGACTGCATCCAGTTTTTGCCACAGGTCAGGGTTTTTGACGTCTTTCCAGTTTTTCTTTTTCCAGCCGTGAATCCATTCGGTAATGCCTTGTTTGACATAATTGGAATCGGTATAGATCACCAGCTTATCCTGTTTGTCACAGAATAGAATGCCTTCGATGGCAGCTGTCAATTCCATGCGGTTATTGGTGGTATGGTCTTCACCGCCACAGATTTTGTGTTCTTGCTGGCCGTTAATAATGTACGCACCCCAACCGCCTAAACCCGGGTTGCCGCGACAAGCGCCATCAACATAAAGTGTGATAGTGTGTGACATAAATTAAAATCCGATCAAAAGAGAACACGCTGGAAGGCTTATTGTATAGCGCAAATGCAGTCGATCAATCTCTATGTCCCGGATTTTTTAATTTCTTGTAACATTTAACGTGAAATCACGGTAAATTATTGCCTTGTGTCTGCAACATGCTTCACTACAATGGCAGATCTAAAAAATAAATTTATATACGAGTTGTTTGGATTTCTTTATGTATAAACCAACCGCAATCTTGTGGCAGCCGACATTACCAACATTTTTAAAATTTTCTGTACTGGGAACTGCACTTGCTTCTCTGGGATTGACGGGCTGTTCATCTACGCAAAGTACATCCCAAACAGCAGCAAGCAAGCAAGTTGGATCGCAATATCTGGATGCAAGCGGTCTGGATGGACTGGAAGATCTGCTTTCTGCAACCGATATGCGTGCAGTCGAAGGCGACCGTTTACTGGTTCTGAAACATGGTGATGTCTGGAAGCGCATGACTGTGGGCTTCAAGATGGATTTAAGTGTGTGGAATCCGCGGATTGATGCGCAGCGCGGCTGGTTTATTTCACGTCAGCCTTATCTGGACCGTTTAAGTGCGCGTGCCTCACGTTATTTATATTACACGGTAAAAGAAGCAGAACGCCGTGGTATGCCGACCGAGCTGGCGCTATTACCGATTATTGAAAGTTCCTATGACCCGGCAGCGACCAGTAGTGCGGCAGCGGCAGGTTTATGGCAGTTTATTCCAAGCACAGGCCGTATTTATGGTTTAAAACAGACCCCTTTATACGACGGTCGTCGTGATGTGGTGGAATCGACTCGTGCAGCCTATGAGTTTTTAGGCAGTTTATATAACCAGTTTGGTTCTTGGGAGCTGGCGCTGGCGTCTTATAATGCCGGCCCGGGACGTATTCAGCAGGCGATTAACCGCAATAAAGCAGCAGGTCTGCCGACCGACTATTGGTCACTCAAATTGCCACAAGAAACCATGAGCTATGTGCCACGTTTCCTGGCAGTTGCACAAATTATTAAAACTCCAGGTCAGTATGGGGTGAGCCTGCCACCAATTGCCAACCGTCCGCATTTCCGTGAAGTGCCTGTAGGCGTGGCCAATTTAAATGAAATTGCAGCCATCACCGGTTTGAGCCGTGCGGAGCTGTATCAATTGAACCCGGGGCATCGTGGTGATCATATTGACCCTACCAGTCCGCGTCGTATTTTGATTCCTGCTGACCTCAGTCCTTCAGTTGATGAAAAGCTGAAAAAACTATCTGGTTCCGGCGGATTATCTGCGAGTAGTGCCAGCAATCTGCCGAAAAACACCACCCCAGTGGTGCCGACCAAAGCTGCGCCTCCCGTATTAAATGCGAAAACGATTACACCGGCAAAACAGACTCCACCCGTTCTTGCCAGTACTCGGCCTGCAACGACTGCACCTGTGGTGACAACGGCAAATACAGTGGCACAGACCACGAAAAAGATTTCAACGCCTAGAGGCTCATCTGCCTTGGCCAGTTTTGCTGCCCAAAGTGATTTGCCGATTCCAAGTGCGCCACGTATTCCGGTCGCAGTGACACCGGCAGCGCCAGCGAAACAGATTCAGGTCGAACCACCGATTTCTGCAGCCGAGCGTCAGCAAGTTCAGCAGGTCGTCACCGCGCAGGAAACTAACAAAACTGTGGATGACGTTCTGCAGCCTGTTGCAACACCGGCAGAGCAGGCTCAGGTAGTTGAAGAGCTGAAAGCATTGGCGCCGGCAGGCACAGAAATTGTCGATCCTTATGATGGTAAAATCAAGCTGACGGCTATTCAAACCAGCCTGTCTGTGGCTGAGCAGCAAGGCAAGGAACTTACCAAAGGCTTCTCTTATCCGAAAGAAGTTGCTGACAATACCACAGCGACTTCGGTCGAAGCCCAGTTGAACCAGGGTAAAAATTACGTCAAGACTGATTCTGAAGTGGTGGTGGTCGCGCCTAAGGGCAAGCGTAGTACCTATAAGGTTTTACCGGGGGATAATCTGGCACTGATTGCAGCAAAAAATGGGGTGAACTGGCGTGATGTGGCGAAATGGAACCAGATCGATCCAAATTCTACGCTATATGTAGGCACCACGATTTATTTGTATGATGCCAAGCCGGTGCAGGAACAAACCAAAGCCAAAGAAAAGCCGGAATCTTATGTGGTTCAGGCCAATGATTCTCTAACCAGTGTGGCAAGCCAGTTTGGTTTAAGTCTCAAACAGCTGGCTGATTTTAATGGTTTAAGTACCAACAGTGGTTTATTTGTCGGTCAGAAGCTGTCGCTGAAAGAAACGGCTGCAGCTAAAGCCAAAGTAGAAGATGCTAAAAAAGCTGAAGCTGCCAAAGTTCAAACCAAATCCTATACCGTCAAGCGCGGTGAATATCTGAAACTGATTGCCGATCGTTATGGACTGTCAAATGCTGAACTGGCGTCATTCACCTCAGGTTTAACTGCGGGTAGCAGTTTGATGGTGGGACAGAAAATCAATGTGCCACTTCAGGAAGTTGAAGCACTGACCGCATCGACCCAAAAGACTGAACAGACATTTGAAAATGTTAAAGTTGATCAGACAGCCACTGAAAATTATCAGGTCAAACGTGGTGAAACCCTGTATAGCATTGCCAGTCAAAGCAAGCTCAGTGTGTCTGAGCTGGCAGCTTTAAATGGTTTTGCTGCCAATAGTGGTTTACGTATAGGCCAGACCATCAAGATTCCGGCCGGCAGTCAGGTGCCTGAAACTTATACAGTTCAATCGGGCGATACCTTGACCGGCATTGCCGCAAAATACAATCTGTCGATGGATCAGGTGGCGAGTCTAAATGCTATTTCTCGTCATGCCGGCCTGCGCGTCGGTCAGCGTTTAAAGCTGACGGGTGAGGCAGCTGAACCCGTGCGTGAGTCTGTGGCGGAAACGGTATCGAAACATGTGAAATCCGATTCGCATGTGGTGAAATCCGGGGAAACTTTAAGTTCTATTGCGCGTCAGTATCATCTTCAGGTCAAGTATCTGGCCGATTTAAATGGCCTGAATGCCAATGGCAACGTCCGTATTGGTCAGCGTTTAAAAATTGTGGGTGATATTCCGACGGATAAAAAAGCAGAAGACGTGAAAGTGGCAGCTAAGCCTGTGTCTTCTAGAGCAACTGAATCTTATACCGTCAAGTCAGGCGAATCCCTGAATGCGATTGCCAGCCGTTTAGGAATTACGGTCACCGAACTGGCCGAGTTAAATAATCTCAGTCCACGTGCCGGATTGCGTGTCAGTCAAACCATCCAGATTCCAAAACTGGTGACTGATTATAAAGTCAAACGCGGCGATACCTTGATCGGTCTGGCCTCACGTTACGGCATGAACAGCAATCAACTGGCGGAAATGAATGATCTCAAACCGAATACACAATTACGTATTGGGGATGTGATTAAAGTGCCAAACTAATTCATTCATCGTGAGATTTTTTAGTTTATTTGTTTTAAGCATGGTTGTCCCGCTGGTAATGAATACCAGTTGGGCAGCCCTGATCACCACACCTTATATTGCGCTACATAGCCCACCGAAATATAGCCATCTGCAATCCTTACCTTATGCCAATTCGCAAGCCCCCAAAGGTGGTGCACTGATTTTGGCGGCCGATGGCAGCTTTGATAATTTAAATAGCATGAATGGCAAAGGCAATGTCACTGAAGGGATCAACTATATTTTTGACAGTTTGCTGTCGAAATCACTGGATGAGCCCGGGGTGTATTATCCCTTGCTGGCGGAAAAAGTCAGTTTTGACCCCAAGAAAACCACCTTTATCATTTTCCATTTAAATCCGAAAGCGCGCTTTAGCAATGGTCAGCCCGTAACTGCGGAAGATGTCAAATATAGCTTTGAGCTTTATCAGACCCAGTCTAATTTCGGTCTGCAAATGTATCTGGCAGATTTAAACAAGCTGGAAGTATTATCAGCTTTACAAGTCAAAATGCATTTTAAATCCGGGCATAATCCGGAAATGGCCATGATTGTCGCGCAGATGCCCATTTATTCTAAACGGCAATGGCAAGGGCGTGATTTTAAAGACCTGACGCTGAAACCGATTCTGGGTTCAGGGCCCTATGTGATTGAACGCATAGATCCCGGCCGCAGTATTTCGTATCAGCGCAATCCTCAATACTGGGGCAAAAATTTATTGGTGAATCGCGGTCGTTATAATTTTGACCGGATCCAGTATCGTTATTATCGTAGTCCGGAAATCAAGTTCGAAGCCTTTAAATCGGGCCAGTTTACTTTGCATGAGGAAAAACAGGTCAATCGCTGGATCAGGGATTATCAATTTCCTGCGGTTCGGCAAGGACAAGTCAAACGTTATCGTTTTCGGCATCAAAATCCGGTCCCGACCCAGAGTCTGGTCTTTAATACCCGGCGTCAGCCCTTTGCCGATATTCGCTTCCGTCAGGCCTTAAGTTTTGCTTACGATTTTGAATGGCTGAATAAAGCCATGTTCTATGGTGAATATCAACGCCTGAACAGCTTTTTTTCCAATAGCGAGCTGGCTTCTCGTGGACGGCCGAGTGCCCAAGAGCTGCAAATTTTAAAGCCTCATTTGCAGAAGCTTCATCCGGTTCAGCGTCAGGCTGTACTTCAGGACTGGCAATATCCTCAATCCGATGCCTCAGGGTTTAACCGGCAGAATTTATTAAAAGCCCGTCAATTGCTGTTAAAAGCCGGTTATCGTTATCAACAGGGGCAGTTGGTCAATGCTTCCGGTCAAGCGGTCAAGATTGAATTTTTGCTGCATCAGGTGGAACAGCAGCGTCATCTGATGCCTTATTTACGTCATTTAAAACGTTTGGGGATTCAGGCGAATATTCGTATGGTCGAAACCGCGCAGTATTATGAACGGCTACGAAATTACCAGTTTGATATGATTGTCGACAGCATGCCACAGTCCCTGACACCGGGGCAGGAACAAAAACAGTTCTGGAGCAGTCAGGCTGCCAAGCAGGTCGGTAACTATAATTATGCCGGTATTCAGAATCCTGCTATTGATGCGGTGATTAAGCAAGTAATTCAGGCGCAGAACCGGGAGCAGGTGATTGACAGTACCCGAGCTTTAGACCGTTTGCTGCGGGCAGGTTATTATCATATTCCGACTTATGGTACGGGTGAATACTGGTATGCTTACTGGAACATGTATCAGCAGCCCAAGCTTAAACCTAAGCTCTCCGCGGGCATTGACTACTGGTGGGTCGATGCGGCAAAGGCTCAACGTGTGGCCAATTATTTCAAACAGCATTAAGCTCCAAGCCTATCAGGGAGTGCCATGAGCACTTATATACTCAAGCGTCTGTTGCTAATGATTCCAACCTTGCTGATCATTTTGCTGATTAACTTTATGGTGATCCAGCTGGCACCGGGTGGGCCGGTGGAACAAGCGATTTATCAGGCACAACAGGTCAATGGCTTGACACATACCGGATTACAGTATCAGGGGCAGCAAGGCCTCACCCCTGAGATGATCGAGCAGATCAATATTCAATATGGTTTTGATCAGCCTGCCCATATCCGCTTTTGGGACATGTTAAGGCGCTATGCCCAGTTTGATCTGGGCACTAGTTTTTTTAAAGACAAGGCTGTGACTGATCTGATCTGGGAAAAACTACCGGTATCGCTGTCTTTAGGTCTGTGGAGTACCTTAATCATCTATCTGGTGTCTATCCCTTTAGGCATCGGCAAAGCCAGAAAACATGGCAGTGTTTTTGATCAGATCACCTCTTTAATGCTGGCGGTGAGCTATGCCATTCCAGCCTTTATTTTTGCGATTTTACTGATTGTATTTTTTGCCGGTGGCTCTTTTCTGCAATGGTTTCCCTTACAGGGACTCAGCTCTGAAAATTTTGCCGAACTCTCATTTTTCGGGAAAATTCAGGATTATTTCTGGCATATGGCATTGCCATTGTTGGCCATGGTGCTGGGTGGATTTGCCAGTTTGACCTATCTGGTGAAATTTTCCTTTGTGGAAGAGTTGAGTAAGCAATATGTTCTGGCTGCGCGGGCCAAAGGTTTAAATGAAAACGCAGTGCTGTATCGGCATGTGTTCCGAAATGCGATGTTAGTGTTGATCGCAGGTTTGCCAGAAGTATTAATTGGGGTGTTTTTCGTCGGCAACCTGTTTATTGAGATTATATTTAATCTCGATGGTTTAGGTGTTTTGGGTTTTGAGGCGATCATCCAGCGCGACTATCCGGTGATTTTCGGTACTCTGTTTATCTTTACTTTGCTTGGTCTGATATTGCGATTATTAAGCGATTTGCTGTATCAACTGATCGACCCACGGATTCATTTCAGTTCACGTCGGGGATCCTCCTAATGTCGTCCTTGATGCAATTAGGCTGGCAACGCTTTAAGCAGCACAAGCTGGGATTTGGCTGTTTTATTATGTTTGGCCTTATTTTTATCATGTCCTTGGGCGCAGAACTGATTGCCAATGATAAGCCCTTGCTGGTGAAATATGATCATGCAGTGTATTTGCCTATCTTAAAATCTTATCCGGAAACCGTTTTTGGTGGGGTATTTGAAACCGAAGCCGAGTATAAAGATCCTGCCGTTCAACAGTTGATTGCAGAAAAAGGCTGGGCGATCTGGCCAATTATTCCATTTTCATATCAAAGCCCGAATCTGGAACTGGCTGTTCCGGTGCCTTCGCCACCAAGTGCACAAAACTGGCTCGGAACAGATGATCAGGGTCGTGATGTGTTGGCGCGGATTCTGTATGGCTTGAGGGTTTCACTCTTATTTGGTTTTGCGCTGACTTTATTGTCGGCGGCGATTGGAGTTTTGCTGGGGGCTGTGCAGGGCTATTATGGCGGCTGGATCGACCTGATCGGGCAACGACTGCTCGAAGTCTGGAGCAGTTTGCCGATGCTATTTATGGTCATGGTGCTGGTCAGTCTGTTTAGTCCCAATATTTACTGGCTATTTCTGATCATGCTGTTGTTTGGCTGGACCACTCTGGTGGGCATGGTACGGGCTGAATTTCTGCGTGCACGCAATCTGGAATACGTCTGGGCGGCACGAAGTATGGGTGCAGGAGATGGGCGAATCATGTTCAGGCATATATTGCCGAATGTCATCGGTTCAAGTCTGTCACAACTTCCCTTTATGCTGACTGCCAATATTACCGCACTGACGGCTCTGGATTTTTTAGGCTATGGGCTACCACCGGAAACAGCCTCTTTAGGAGAGCTGTTGCTGCAAGCCAAAAATAATTTAAATGCGCCGTGGCTGGCTTTATCAGCTTTCTTTAGTCTGGCCATTGTGCTGAGTTTGCTGATGTATATTGGCGAAGCAGTGCGTGATGCTTTTGATCCAAGACAATAAATCACGAAACTTTTTAATCATCGTAAAAATAAGCAGATGAAAATTGTGTAAATTTGACAAGTTGAATTGTCAATTATCCTGACTTGCGTTATAAACGAATACAAAATAAAAGTAATATCAGGACAGATCATGACCCAATTGGCCGATTCCATTCAAATTCGTCATACCAATTTCAAAAACCGTATTATTAAAGGCGCTATGAGTGAGGCGCTGGCCAATGATGCCGGCCAGCCCAATCAGGCACATTTCAAGTTGTATGAAGCCTGGGCCAAAGGTGGACTGGGCTGTGCCATTACTGGCAATGTCATGGTGGACTTTCGTGCCAAAAATGAGCCGGGCGTGGTGGTGGTAGAAACCGAGCGTGATCTGGAGCAGCTTAAAGTCTGGGCGGAAGTGGGCAAGCAGCAGGGTATGGTACAGTTGGTGCAGTTATCACATCCGGGTCGTCAGTGTCCCAAAGGCTTAAATAAAGAAACAGTTGCGCCGTCGGCCGTACCTTTTAGTCCGGCATTGGCCGTCAGCTTCGGCACACCACGTGCGCTGACTGAAACTGAAATTCTGGAGATTATCCAGCGTTTTGCCACTTCAGCGCAAATTTGTGAAAAGGCTGGTTTTGAAGGCGTCCAGTTGCATGGTGCGCATGGTTATCTGATTAGCCAGTTTCTGTCACCGCTGACCAATAAGCGTCAGGATCAATGGGGTGGCAGTATTGAAAACCGTACCCGTTTTCTGTTGGAAACCTATCAGGCTGTCCGTGCTGCAAGCTCAGAAAATTTCATTATTTCAGTCAAATTGAATTCTGCTGACTTTCAGCGCGGTGGTATAAGTGAAGAAGATGTGATCTATGTCTTTAAGGCGATGGATGCAGCCGGGATTGATATCATTGAAGTATCCGGTGGCAGCTATGAAGCGCCTGCCATGGCTGGTGTAAAAGAAGACAAACGCAAAGCTTCAACCATTGCTCGTGAAGCCTATTTCCTCGATTTTGCCGAAAAGATCCGTCAGGAAGTCAATTGCCATATCATGGTGACCGGTGGCTTTAGAACCGTTGACGGCATGAATGCTGCACTCGACAGTGGTGCATGTGATTTTGTTGGCATCGCCCGACCTTTTGCGGTAGAGCCGGATCTGGGTGATCGTTTGATTGCAGGGCAAGATGTACGTTATGCGGTTGAGAAAATTAAAACCGGTATTCCGCTGGTTGACAAAATGGCGATTATGGAAATTATCTGGTATGCCGCGCAGTTTAAGGAAATTGCCAAAGGCAAACAGCCGAATCCAAAACTGTCACCGTTAAAAGTCTTTTTGAACTACATCAAAGGCAATGTTAAAGCCGTAATTAAAGGGCAGTTGAATTCGCGTAAATCGGCTTAAATTTATCATCTAAGCATAAAAAACCGGGCAATTAGAATGCCCGGTTTTTTATTCATCACATAGTTAAGAATAATGCATCGCCTGGGTCTGGAAAGGAAATAATAACTGTCCCAGTTGACGAGTGGCCCATAAACCCACTTCAGTATGATGCATATGCGGTGAAGTATAGGGAATCAGCAAGTCAATTTTCTGTTCCGCACCTTCACAGCGCATAAAGCGATTTTTTAACTGATTTAAACGTTGTTGATCCATACGGCTTAAAGCAGGTTCAACTTTCGCCTGAGACGGCGCTGCGCTGCGTGAAGACAGCCGAGTCGCTAAAGTTGCCCCCTGAATCCAGTCTTTAATGATCTGTTTTTCAGTCGCATTAAACACACCAAACATTTTACCTTCAGGATGATCAATCATTTTCCAGAAACGGCTCTGTTCAACAGGAGCATCTTTAATAATCCAGCCTTTCTCAATCAGCACGTTCAGGAACTTGAAAATTTGTACCGGATCTGATAACCAGTCATTGATAGTCTTGCCACTAAACTGACATTTCTGATTATGAATATATTGGCCAATCAGTGCCTTGTTCTGGAATACTTTTAAGGCCATGCGCTCAATATCCAGCTCTTTCACAATCTGGGAAGAACTTTTACCGATGTCATTGAGCAGATAGCCTTGCTTGATCAAATCAAGATAAGTCTCCGGATCTTCCGCATTCTCATAATGCTGGATAAAGGCTTGCAGGGATTTTTGTGCATGGCCATTGTGGGCATTATCAATCGTAATATGCACATTGAAATAATGGGGATCAATCCCGAGTTCAGCCAATTCGTAATTGGTAATGAGTAGATGCAGCGGCAACTGTTCATAGCCGAGATTAAAACCAATCACCAGAGGCAAGTATTTGGCCGGCGCATAAGCCAGTGCTAACTGTACCGCGGCCTGCTCATAATAACTGGCATCCAGTTGTTCGGCATAACTGTTCAGCTCATAGTGACTTAACAGGTGCTGATACATGGTGACATGATTGGCACGTGGATGTCCCAGACCCAGTTCTTCCAGATAGATATAGATCAAATCTTTCAGCTTGGGTTGATTGCAGTTATGTACGGTGGAATATAACCAAGAACCATCGACCAGTTTAACCGGTGCAACCTTGGACAGAAATTCGAAAGCATGTGAAACCGTTGGGAAATACTCCCGGGCCTGATGTTGTTTACGCCGTCCCAGATAAGCCTGAAACTTGGCACAAATTTGATGATGTTGTTCTAAAAGATGCTGTTCAACTTGTGCCGGTTGATCCAGCCATTCAAGTGTTTCTATATTCAGTTTTTTAATCAGATCACTCAAATAAGATTCAGCTTGTTCGGTTTTGGTATTCGTCGAGATTTCAGTATCTTGAAAAAAGTCGACCCAATCCTTAAAGCTTTTAAATTGATAATTATGATTATTATTTGGCGATAAAGGCAAACTTAACTCTGTGCTGACGAACATAATCTGATCCTTGCAGATATCTCTTCAGTTACCTTAACGTGCGACTTGACGTCTAGATGTTGAATTTTTGTTCTAATTTATTGGTGTATTGCTTTAAATGAAAATGAACGGATATTTATATGAATAGAAATGTTAAAAGAATGCAAATTGTAAAATATGAATTACATGGCAGCCTATGTAACGAAGAGCATATTTTAATGAGTGGTAAAAAATTATATTTAAATATTCAGAATGCAAAAAAGCCCAAGTCGCAATGCCCGGGCTTTTTTGTTGAGATGTTGCCATCTCGAATATGGCGTCCCTACGGGGATTCGAACCCCGGTTACCGCCGTGAAAGGGCGATGTCCTAGGCCTCTAGACGATAGGGACAGTACAGAAGATAAATTTTAAAACCTTTACTTTTAACTTGAAGTAATGGCGTCCCTACGGGGATTCGAACCCCGGTTACCGCCGTGAAAGGGCGATGTCCTAGGCCTCTAGACGATAGGGACTTAATAAAATGTACTTCTGAAAATTGGCGTCCCTACGGGGATTCGAACCCCGGTTACCGCCGTGAAAGGGCGATGTCCTAGGCCTCTAGACGATAGGGACGTTTCAGAGGTGGGCGTATAATAGGGTGAAAATAGGGGGGTGTCAAACGCATTTCTATAAAAATTTTTATTTTCTGGATTGAGTGCGTAAATTTAAAACAATATTGTTGAAATAATGGAAAATGATTTAAATTAAGCTGAATTTTTAAGCAATTCCAGCATGGCAGCTAACACTTGGGGATGCTGTAAATAGCCCGCAATATCATGTGGACGTTGTACAAAGGTACGAATTTCCTGATTGATAATGGCAGGCTGAAAATTAAATGAAGCTGCTGAGAGTGGAAATGCGGTGAGAAAATCATCATGTGAATAGAAATTTATCCAATCGCCTGAAATTGCAGCAGGTCTTATCATTGGTTGCGGAAGATGCGCCTGAATGACACGAAATGCCAGTGGTGATCCGAGGGTAATAAAACGCTGGATATTCAGTTCTGGATGTTGAAGCAAATAATTATAGGCGATCACGCTGCCCAGCGAATGTGCCACCAGAATCTGTGGTTTGCTGCTATGCAGTTGATGATGAATGCGCCGATGAACTTCCTGCATAAAAGTCGGATTGGCCAAATAAAGATAGGTTTCCAGCAGGAACTTATGCAAAAAACTGGCGTGTAAACTGGGGAAATAATTAATGAGTACCGCAAAATCCCGCAAGGCAATATCTTTGCTTAATGCTGTAATAAAATTCAGCTTTTGATCAAAGTTGAGTGTCTTATCTGGATTTAACTGGGGCACATCACAAACTTGATATTTGCACTGATTGGTTGGTGGTACGGCTTGCCGCTGTGCCGGATGTAGAAAAGGGAAATGCGGCCATTGCTGCGGCATTAAGGTGCTGGCATTGAGTAGATTATGCAAATGATGTCGAGAGAGTAAATCACCATAAAAAGGGATACGGATATGCCGTTTTAAATAGCTAAAACGGGCTTGCTGTTGCGGGTTATTTCTGAGGCCTCTTTTGAGAAGATGCAGCCAATGTTGGCGTAATGAAGGCGCCGTATACTGTTGCTTGTTCATGCCGTGAATAAATACAATTTTCATCGACGCACCATTGAAGCTGCCCAATATACAATTAGTATAGACAAAAAAGAGCGACCGAAGTCGCTCTTTTAAAGCTGATGCTTAAGACTTGTTATGGTAGAACGTATAATAACTGGCATAGCAGGCTGCAATAAACAGCAGACAGCCAAAGAAGCTGATGCGCATTGATGGATCAAAGACCATACTGACACAGGTAATAAAACAGAACACGAAGCCTAAAATCGGCACAATCGGAAACAATGGTGCTGCAAAGCCCAGTTCTTTGACCGTGCGACCCTGTTTATACCACTGCCGGCGGAAGTTGAACTGACTTAAACAAATACTCATCCAGACCACCACCATGGTAAACGCCGCAATGCCCAGTAGGTTGGTAAAGATGGTTTCTGGCGCAAACTGTTCAGACAGCAGGCCTGGCAATGCACCGAGCATGGTCACCATGACTGCAATATACGGTACACCGCGAGCATTGAGTCTTGAGAATACGGCAGGTAACTGTTTGCTGTAGGACAATGACCACATCATACGAGAAGCGGCAAATAAGCCCGAGTTGGCAGCAGAAAGTAACGCAGTGATAATCACAAAGCGGATGATGTCTTCAGCATAAGGAATACCGATGTGCTGGAATACCGTTACGAATGGACTGCTACTGACACCTTCAGCGGCCAAGCCAGCTTCCTGATGTGGGAGTAAGGCCGTCACCACGATAATCGTCCCCACAAAGAAAATTAATAAGCGGAAAATTGCAGTATTAATGGCTTTAGGGACATTTTTCGCAGGATCTTCAGTTTCACCCGCCGCAACACCAATCAGCTCTGTACCCGAAAAGGCAAAGTTCACGATCAGCATGGTCGCAAAAATCGGGAATAGACCTTCAGGGAACCAGCCCTGGGCCGTCAGGTTGGTAAATAGAGGCGCAGCTTCGTAGCCCTGATAGCCCAAAACACCAAAGATGGCCAGTAAGCCCAAAACAATAAAGGCAACAACAGTGACTACTTTCACCAGTGCCAACCAGAATTCGGATTCGGCAAACCATTTGGTCGAAATCATATTTAAGCTAAATACAAAGACACCAAAAATAATGGTCCATAACCACATGGAAATATCCGGGAACCATTCCTGCATCAGCAAGGCGGCTGCAGTAAATTCGGTTCCCAGAGTGACAGACCAGGTCAGCCAGTATAACCAAGTGATGGTATAGCCTGTACCCGGTCCAATATAACGTTTGGCATAAGCACCAAATGAACCAGATTCTGGCATATGAACAGCAAGTTCGCCCAGACAGAGCATAACCATGTAAGCGATAATGCCGCCCAGGAGATAAGCAATAATGGCACCTACAGGCCCCGTTTGTGCAATGACTTCACCCGACCCTAAAAATAGGCCTGTTCCGATTGCGCCACCAAGCGAAATCATGACCAGATGTCGAGTACTCATAGCGCGTTTTAAAGGCGCAGAATTGCCCTGATGCGTAGCATCATTCGGAGATGAGTGCATAGGAGTTGAAAAAAATCAGAAGAATGAAGCGAGTTATTGTAGTGAAAAACTACAAATCTGCAATGTATTAATAATGATTTTGAATAAGGCTTGATCGTATGCGATCAATAGATGGCGTCCCTACGGGGATTCGAACCCCGGTTACCGCCGTGAAAGGGCGATGTCCTAGGCCTCTAGACGATAGGGACGTTGCGAGGTGATGCGTATATTAAGGACTCAATTGGTTTTTGTCAAAAGGCTTTTATATAAAAAAGCGCTAAAAGTTCAAACATTAAACAGGAGTAATGCATTAATTTTATTGAGGGCTTAAATAAGTCGAATGATTGGGCTTATTTGCTCGTCATTTAGGCGGAAAATGAAACTCCCGCGGCTGGCAGGAGTTTAAAACAGCCAGATTTTAATGATCGGGTGTTTGGTATTCTGTCGAGTTATGCGCAGGAGCAGTCTGCTCGACAGGTGTTTCTACTTTCTCTTCACGGTTCACGATATAAAGATAAAGCAGTGAAGGAGCTAAAATCAGTAAAACCAGTAAGATCTTTTTTAACATGGCACATAGACAAAGTACGAAATTGCATTAATTATAGCCTAAGCAAATTAAAAAGAGCACCGGAGTGCTCTCTATAAAACTTAGAATTTGAAAGTGACATCGGCGATAAACTGGCGGCCGATTTCAGTCATAACTCTTGGTTTGCTTGCGATTGTTGATTTGGTGGTATACGTGTTGGTGCGGTTAGTTACATTGTTAATAGTTAAACCAAAGATTGCATGTAAATCTTTTGAAAGTTTCCAATCATAAGTTGTACGCATATCCCAGATAAATTTAGGTTTAATTTCAGAAGCAATATAAGTATCAAGAAGATTACCTTCATATTCTACTTTGTCATCTTTACTGGTCACTGTGATCATATCGTCGTAACTGTCTTTATAGCTAAAGAAGTTTGAAAGTTTTACTGGTGCGTGATCGAAAGCAATATCCCAATTTACACGGGCAGTCCATGGTTGGTTGAAGTTTTGTGCAGGACGCTCTGACCAATGCATAATTTTACCGTTATAGGACACGAGTTCATCTTGATCTGCGGTTATGAATTTGTCGGTATAATCGGTATAACTGCGGAATACATCGCTATAGTCAAAACCAAAAGCAATGAAATGCTGTGTACTAGCGAATTTCAAAGCTTCACGATTTTTTAATGTGAGTGTGTAGATGTCGGCTTCACCATGACCATCATTGCTATATTCATAAGAGAAGTTGAAACCATCTTTTGGGATATCGGTGTGGGTACGTGAAATTTCATCTTGGTATTTGCGATTCACCCACTTAAGACCTAAATCCCAAGAATGTAATTGGGTGTTGATACCCAAAACAGTTTCATCACTAAATGGTGTGTCTAGGTCAGAGCGACGTGTGGCATTTGCTGAGTTCGTTGCAGATGTGACCCAGTCCGCCTGCGGATTCTCACGTGAGAATTTATACATCAACTCACCAATACCATCGTTGAGTTCGGTGCCTAATGTTTGCTGACCATAGTAACGATTCCAGCCTGCTAAAAATTGCAGTTTGTCATTCGCAAAGGGCTTATAAGACACGGAACTACGTGGAGAAATATTGAAATTACCGCTTAAAGAGTCGTAGTCGGCACGGACACCTACTCGGGTCGATAATTGATCGTTCCATTGAATGTTGTCTTCAAGGAAAGCATTGAAGCGGTCTTGTTGAGCAGAGAATTGTCCAGCTTTATACAATGAACCTGCAGCGACATATTGTCCTGTCCAACCTTGAATCGTGGGTGTCGCATCGCATAAAGCATCATCAGCTAAACAGGTATTGTTAGCTAAATTTTTCATATTGACAGCTGAAACATTTGACATATATACATCAGAGGCACGTTTCCAATCCACTTCTGCATGAGTGTATCCTGTACCCGCTGTAATCTTATGCTGAGTCGTACCAATTTTGAATGGATCAAAGGCTGCTTTTAAGTCGTAGTTGAGCGCAGTTTGATTTTGTTCTAGCTGACCAAAAAGCGTACCTTCAGATACGGTTTTTGAGTCGGTCCAATCTTTACTGCCTTCAGCATAATGCCAAATAAAACCATAGTTGTTTTCTGAGTTTCGGACATTATCAGCACTTTGGAAGTTGAGTTTATGCGTTAATGTTACAGATCCTATGTGGTGTTCTAACTCTGAAAACATTGTTGTCGTTTCTGTGTCAAGCGTACTGGCTGAGTTGCGACGGCTTTCAGCGTAATTCAAGCTGTCAAGTAAAGCATAATCAAATCCAAATTTAGCTTTCACTGTCTCGCTTGGGTTATAGAAGAAGGTTGAACCAATGTTGGTATTACTGCGTTCTTGATCGATTTTTTTCGGGTCATCAAAACCACTCATTACAGGAATAATAGATTTACGTTTTGATGCATAACTATTAAACCCCCATTGCTCTGAAAGCTTGCCATAAATATTGGCACTTAAACCTTGTTTGGTATATTCCTTTTGATAGGCTTCAGTCGGCTCTTCAAAGAGCTCTTCTTCTAATGGGCTAACAGCATTAAAGCGAGCCCAGTCACTTTCTGTGTAATCATATGTGACAGTACCATGAATTTTTCTAATTTCAGTTTGTGGTGCACAGGTCTTTGCATTGACCACGCCACCGGTAAACTGACCATATTCAGCAGAAACATTGCTGTCGAGTACTTCCAAATCACACAGTAAGTCTGTATTGACAGCCATCGCTTGAGAGCCAGTGCTAAATGTATTGTAGTTACTTGGACCATCAGCAGGGTTAATTAATAGGTTATTGGATACGCCATTCACAATAAAATTATTTTGGAAGGTTTGAGCACCATTGATAGAAATTTCAGAGGGTTTAAGTTCACCTTGTGAGCCTGCTGCTAACTGTGATTGGCTAAACTGCACATTCGGATTCACCTTTAAAAAATCAGTTATATTCTTTGAGCTATTCGGCGTCTTTTCTAAGTCTTCTTTGCTATAAATCGTTTTCCCAACTTCATTTCCTTGCTGAGCTTCAATAATAATCGTGTTGAACTTAACCGTAGCTTCATTAGGGATGGATTCTTGATAATTTGATTCTTCTGCAAAACTAGAGGTTGATAAAGCTGCCAATATAGCGAGTGAAAGTGAAGAGTAGGCAAAACGCATGAGAAGGTTAAATCTTTGAAAGATAATGAAAGCGATTATCATTAACTTGATTGCTATAATCAATAGTAATGAGAATTATTTGCATTAATTGGGCTTTAAATGTGTAAGATTTAAGCAGCTTAAGTCGCTGAAAAATAAAAATATGAAAAGGGAGGAAAATATATGGCGTCCCTACGGGGATTCGAACCCCGGTTACCGCCGTGAAAGGGCGATGTCCTAGGCCTCTAGACGATAGGGACGTTTAGAAGATGGCGGTATCTTATTGATCCGCCACCAGAGTGTCAAGCAGGTGAGGCGCGAGTTTGTTTAAAATATAGCAAAACAGTTCAGCCGTCTTCTGTGTGTCATATAACGCAGAGTGAGCTTCTTTGCCATCAAAATCGATCCCGGCCTGAATACAGGATTTCGCCAGTACGGTCTGACCAAACATCACCGCACTCAAGGTCACCGTGTCAAACACAGAAAAACTATGGAACGGGTTCTGGTTTTTGGTGCCGGTACGGGCAATTGCTGCCTGAACAAAACCTAAATCGAAATGTGCATTGTGACCCACCAAAACCGCATGGGTACAGTTTTGCTGACGGCGCACGTCATTGACCGATTTGAAAATACGCTTTAATGCGGTTTTTTCATCTTCAGCCATGGCAATTCGCATCGGATTTGACGGATCAATGCCGATGAATTCCAGTGACCTGCGATCGAGGTTGGCCCCTTCAAAAGGATTGATATGTGCATGGTAAGCTTGACCCGGCACAAACTGGCCATCCTCATTATAAACAATCGGAATGGCCGCAATTTCCAGCAATGCATCAGTCTGTGCATTAAAACCTGCCGTCTCGACATCGACAACTACAGGTAAGAATCCACGAAAACGTTGACCAATGATTGGGAGGGTTTCATTTGTCACACTTTTCTCCATTGAATGGTTTTACCCGCATAGAGCGGAATAATCTGTTCACCATCCAAATAGTCTAAACTTTCAGGGATTACTTGATCTTCTTTAACCAGTGTAATGGTGCTGGTATTACGTGGCAGGCCATAGAAGTCTGCACCAAAGTGGCTGGCAAAACCTTCCAGACGTTCAATTTTACCCACCTGATCAAATGCCTGAGCATACAGCTCAATGGCAGTCGGCGCACTATAACATCCTGCACAGCCACACGCATTTTCTTTTGCATTTTTTGAATGTGGTGCGCTGTCGGTGCCTAGGAAAAATTTAGGATTGCCACTAGTCGCCACTTCCAGCAAGGTTTGCTGATGGGTTTGACGTTTTAATATTGGCAAGCAGTAGAAATGCGGCTTGATGCCACCCACCAGCATGTCATTGCGGTTGAACAATAAATGTTGCGGCGTAATGGTTGCAGCGACATTACGGTCTTGCTCAAGCACAAAGTTTGCTGCTTCGCTGGTAGTAATGTGTTCTAACACCAGTTTCAGCTTGGGAAATTGTCTGAGCAAGGGTGCGAGGACTTCGTCCAGGAAGCGCTTTTCACGGTCAAAAATATCGACATGATTATGTGTCACTTCACCGTGCAGCAATAAAGGCACCTGATGCTCTTCAAGCTGCTCAATTACGCCATACACTTTGCTCATGTCGCTGACACCACTATCAGAATTGGTGGTTGCACCCGCAGGATAGAGCTTGATGGCATTGACATGCGCAGATTCTTTGATCTTTTTAACTTCACTTGCCGGGGTGTTGTCTGTGAAATACAGCACCATACGCGGGTCGAAATTTATCCCTTCAGGTACGTGCGCCATGATGCGTTCACGATAGGCATTGGCCTCTTCAACGGTTTTAACGGGTGGTACCAGATTCGGCATACAGATTGCGCGAGAAAACTGTCTGGCTAAATCGGGAACAGTACGTTGAAGTGCTAAACCATCACGCAGGTGAACGTGCCAATCATCTGGCTGGAGAATCGTAATCGTATTCAAGGCAAATTCAGTCGAACAAATAAAACAAATGATAATCCATCTATAGCAAAAATGGTAACGAGAAAGCGCTACAAAATAAGGGATATCTATAAATTAATTTGAAAAAGTATGTTATTTTAAAATTACTAAAAAAATTACATAAATACTTGCAATGGAATACAAGTACAGTTTAGCGAAATTACAAGATGACAAGGAAAACATAGAAGAATTAATTACACGCCAAAGTCAGCGTGTAGGCCCGGTCTTCCCTCAACATCTGGAACAGGAATTCTGGACAAAAAATCTGGAACGTGCCCGCAAACATGTCGAAAAATATGTTTGGGGTGGGGTATTGGCTTATTTTATTTTTCTGGTGGTGATGATCCCCACAGATTACTGGATTATCAGTAAAGAATATTTCGTGCATGATTTTGTGCTGTCTATGTTCGGGCTACTGAATGGCGGTATGTCATTAATTCTCTTTTATATGTTTTCCTGTTTACCCAAGATCAAGCGCTTTTTTCCGCAAGCTTCAATGCTGCTGGTATTCTGGATGCTGGTGTCGATTTCCTGTATCACGATGTTGGTTAAAACCCCAGCGTTACAACACCAGTCGATGGCAATCGTCACCATTATTTATATTCTGGGTTATATCCTGACCGGTATTAAGCCTGTACAGATGCTGGTCACCGGACTGGTCGCTGCAGCAACGACCATTATTGTATTATCAATCATGGCTATAGACTTTAATCCGCTGGTTTTTGGGCGAATTCTGATTGGGAGTTGCTTACTGGGTTATGTAATTAGTCATATGATTTTCGCGCGTGAGCGTGTGATTTTTTTATATAGTATCCGGGCCAGAATCAGTGAGCAGATCCAGCGTATTCATACCACTGAATTATTACATTTAAGCCAGTATGATGAACTGACCAAGATTTCCAATCGGAGAACCTTCGATGAAACGCTTGAAGTGTATTTTGAACGGGCCCGTCGTGAAGACACTGCCTTGGCGATTCTGTTTATCGATGTGGACTTTTTTAAAAACTATAATGATTTTTATGGGCATCAGAAAGGCGATGATGTTATTTCAACCATTGCCAGAACCATCAAGAATGCGATCCGTCATATGGACTTTGTGGCGCGTTATGGCGGGGAAGAGTTTGTTGTGTTATTGCCAGAAACAGATGCACATGGTGCTTATGCCGTAGCTTCAAATATTTTCAAGGCGATTGACCGTCTGGAAATTCCCCATGAAAAATCTTTGGTTGCGAAACATATTACCATCAGTTTAGGCATTACCGTCTATCGTGGTGAAACATATACTGATAAAGATATATTATTGGGAATTGCAGATCAGGCGTTGTATCGTGCCAAGCAGCTTGGGCGCAATCAGATTTATTATCAATCACTTCGTTCCGTCAACTCAGATACCGCCAATGGCTCGATGCTTTAAACATCAAGAACAACTATCCATAAAAAAACCGCTCATCAAGAGCGGTTTTTTAACAAAAACAAAACTTAGTTTTTGTCTTTCAGTTGTGGCACTGCAGATGCTGTACCCACTGCAAGCAAACCAGTTTCTGTATAGATGCCAAGTTTTGCGCGGGTATCGGTAATGTCCAGATTACGCATGGTCAACTGACCAATACGATCCATTGGAGAGAACATAGAATCACCTTTCTCCATGGTCAAGCGCTCAGCTTCATAAGTGAGATTAGGAGATTCAGTGTTCATGATGGTGTAATCATTACCACGACGCAGTTCTAAAGTCACAGTACCGGTCACGGCTTTAGCCACCCAACGCTGTGAAGTTTCACGCAACATCAGCGCTTGAGAATCGAACCAGCGGCCTTGGTACAACAAACGGCCTAAACGTAAACCGTTGATGCGGTATTGTTCGATGGTATCTTCGTTATGAATACCGGTCACAAGACGCTCGTAAGCAATATGAAGCAGCGCCATACCCGGAGCTTCATAAATACCGCGAGATTTTGCTTCGATAATACGGTTTTCGATTTGATCCGACATACCTAGACCATGACGGCCACCGATACGGTTTGCTTCAAGAATGAATTCAACTGGATCTTCGATACGTTGACCGTTGATCGCAACAGGGAAACCTTCTTCAAAAGTAATCGATACTTCTTCAGCTTTAACTTCTACGTCATCTTTCCAGAAGGCAACGCCCATGATTGGATCCACGATTTTGATGCCCGCATTCAGGTATTCAAGATCTTTGGCTTCATGGGTCGCACCCAACATGTTTGAATCTGTTGAGTAGGCTTTTTCTTTTGACATTTTATAGTCAAAACCGTTGTCGATCAGGAACTGCGACATTTCTGCACGGCCGCCAAGCTCATCGATAAAGGTTTGGTCTAGCCAAGGCTTGTAAATTTTAAGCGCAGGGTTGGTCAACAAACCATAACGGTAAAAACGTTCAATGTCGTTACCTTTGTAAGTAGAACCGTCACCCCAAATATTGACGTCATCTTCTTTCATGGCAGTGACAAGCATGGTACCTGTAACAGCACGACCAAGAGGAGTCGTATTAAAGTAAGGAACACCGCCAGTTGAAATGTGGAACGCGCCACATTGAATTGCAGCAATGCCTTCTAATGCAAGCTGTAAACGGCAGTCGATTAAGCGTGCTTTTACTGCGCCATAAGCTTCAGCTTTTTTTGGAATCGCATCGTAATCGTCTTCGTCTGGTTGACCCAAGTTCGCTGTGTAAGCATAAGGTTCAGCGCCTTTTTGTTTCATCCACAAAAGAGCAGCAGAAGTATCTAGACCACCAGAGAAGGCAATACCAACTTTTTTACCTACTGGGACATTCTGCAAGATAGTTGCATTATCAGACATTGTTCATCCTAATGATATGAAATAGGCACGCCAGAATTGGTGGCCTGAAAAAATACATATTGTCTCAATTGTATCATTAATTTATTTAGGTTTGCTTTAGAAAAGAAAAACTCGTTTTAAAATCTATATTCAATAGGCTTAAATAATCATAAATTGCACGATTTTGAGCAGAATCCTGCTAAAAAAGTAAAAATTCGCTATATTCAGCCGAATAAAGTTAAAAACTCAGATAAAACAGGAATAAATGCATGGCGACTCATATCCCACCCTTACCTAATTTAAATCCTAAAACCAAGAATGAAACGCTGGCACTGTTGCATGGGATTTATGCCGGTCTGATTGGTTTTAGTACACTGGTATTTTTATATCTGGAATATCAGCAAGCCAGTATTTCTACGCTGAGTTTAGGTATGGTGCTGCTGCTTTTAGGCGGCCTGGTATTTTTTAATATACAGGCCAGTATCAAGGTCAAACAGGGCAATGGTTCAGGACGGACTTTATCCAGAATTATGGCCATCCTGATGCTCCTGAGTTTTCCGATTGGTACAGTATTGGGCGTGATTGCATTATGGAAATCTAGCGCGCGACAATGGCAGGATTAATCCGCCAAATAGAAAGTGATCCTCTTCTAAAGATTGATATTTGTGCCTGAAAATGCTGAACTCCGGGTCATAAAAAGCCACTGAAAATCAGTTAAAGTAAGGGAATGACTTGCTCAGCCAAATATAATCAGGGATTTGTTATGACTACGACGCGCTATGCCAACATTTTAAAGCCACTGCATTTGGGTTTTACCACCATTAAGAACCGGGTGGTGATGGGGTCGATGCATACTGGCCTAGAAGATCGTTTTTATAATTATCCCAAACTGGCTGCGTATTTTGGTGAGCGTGCAAAGGGTGGCGTAGGTCTGCTGATTACGGGTGGAATATCGCCCAACCGTCAAGGCTGGTTGTTACCGGCGGGCGGTACCATGAATACTTTGGGGGACATTGCGCCGCATCGTTTGGTGACGCATGCAGTGCATAAGCATGGTGCCAAAATTCTGTTGCAGATTCTGCATGCCGGACGTTATGGCTATCAGCCTTTTGTGGTCTCGGCCAGCCCGATCAAGTCGCCGATTTCTCCCTTTAAACCACGTGAAATGTCAGATAAACAGATTCTGAATACCATTCAGGATTATGTGAAAACGGCCAGTATTGCCAAAAAAGCCGGCTATGATGGCGTAGAAATCATGGGTTCTGAAGGCTATTTGCTGAATCAGTTTTTAAGCCGGCATGTCAATCAGCGTGCTGACCGTTGGGGTGGCCCGATCGAAAACCGGATGCGTTTTGCCGTAGAAATTGTCAAAGCGATTCGTGAGGAAATTGGCGAAAAATTTATTATCTGTTTCCGCTTGTCGCTTCTGGATCTGGTACATGATGGCAATACCATGCAAGATGTGATTACCGTGGCTAAAGCTTTGGAAAAGGCGGGGATTACTTTACTCAATACCGGTATTGGCTGGCATGAAGCACGTATTCCCACCATTGTGACTTCTGTACCGCGTGCAGCTTTTGTCGATTATACCGCTGAAGTGAAAAAGCACGTGGCGGTGCCGGTCATTGCATCGAACCGGATCAATATGCCAGATACTGCTGAAGAAATTCTGGCTTCCGGCCAGGCAGACATGGTGCAGATGGCACGTCCATTCTTGGCAGATGCCTTCTGGGTCAATAAAACCGCGACCAATCGTGTTGATGAAATCAATACCTGTATTGCCTGTAATCAGGCCTGTCTGGATCATACCTTTAAAAACCAGCGCGCAACCTGTCTGGTCAATCCACGTGCCGGCTATGAAACCGAACTGGTCTATGTCAAAACCAAAAAAGCCAAAAGTATTGCAGTGGTCGGTGGTGGCGTTGCAGGGCTGTCTGCTGCCACAGTCGCAGCCAGTCGCGGGCATGATGTGACGCTGTTTGAGGCCAGTCATGAAGTGGGTGGACAGTTTAATCTGGCTAAAGTCATTCCGGGGAAAGAAGAGTTTCACGAAACGATTCGTTATTTTAAAGTCCAATTGGAAAAAACCGGCGTTGATGTGCGATTAAATACCCAAGTGAACCGTGAACAGCTGGAACGTGAAGGTTTTGATGAAGTCATTGTCGCGACTGGTGTCGTGCCGCGAGCGCTTAAGATCGAAGGCAGTCAGGCACCGCAAGTCTTGTCTTATGCAGAAGTACTACGCGGTGCGCCAGTCGGAGATCGTGTTGCGGTCATTGGTGCAGGCGGTATTGGTTTTGATGTGTCCGAGTTTTTGTTAAAGCCGCCGCATCAGGTACAGCCGCAACCTGTGAATGAATGGAAACGTGAATGGGGTGTAGACCCGAATCCAAATTATGTCAGTGAAGGCGGCATGCAAGGTGCAGAAATTGAAGCACCTATTCGTGAAATTTATTTATTACAACGTAAAAAGACACCGCTTGGCGCAGGCCTAGGCAAGACTTCAGGCTGGGTACATCGTGCCCAATTAAAAAAACATGCGGTGCGCATGTTGCGTGGTGTGCAATATAAATCTGTTACCGATGAAGGCTTATGGATTGAGGTGGATGGCCACGCTCAATTATTGCGTGTGGATAGTATTGTGGTGTGTGCAGGACAGGAGTCGGTAAAAGATTTGATACCACTTGCCGGGGAAAATACCTTGGCACAATATCATATTATTGGTGGGGCTAAACTGGCTGCCGAGCTGGATGCCAAGCGTGCCATTCGTGAAGGAGCCGAATTGGCCGCCAAATTGTAGGGATTTGATGAAACTATATGCAGTTAATCAGATTCACTGTAACTTTCACTTGTCAGTTACATAAAAGCGCCGTATTATTGCGCCCATGGAAGCGTGGCAGAGCGGTTTAATGCACCGGTCTTGAAAACCGACGAGGGTGTGAGTCCTCCGTGAGTTCGAATCTCACCGCTTCCGCCAAATTTTAAAAACCCCAATCGAAAGATTGGGGTTTTTTTATTGCTGATGAATTTTACAGAATGATTTAAAATAAACGGATCTTAAAGAGGTTCGATATTTAAAAAGTCGATAATTTATAAACAGATATTCTTCAATCGCATACTTCAATCTTAATCAGAGCCAGAGCAATTCTTTCCACATGCTGATAAGCAGGTTGCTCTAATTCTTCACCAAAAATATCCGGATCAATTTCCTCATAAGACCAGTGAATATTTTGATGCTGCTGCATCAGGTCTTGCAGATACTGTAAAAATCGATTGCCATTTCGTGTGATGGTAGCGCCGGTATATAAAAATAAACGGCCGCCTGAATTTAGCCTTTGCAGGCCTTGTTTTATAATTTTAAAAGATAATTCATTGCCATCGAGCTCATTACCTCCGTGTCGATATTGCCGTTGCTCAGGATCAATTAAATAAGGTGGATTGGCAAAAATTAGGTCAAACTGACCTTCAAGATTGGAAAATAAATTGCTTTGCACTGGAGAGATTGAAGCAAAACCCGAAAAATCAATGTTGAGCTGACTATAGAGCAAGGCTTTGGGGTTTAGATCTGCTACAAAGATTTCCTCATGATCCGGAAAGTATTTGGCGATACTGATGGCAGCAGCAGAGGTGCCACAGCATATTTCAGCAGCCCGTTTGAAAGGGCGAGGTTCGGTGGCTAGATATTGCTTGAGATGATAGACAAAGCGATAAGTATCGGGGCCAAAAAAAACAGCATCCTGTTGTGTGGTCGGAAAGGAAGAGTGAATAAAGAGTTCACCTTCCAGTGAAGCGACTCTGACCAGACTGGTGTATTGCTCATCCTGAACCTGTAGAAGTTGCTGTTTTGCCAGCAAGGAAAAAAGAACCGGATCAAGATCGGTTTTGCTAAATTCCAGATTCCAGCCAAATATATCCTGCAGGGTTATTTCCTGATTTTTCTCGTTTCTTTTACGATCTAAAATCCGTTGATGCGACAACGGGGTAATGGCTGTGAACTGATAGTTTTGTTGTTTTAAAAACGCTAGTAAAAAATGCAGAGCATGTTGCTGGTGATTCTGAATTTCTAAAATCTGGTTCATAAGCGTTGCTCTTTGGTTTATTTAAAATCAATACAAAGCTGGATTGACGTTGAATCCCATATAAGACCATGACCAGATCAGCCATTCGCGATGCGTTCATTCAATAGAAATGAATCAGCTTCATCTTCGCCTGAAATGCCAGAATTTTAAGTAAAAAACTGATGTGAATTGGTGTGATTTTTATAGCTGTTTTTAAAAAATTATCTTCTGATAAAGCTTCTGTCTGCTTTTATTCTCGATTCATAAAAAATGGCTATTCATCAAAGTGATTAATAGCCATGATGGGTGAGAGCCTTAAAACTTAGTGAGGCACTTCTGGTAAATCAAACCAGATCACTTGCGCATCATCGATGGCTTGAATCGCTGAGTCATCCAGAAAAGCAATTGCACCACCCGCCTCAACTCTATGTTCTGCAATCTGCACAGTGCCAGAAACTACATGAATATAATTGATCTGCTGGGTGGCCTGCACTTGCAAACTTTGACCTTGCTGAATTACCGCAGTTTTGACTTCAGCATTCTGACGAATATGCATCGGCGCATTGCCATTCGGTCCACAAATCAAATGCCACTGGTTGGGCTGCTCATGCGGATCCAGGCGAATTTGCTGATAATTCGGTTTGGCATCCTGTTCATTGGGAATAATCCAGATTTGCAGTAAATGTACCTGTTCATCACCCTGATTCATTTCACTATGGCGAATACCTGTTCCGGCACTCATGAGCTGCCATTCACCGGCAGCAATACCGCCATGATTGCCCATGCTGTCCTGATGAGTAATGGTGCCTTTCAGTACGCAGGTCAGGATTTCCATATTGTCATGGGGATGGGTTCCAAAACCCTGATGCCCATCGATTAAATCATCATTAATAACACGTAAGGCACTGATCCCCATATACTTGGGATCATACCAGTTACCAAATGAGAAGCTGTGCTTAGACTCCAGCCAGCCCATTTTTACATGACCACGATTTTCGCTAGGATGTAGAAAAGCCTTCATGATTTCATCTCGATCTTATTTTCAACTTGAGATCATCATACTGTTGTTTTAAGCTCAAAAAAATCTCAAATAGGCGACATATCATTGCATTTTTGCAACGATATATCAGCTTAAAATCAAGTCATAAAAAAGCCCACTGAAAAGCGGGCCATTTTATTCAAAGCATTTTACGGATCATTATTCTAAGAAACGAACAGTTACGCCAGATTTGACTTTACGGCCAAGATCATTGGCATCCCAGTTGGTCAGACGGATACAACCATGTGAATAGGATTTAGAAATCATGGACGGATTCGGTGTGCCGTGAATACCAAATGATTTTTTGTTGAGACCAATCCAGACATTACCGACCGGGCCGTTTGGACCTGGTGGTAGAGACAGTGGTTTGGTGTTTTTACCTTGAACAAAGTTACTTGGCGAGTAGCTATACCAAGGATTTGGTGCAACGCCGGTGATTTTATAAGTACCCGTTGGTGAAGGCGTACTGGTATTGCCGATACTGGCAGGGAATGAGCCGATCATTTGATTTTTACTGTTAAATAAGTACAGTTGTTTGGCACCTTTATGTGCAACAATCAAGTGAATACCTTCTGGTAGCTCATTACGAACATTGGTCACCAGAATCTTTTGGCCGACTTTGTTAAAATTAGCACCTGGATTCAACTTCTTCAGGAAGTTTTCATCCATATGGAACTTTTCACTGAGCATTTCAGATGCGCTGGTGTAGTACAAACCTTTCATTTTCGCCTGTAGCGCATAATCTGAAGGAATCGATTTGGCAAATGGTCCTGCCAGATCTTTTTCAGTAATGGTGTACTCTACAAAGGTCGGCTTGGAACCCTGACGTGCCACCAGTTTGTCCCAGGTTTCCTGCGTCAGTACGCCATTTGGCTTGATGCCATTCATTTGCTGGAAAGAGGCAATTGCTTTCAGTGTGTTCTTGCCGCTGGTACCATCAATCGCACCCGGTGAAGCGTGGGCATTGTTGAGCATGACATGTGCACGTGCGTAGACCGGAAATTGACCTGCACCAATGTTTTCATACCACTGGGCATTGTTTAAGCCGTCTAAAGTCCACGAAGCTTTGGTCGCAGCAGAGTTCGTCGGGGCCTTGGTATTTGGCGCTGCACCAATATCAGCAGATTGGTCTTCGGTATCTTGTAGCTCATTCAGTGCTTCAGAGGCCTGATTTAAGTCTTGTTGTTCTTGCGCCGTAATTTTGGCTTCAGCCGGTGCTTGGGCGGCTGAAGCTTCAGTCGCGAGTGGATCAATTGGATCCTGGACTGAAACATCGGTAACAACTTGCGGGTTCAATGGTTGTTCAGCAGTAGACGCAGCAAAAACAGTACCTGCGAAAATGCAACCTAAACTCACAGCGAGCATTGTGCGAACGAACATGTAAATCAACCTTAAAATTATTTCTTTAAAAATGTGAAAAAACACTATAAGTATTACAGAAAAAATGTGGAGATGCAGTAGTTGTTTTGTGTAAAACATCACATTTGGTCGCTTAAGCTGATCGGTTTTTAAAGTCAGCAGAAGTTATTAAAAATACAACCTTTTTGTTATGATATGGCGAATATCAAAGATAGATAGGAAAGTAAATGACGACCTTAAAAAATGATCGTTTTCTGCGCGCCTTGTTGCGTGAACCTGTAGATGCCACTCCGGTATGGATGATGCGTCAGGCGGGCCGTTATTTACCAGAATATCGCGCAACGCGTGCTCAGGCAGGAGATTTCCTTTCTCTTTGCAAAAATACTGAACTGGCCTGTGAAGTGACCTTACAGCCTTTACGCCGTTATGATCTGGACGCCGCGATTTTGTTCTCTGACATTTTGACAGTGCCTGATGCTTTAGGTTTAGGATTGTATTTTGAAGTGGGTGAAGGGCCTAAATTTCATAAAACTGTCCGTACCGAGCAGGATGTCGCAAATCTGCCGGCCTTTAATGCAAAATCGGATCTGGATTATGTGATGAATGCAGTGTCGACCATTCGTTCGGCCTTGGGTGGCCAGGTTCCTCTGATCGGTTTCTCTGGCAGTCCGTGGACCTTGGCGACTTATATGGTAGAAGGCGGTTCAAGCAAGGATTTCCGCTTCACCAAAAATATGATGTATGCACAGCCTGAAGTGCTGCATGCTTTGCTGGAGCGTCTAGCCGATGCCGTGATTGATTATTTGAATGCGCAGATTGATGCAGGTGCACAAGCGGTACAGATTTTTGATAGTTGGGGCGGCGCACTGGCGCATCGTGAATATATCGAATTCTCGCTCAACTATATGAAGAAGATTGTTGCTGGCTTGCACCGTGAAAAAGATGGCCGCAAGATTCCAGTAATTCTGTTTACCAAAGGTGGCGGTCAGTGGTTAGAACCGATGATCGCTACAGGCGCAGATGCCTTTGGTCTGGACTGGACCACACCACTGGATGTAGCACGTCAAACCGTTGCGGGTCGTGCTGCGCTTCAGGGTAACCTGGATCCTGCGACTTTATATGGTTCATCGGAAACTATTATTAAGGCGACCAAAGCCATGCTGGATGATGCTTATGCCAATGGTGAAAAAACCGGTTATGTAGCAAACCTCGGCCACGGCATTACCCAGTGGGTCGATCCAGCCAATCCAAAAGCCTTTATTGATACCGTACATGAGTATAGTGCTAAATATCTTTAGGATTTAAACCTTGATCGATCTATTCAAATCAGGGTTTGAATTTACCTATAAGGCAGCTTCGGCTGCCTTATTTGGGATTCTACTCCTGCTGGCGTTTGCACTCACTGCTGCCATGGGCAGTGATCTGTTTTACGGTTTTTACCGTTATGACTATCTGTTATTTTTTGCCTTGCTCATTCAGGTGCTGCTGCTTTATACCAAACTGGAATCCTGGGCCGAAGCCAAAGTGATTGCGCTGTTTCATCTCATGGCCATGGTGATGGAAATCTTTCTGACCCATCCTGCGATTGCCTCCTGGCATTATCCACAACCGGCAATCTTTAAAATTATGACCGTGCCTTTATTTGCCGGTTTTATGTATTCTGCGGTCGGCAGTTTTTTTGCGCGTTCCTTGCGTTTATATCAGGTCTCATTTGAAAAGTTGCCAGGCTTTCGCCATATGTTGCTGCTGGCGGTGTTGTCTTATATCAACTTTATGAGCAAGTTTTTTATTCCTGACTATCGCATGCTTTTATTTGTCTGGAGCGTGCTGATGTTCTGGAAAACTAAAATTCGTTTTCAGTTGAATCAGCACGCTTTTCAGTTGCCAATGTTACCGATCTTGCTGCTGCTGGCCTTTATCATCTGGATTGCCGAGAACATCAGTACCTTTTATCAGATCTGGCTCTATCCAAGTCAGATTGAACAATGGCATATGGTGGGCTGGGGCAAACTCGGGTCCTGGTATTTGTTGTTATTGCTGAGTCTGGTCTTGGTACTGAAGATTTTAGGGCAGCGCAATTTACATGGCGACTGGACGCTGAAAGAGTAATGGAATTATTCAGGTTATGTTTATGTAAAGCATGCATTTTTTCGATTGCGCCAAACCTGACTTATCGCTACTCTGCTGAGTGTGTAAGTCAAATTACATAATGAGAGTAATAACAAAGATTGCATGAGAATAACTGGAGAATAAGTATGTTGAAAAAAATTATGCTGGCGGCAGTATTAGCGACTGGTTCAAGTATGGCGATGGCTGACCGAGATGTCGGCTGTGGTATCGGAAGTCAGGTGTGGGCCGGTCAGACTGGTATTATTCCTAAACTTTTAGCAGGTACCACCAACGTTCTTTTCACGAATCAATGGCTCGGGATTACATTTGGTACTTTAGGCTGTAGCCAGGGCGGGACAGTGACTGCTCAAGTGGTGACCTTTACCAATGAAAATGCTGAAGCATTGGCACGTGACATGGCAGTTGGCGAAGGTGAAAGCCTGAATGTACTGGCTGAACTGCTGAATATTAAATCTGAAGACAAAGGCCGTTTCTTTAGTGTTTCCAAACAGAATTTTGCTGAAATTTATTCTGAGCAAAACCAGAATACACTTCAAGTTCTAAGCTCATTACAAACAGTGATGGCCAAAGATGAAGTATTGAAATCTTATATCTGATCCGCACTTTGAAAACCCTGCTGCTCTGGCAGGGTTTTTCTTATGACTCAAAGAAATTGACGAGAATAAGTTAACTGAATGAAATATGCGTTCTTCATGTTGGGTCTGGCCTTCAGTCCCTTAAGTTTTGCAAACGAAATTAATCCAGATATCCAGCATTATCTCGATCAGGCCAAAAGCAAACGTCTGGATCAGAGCACCACCTGGCAGCGTCTGATGTATGCCAATTCTAAAGGCCACAGCGAGGTCGATTATTCAGGCTATTTTCTGGCAGAGCAGGGAAAGACTGATCTCAAAAAAGAAATACAGCATAATATTCAGGCCTTATTTGGCAGTGCAGAACCGAATCAGTCCATCCGTTGTAAGTTTCCGGCCCGAAGCAGCTGGTTAATGCAGCAGCTGGATATTTCCGAACAGCAATTGCCTGAAGTGAGTTGTCCGGATTTTGATCAATGGATTGCTGAGGTCAAGCCCTATCAGGCCACGCTGATTTATGCCACAGATTTTATGGGTAATCCCAGTTCGATGTTCGGGCATACCTTGTTGCGTCTAGATCCCAAAGATCAACAGCAGCTCAACCTGATTTCCTATGCCGTCAACTATGCCGCAACCGTCGATAGCAATGACAATTGGTCATTTGCCTGGAAAGGGCTGACCGGACAATATCCGGGTGAATATTCCCTGATGCCATATTATCGCAAGGTCAAAGAATATGGCGACTTTGAAAGCCGGGATTTATGGGAATATGAATTAAATTTAACGCCGCAAGAGACCCGGTTTCTGGTGCAGCATCTTTGGGAAATGCAAAAGGTGAGTTTCCCTTATTATTTTATCAATGATAATTGTGCTTATCGCCTGCTGGGGCTATTTGATCTGGTGCGTCCTGAGTTAAATTTACAAAAACAGTTTAATTCGACTGCCATTCCGATCGAAACCTTGAAAGTGGTAGAACAGCAGGGCTTGATCAAACAGAAAGTTTATCGTCCTGCCCTGGAAACACAGTTGCTGGCTCAATCCAGACAGCATGGCAAAGCTTTGGCAAAAAAGGCTCATCAGCTGGCTTATGCAGAAACAGATACCATGCCTTCAATGTTGCAAACTTATCCGGCAGAGAATCAGGCCAAAGTGCTGGAAATGGCCTATGATCATCTATATCTGGATTTTCTCAGACAGAAAGTAGATGAGTCCTTTGCCCAGCCACGTTTTCGCAAGTTATTGGGCTTAAGAAGTCAGCTGGCTATCGAGAAACAGCGTCAAGCACCTGAGCGTCCGAAAACAGATCCAGTACAAAGTCATCATGCACGAAATATCAGTTTTGAGGCCGGACAGGTTCAGGGCGAATCCTTTGTTCAGCTTGGGCATCGTCAGGCCTATCATGATTTAATCGATCCACAGGGTGGTTTGCGTACCGGCACACAACTGCTGTTTCTGGATGGGGCATTACAATATCGTAATAGTGAACTCAAACTGGAACATCTGGATTTACTGGCCGTCAATTCCTATAACCCGATTAATCCATTTAATACGCCCTTATCTTGGGGTTTTAATCTGGGCTGGACACAGGAAGCCTTAGACCGTCATGGCCAGTTTAGCGAAGAGCAACAGCATGGCATCGCCGGTTTTAAGACCCAAGCGGGCTATAGTTGGGCAAATGCGAGCCGCGAACATTTGTGCTATGCACAAATGCAAACTCACCTTCAGGCGGGAAAGGCACTCGATCAGGGCTGGCGCGTAGGAGCAGGGCCAACTTTGGGCTGTCAAAATATCTGGACTGATCAGATCAACAGTCTGGTGCAAGTGGAACTGCCTTATTGGGAAGATTCGCATCACTGGCATCTGAAGCTAAATACCCAATTGCAATATGCCTTTACTGCACAGAATGCAGTTCGATTGTCTTGGGAATATCAGCAACAACAGGCGAAAGACTGGGATCAATGGAGTTTGGGCCTGATCCGTTATTTTTAAACGGCTTACATATTTTAAGGGCTAGTTTACGAAACTTTTCCTGTGAATCATCGATCAGTATAATTGGAATAATCTTGTCGATATTTTAGTTAATGTACCCGAATTTTGTTATATTTGTCACATAATGTTAGTGCAAATTGCAGTGTTTTGGGGAATGGGTCGTATGAATAATGAATGCATGGCAATGCTGGCCGAACAATGGAAGCAGATCTGTCAGAATTATTCAGCAGATGATCTATTGCATGCATTTCATTTTGTTCAGGAACATTCGGTTATTCTGGTCGAAGAATTCTATAAGAATATGCTCTTAGAAAAAGAATCGGCCCAGTTCCTGACCGACCAGATGGTTCAGCAGCGTTTGCGTAATACCCTGATTCAATGGCTGTCAGAAAGTTTTAGCGTACCGATCAACAAGAGTTATGTGCAAGCCGTACAAAAGCAGGCGATGGTTGGACATGTACATGCCCGGGTCGGTATACCTTCCTGGTTAATCATGCGTGGTGTTCGCGAAATTGAACGCAAGGTTTTTGAACTGTTGCAAGCATCTTCTCAAAACAGCATGTTGACCGCCTGCAGTTATATTGTGCAAATCATGGGCTTTGCCACAGAAATCATGTGCCGTTCTTATGAAGCCAAAACAGCCATGAATCAGGAAATCAAACACAGTTACCGTGTTTTTTCAGCCATGCAGGATGTAGCGGTACAAAAAGACAAACAGCGCAGCTCATTGCTGGACTGGGAAAATGAACTGATGTTTAAGGTCTTTTCGAGCCCTGACAATTTAAAGCATCCGATGTTGTCCAAATCCGAGTTCGGTTTATGGTTTATCCATAAAGCCTCTTATGCTTTTACCGGTTCGGACCAGGTCGATTTAATCATTGAGCGGATTTATCAGATTGATGCAATTAATCAGACCATCATGGATTGTACGGATAAAAATAATGTCTTGGGACTGATTCAACAAATCCGTGACTTAAACCGTGAAATTCAACTGCTGGTCGATCAGTTATTTCAGGTTGCGGAATATATTGAATCAGGCAATGATTCATTGACCCAGTTGTTAAATCGCCGTTATTTAAATACGGTGATTTCCCGTGAAATCACTTTTTCCCGTAAAAATCATACACCTTTGTCTTTACTTGCGATGGATGCCGATTTCTTTAAAAGTATCAATGATAAATTTGGACATGCCGCAGGTGATCTGGCACTTAAATTTATTGCCGAAGCGCTGCAAAAATACAGTCAGGGCAGTGATTATGCCTTCCGGGTCGGTGGGGAAGAATTCTTATTGTTGCTGGTCGATACAGATAAACAACGTGCCTTAAGTATTGCCGAAAGTATTCGTAAATATGTTGAAAATGGCATGATTAAAACCGCGCAAGGACAACAGTTTAAAATCACGATCAGTATTGGATGTACGCTCTATGACGGGCATCCGGATTATCAGCGATTTTTGGATGCTGCGGATGCCGCACTGTATATGGCGAAAAATACCGGTCGTAACCGGGTCTATATGGCACAGTCGCCCTCAAATCCGGTAGGGCAGCAATGATCCAGCTAGCTTAAAAGTTTTATTCCTCTGCCGTATGTTGCTGGATAAATTCCTGAAATTTTCGCTTTTGCTGAATATAGTCTGGATGGTTTTTCGCATCATTCCATTTTTGTTTAAAAATGTTGGCGGCCGCTGCTTTGACCGGATCTTCGTGGCTGCGTGGCAATTCTGAACGGCCATGTGCGCCGCTTAAGCCTTTCTTATCTTCCGGAACTGGCCCATCATATTTTTTACCACCTTTATGGTTGGCGTAACGGCGGGCACGGGTATAACCCATCTGTAAAAACTTGCGTGCCATGTCCGCACCGATAAAATCATCTTGTTTTAAATAAGCTAGGAATAGCTGATAAATTTTGTCACTGCTGGCTTGGGCTTTTTCTTCATCCGCAAAGCGCCAGTGCGGCAGAATTTCAGATTTATAAGGCTCCACCAATAATACGCCTTGTTCTCCTCGGCCAATTCGGTACAACTCGGGCCGTTTGCGAAAATTAATCTTTTCGAAGTCCAGAGAATAATCAAAACTATTCGACACCACCCGTGACTGACGTTTTGGCGGCGGATTTTTGGCTGCTGGACTCATATCTTTGCCTTATATTTAGAAGGGTCGGTATCACTCAATAAAGAACACACTAAAAAATATAAAATAATTCTACTGATCTACTCACCCGAGATCAGGATCAAGAAAAGCCCCAGTCATGGGGCTTGGATTTTACTTTGACTTTTTCGAACTGGTCCTCGAGGTTTTGGCTTTATCAGACTTGCTCTTGGACGAAGTGCTTGACTGCTTTTTGGCCGGTGCTGATTTTTTTGAAGAAGATTTTTTCGTCTTGCTGTCTTCATCTTTGCTCTTATTGCTGCTTTTCGCTTTAGCCGGTTTTTTCGCTGAAGATGTTTTCAGGTCTTTGGCTTTATCGCTGCCTTTAGAACTCGCACTTTTCTTCGCCTTTACTTTTTCATCTTTACTGGCATTCTCTTTTTTAGAAGATGCTGCTTTAGATTTAGTACTTTCAGCTTTTTTGCTGACTTTGCGATCGCTGTCCTTGTCACTGCTTTTGTTCGACTTCTTCAGTTTTTCATCTTGCGTCTTTTTAGCAGTTTTTGCAGATTTCTTGCTGTCTTTGTCCTGATTGTTTTTGCTATTCGCCATGGTCATTTTCCTTGTCATTAAAAATCAAGCAGAAAGATATAAAGCTATTTGCTGTATATCAACGTCAATTTACTTTAAGCGAGGACTAACTGGATTAAAACTTTATCATGTATCTAAATGTAGGCTTGTTGCAAAGATAAGCAGCAATTGTTTAGCGGCAAGTATAACGAATGCAAATTTGGTCAACAGCAGCTGTGATATCGATATTCTCTGACCAGAGCAGTTTATAAGAAATTAAAAAAACCCCGAATGATCGAGGCTTTAAATAATTGGCTTTTAAGGCTTAGTAGCTTTCTGGCACTGCACTTAAAAACTCACGGCGGGTTTCTTTATCAGTTTTAAAATCACCAATAAAAGAGACTGTACGTGTGGTCGATTCCTGTTTGCCCACACCACGCATCATCATGCACATATGTGCAGAATCAATCATCACGGCGACACCACGTGCTTTGGTGATTTCCGCCACTGCTTCTGCAATTTGCTGGGTCAAGTTTTCCTGGATTTGCAAACGACGCGCAAACATTTCAGTAATACGGGCAAATTTGGACAGGCCCAAGACATGACCTTCTGGTAAATAGGCGATATGGACACGGCCATAAAATGGTAATAAATGATGTTCACATAAGGAATAGAATTCGATGTTTTTGACCAGCACCATTTCACGGTTGTCGGAAGGAAAGACCGCTTTGTTGGTGACTTCTTCAAGTGTCTGACTATAACCCGAGGTTAAATATGAAAATGCTTTGGCAGCACGCACAGGCGTATCTTTGAGACCAGGGCGATTGAGATCTTCGCCAACGGCAGTAAGAATGTTTGCGTAGGATTGCTGCATAGTCATATGACGTATTCACTTAAACTGAGAATGAACAAGGACGGCATTGTAGCAGAAAACTTTTACAATGCCTTGTTTTGAGGCGAAAACCGGTTACTGTTTAAACTTTGGATTCTTTTCTGCACGTTTTAGCAGAACCAGAACTGCACCAGTACCGCCTTGTTTTTCAGGGGCACTGACAAAGGCCAAAACATCGCGATGCTGACGCAGCCAACCATTCACATAGGTTTTTAAAATCGCTTCCGGGCCTTTACCGTGTACGATCTTAATCACGTTCTGGTTTTCATCTTTGGCGATCTGGATAATTTGTAGCACCGCCTGACGCGCTTCTTCCACGGTACAGCCATGCAGATCCACAGCTTCAAACCAGCGTAAATTGCCGGCTTTTAAGTCTTCAAACACTTTATGCTGCAAGGTGGCAATGCGATAGCTCAAGTTGGCCTGACTCCCGACAGGATTGAGCATGGCCTGCGTGTCCGATAATGCCATGGCATCTGTTTCCATCGGGCCAGTCGCCGCTGCACGCTTTGCCAGGACTTGTGCATCCGGTTTTTTCTTGCGCGGTTTGTCCAATTGAACGGTATTTCCCGATTCAATTTTTTGCACGCCCTGCATTTGTTTGCGGAATAATTCCAGTTCTTCTAAAGCTTCTTGCTCGACAGTCTTTTCAACGGGTGCAGCAACAACCGCAGGGCTATGCGGCTGTGTAATTTGCTTCTTAAAAGATTTCAGCAGGTTGTACTGATCTTTAGATAATGAAGAATCGTGTTTACTCATAATGTAAAAACAAGGAAGATGCGGAATTTAACAGAATTATAGTCTGAAAATAGATAAAGGAGAAATGAATTGCTTGCATGGCATGTCTCGGTATTTATGAATTCACATGATGCTATTTCTTTTCTTATCAATCCTGAAAATAAAAAAGCCCAATCCTGAGATTGGGCTTGGTCTAAGTATTAAACTAGTCAATAGTTAAACCGATTCAGGCTCACCAAACAGGTTACGGAATGCATGATCAGGTCGAGGCTGTTTCATAAAACTTTCACCGACCAGAAAGGCATGAATATCATGCTGTTGCATCATCGCCACATCGGCAGGGGTAGCAATACCACTTTCAGTGACTAACAGGCGAGAGGGATCGAGTAAGTTCTTTAAACGAATCGAGGTATCTAAATCGACATCGAAGGTTTTTAAATTACGGTTATTCACACCCAGCAAGCAGCGATCTGAAAGTTTCAGCGCACGTTCCAGTTCAGCTTCATCATGTACTTCAACTAAAACATCTAAATTATGCTCAAAAGCAGTCTTCGACATTTCTTCCAGTTGCTGATCTGACAGACATGCCACAATCAGTAAAATACAATCTGCATCTAAGGCACGTGCTTCAATGACTCCATAAGGATCGATCAGGAAATCTTTGCGCAGCGCCGGCAGGTCACAATGCGAACGGGCAATCTGAATATTTTCATCTGCACCCTGAAAAAAGTCCACATCGGTCAGGACAGATAAACATGCGGCACCCGCATCTTGATACTGTGCTGCAATTTCTGCAGGATTAAAATTCTCACGAATAATCCCCTTAGATGGTGAGGCTTTCTTGATTTCAGCAATTACACCCGGACGTTTTGACATTAAAGACTGGGCAAAACCACGCACAGCTGATGCAACTTGAGCCAGCTCTTCCAGATCTTTATAGCTTTTCTGCTTTAAACGTAGAGCAAATTCTTCCGTTTTACGGTCAACAATCTTGCCTAAAATTGTATTTGCGATATCCACCATGATCAAAATTCCTGACCGAATTAAGCTTCGTATTGTTTAATGGTTTTGGTAAATTCAGACAGCACACTCATTTTCTCCAGAGCCTGGCCGCCATAAATAATGTCATGTGCCAATGCAACACCATGTTTATAGCTGCTGGTCAAACCGGAAACATAAATACCTGCACCGGCATTCAGGGCAATCATATTGGCCGCTTTATCACCGATCTCTGATTTTTTCTTGCCCAATGCATCCTTGATTAATGCCAGACTCTGTGCAGAATCTTCTACAATTAAACCAGTCAAGGTTTGAGATTCGATATTAACCAATTCAGGGGTAATTTCCCATTCAGTCACTTCGCCATTTTTTAGCTCAGCCACATACGTTGCAGATGCAAGACTGATCTCATCCAGCCCGTCGCGAGAATGCACCACCATCACATGTTCAGCACCGAGCTGTTTCATCACTTCTGCAATCGGACGACACAGTTCATTGGAAAACACGCCAATGACTAAGCGATTGACGCCGGCCGGATTGGTCAGCGGGCCAAGTAAATTGAAAATGCTGCGAATACCCAATTCTTTACGCGGGCCGATTGCATATTTCATGGCTGTATGATGATTCGGTGCGAACAGAAATCCGACCCCCACATCACGGATACAACGCTCGGTTTGCTGCATATTCAGGTCAAGATTAATCCCAGCCTGTTCCAGTAAATCTGACGAGCCTGATTTGGTTGAAACGCCACGGTTGCCATGTTTAGCAATGGTTGCGCCTGCTGCTGCGATCACAAATGCAGACGCGGTAGAGACGTTAAACAGGTTTTGACCATCACCGCCTGTACCGACAATATCGACTAAATAGGGAATATCGCTGACATCAATTTTGGTAGCCAGTTCACGCATGACCCGTGCGGCTGCGGTAATTTCATCAATGCTTTCGCCTTTAAGGCGCAAACCCATCAGCAGGGCACCAATCTGGGCATCAGTGGTTTCACCTGACATGATGGCACGCATCACGTCTTGCATTTGATCCTGAGTCAGGTGAATGTTTTTGGTAATATTGTTTAAAGCTTGTTGAATATTCATAAGATGTTCTTAGGCATAAATTTCGAGAAAGTTTTTAAAGATTTGATGGCCATGCTGGCTCAGGATCGATTCAGGATGGAACTGCACGCCTTCGACCGGCAATGTCTTATGTTTTACCCCCATAATTTCTTCCATAGAACCATCGGCTTCATTGGTCCAGCAGGTCACTTCCAGACATTCAGGCAAGGTGGCTTGATCAATCACCAGGGAGTGATAGCGCGTTGCAGGAAATGGCGACGGAAGATTACTGAAAATCCCGGTATCGCTGTGGTACATATCCGACAGACGGCCGTGCATGACACGTTTGGCACGTATGATGTTGCCACCAAATGCCTGACCAATACTCTGATGGCCGAGACAAACGCCCAATAACGGAATTTTTCCAGCAAAATGCTGAATCGCAGGAATCGAAATGCCTGCTTCACTCGGCGAGCATGGGCCGGGGCCAATCACTAAATACTTGGGTTGCCATCGCTCTATATCTTCCAATGTCACGGCATCATTACGGACTACTTTTACTTCTTGATTCAGTTCGCCAAAATATTGAACGATGTTGTAAGTAAAGGAGTCATAGTTGTCGACCATTAAAAGCATGAGCTTAACCTATTGAAATTAATGCACTTAACTGTGCTAAAGTTGTCCAGATCGTACTTTATTTGCGCTTATTGCAAGCACAGGTGTGACACGACTAAATCATTGATTTCATTGTGTGAAAATAAAGCACTATTCATCATAGCAAAAAATAGCCGTATTCGGCGCAACAATTTTGCTCAATTTATTTGCTTTAAAAGCATCTGTATCAACTGGAATAAAATTTTAATCATGATTTAAAGTAATAGACTTACTTAAGGAAACTTTAGAATTTATATTTTTTAGGGAAAAATTGATAAGTTAAAAATAATCAGCAATATTGATCTAAAATCTGTTGAAAAAAGCATCACTTGAATAATAGAAATTTATATAGACTATGGTATAGAAAGTATATTTAAAGAAAATGCATCAAAATATTCACTGAGCAACTGCATGTTGCAGATTTCTGTTTGCCTCAGACCATGAGAAAAGAGTCAATTTTTAGCAACATATGGGTGTTTTTTTAAACAAATACACGAAAAAGTAGCAAATTTTATATAAAAAACTATGTTTTTAATACACTTCTATAGGTGATTGCACTATTTAGGTGCGCTAAAAAATAAAGCCGAAATAAAATAAATGAAGAATGCCTGAATATAGTGCATTTAGTTTCTCAACTAGTATAATAGTCGCAAAGTATTTTTGTCACTTCATGATTTCTTATATAGATTTCAAGATTTTATCTATACTTTGAATAGTTGGTACGGTAATTGCTTAATGACTACCAACTACTAACACGCACGTAACGAGTGCAACAAAAATTCATCGGAGCAAAATGAGCATGGCGAACAAAGTCCTTCAACTCATCCAAGAAAGTGGCGCGAAATGGGTCGATTTCCGTTTTACGGATACTAAAGGTAAAGAGCAACATGTGACTTACCCAGCAGATACAATCGACGAAGATACTTTTGAAGACGGTAAAATGTTCGACGGTTCTTCAATTGCTGGTTGGAAGGGCATCGAAGCATCTGACATGATTTTACGCCCAGATGCAGAAACCGGTTTCATCGACCCGTTCTTTGCCGAGCCTACAGTTGTTGTGACTTGTGATGTGATTGAGCCTTCTACAGGTCAGGGTTATGACCGTGATCCACGTTCGATTGCTCGCCGTGCTGAAGAATACCTAAAATCAACAGGTATTGGTGATACAGCATTCTTTGGCCCAGAACCAGAATTCTTCGTATTTGACGAAGTAAAATGGGAAATCGATATGTCTGGCGCGCGCCATACATTGATCGCTGAAGAAGCTGCCTGGTCAACCAACAATGACTACGAAGGTGGTAACTCTGGTCACCGTCCACGCGTAAAAGGCGGTTACTTCCCGGTTCCTCCAGTTGATTCTTCACATGATATGCGTGCAGATATGTGTGCCAAAATTGAAGACATCATGGGCCCAGGTCGTGTAGAAGTACATCATCATGAAGTTGCATCTTGCCAGTTGGAAATTGGTGTAAGCTTCAACACCATGGTTCGTAAAGCGGACGAAGTTCAACAGTTTAAATATGCGGTTTGGAACGTTGCGCATCAATATGCGAAAACAGCAACCTTTATGCCTAAACCAATGGTTGGCGATAACGGTTCTGGTATGCACGTTCACATGTCGATCTCTAAAGATGGCAAGAACCTGTTTGCTGGTGATGAATATGCAGGCCTTTCAGAAATGGCATTGTACTTCATTGGCGGTATTATCAAACATGCGCGTTCATTGAATGCATTAACCAACCCTTCTACAAACTCGTACAAGCGTCTGGTTCCGCATTTTGAAGCACCGATTATGCTGGCTTACTCAGCGCGTAACCGTTCTGCATCTATCCGTATTCCTTACGTGTCAAGCCCGAAAGGCAAGCGTATTGAAGCTCGCTTCCCAGATCCGATGATGAACCCCTACCTCGGTTTCGCAGCATTGTTGATGGCAGGTATCGACGGTATCCAAAACAAGATTCACCCAGGTGAAGCGGCTGACAAAAACCTGTACGATCTTCCTCCTGAAGAAGAAGCGAAAATCCCGACAGTGGCGCATAGCCTGGATATGGCGCTTGAAGCACTTGAAGCAGATCATGATTACCTGCTGAAAGGTGGCGTGTTCACGAAAGACATGCTTGATGCCTATATCGAACTTAAAACTGAAGAAGTGCGTCGTTTAAACACCACCACTCACCCAGTTGAATTCGAGATGTACTACAGCCTGTAATTCTTTCAAGAATTTCACTGTAAAAAACCCGCGCATGTCGCGGGTTTTTTCTATACTGGGTTAATATAAAGCAAAGAATGTTGAATTAGATTGTTATGGCTAAACCACGTAAAAAACATACCGGATTTTTTCCTTGGAATGATCCTAAAGACCATGCGCAAGGTTTTAAGTTAAATTTTTCTGAAGTTACGTATTTGGAAGTAGGGCGTACCATTGAAGGTTATAAACAAGCACAGTTTGTTGAACTGAAAAATCCTGAATTGGCACTTACATTTGACTACCCAAAAGAGTTTTATTTAAGCGCTGAAGGCTTAATTTTAATTAAAACACCCCAAGGCAAATTTGAAGTGATTGCTAAAGCAGATAACTATTAAACATGACGTATTTTTCTAAAAATCAGCATGCCTTGATGCCTACTATGTCTGCTGAGCTAAAACCATGGCTGTATGCATCAGGTTCTCTGACACAGCAATTGACCGGTTTGGCGCAGGGACAATTTCATGTTGAGCCTATTCAAGAGCATTTTCAGCGTTTAAGCTTCGCCAATGCCAAATGGATGCAGATGTCACATCAGCATACTTCCTGGGTGCGGGAAAGCTATCTCTATGGTTCAGAACAGTCGCCCTGGGTGAAAGCAAAGAGTATTTTTCCAATTTTAAGCCTGCAAAAAAAAGCCCGAATCTTTCAGCATATTGGGACTAAGCCAATTGGCTGGTTCCTGTTTCAACGGACGAATCCACTTTGCCAGCGTCGGGTCATTCTTTTAGAAGAGGGTTGGACGCGTCAGAGCTGCTATACTTGGCACGGCTGTAAATTTATCGTACAAGAAACATTTTTACCGGCATTTGAACACTTTATACAAAATTCAAGGGCTTGACTTTATATGGCAACTGCACAAGCAATAACCTGGCGTGAGCGTCTTGGCGCCTATTATTATCTTTGTCGTTTTGATAAACCGATTGGTACTGAACTGGTCTTTTGGCCAACCTTGTGGGCGTTATGGATTGCTGCTCAGGGGATGCCACGCATTGAAATTTTAATTCCCATGATTTTGGGTGTGATTTTTATGCGGGCGGCGGGTTGTGCCATCAATGATTTTGCTGACCGTAAAGTCGATGCGTATGTGGAGCGTACTAAAAACCGACCACTAGCGACCGGAGTCATCAGCGCCAAAGAAGCGGTGATGGTATTTCTGGTTTTGGTGGCTGCCAGCGCCTGTCTGCTATTTTTCTTGCCGATCGAAACTTTTTACTGGTCATTTGGGGCTTTGCTGTTAGCGTTTATTTATCCTTTTATGAAACGTTATACCCATTTGCCTCAGGTATTTTTGGGTGCAGCATTTTCTTGGGCGATACCCATGGCCTATACCGCTGTTGGGCAAACACCTGATCTGACCTGCTGGTTATTGTATTTTGGTAATCTGGCCTGGACTGTGGCCTACGATACTCAATATGCGATTGCAGACCGTGAATATGATTTAAAGATAGGGGTGAAATCAACCGCAATTCTGTTTGGTCGCTATGATATTCCAATCATTAGCACCTTGCAGGCGAGCAGTATTTTATTGATAGGTGCTGCATTTTGGCTGGAAAATTTATTGATTCCATTTGGCTTGTTAGCACTTTTGCTGGTTGCTGCTGATTTTATTTACCAATGGTTTAAAACTCGCGATAAAAATCCACAGCTATGTTTTTGGGCATTCCGTCATAACCGTTGGATTGGCCTCATTATTTTTGTGGGAATATTGTTTGCTCTAAGATAATTACCGTATGTCGGATAACAACAAAAGCATCCTATAAAGTATGCTTTTTTTATGATTAATTTTGAGTGATCTCGATTAAGAGATAGGGAATAACAATAAAAGGATAGAAATATGCAGAACAGTTATAAGAAATTGATGTTAGGTGTGCTGTGTTCCTCGGTACTATTTTTATCTGCGTGTAACGATGATGATGACGACAATTTTATAGGGTTTAATCCGGTTCGAACTTATGCAGTCGATGAGCAAGTAAAAACAGTGGTCGAACGTCATGATATTTTTACTTATAGAATGGAAGGTGTACAAGGTCGAGAAATTCGTGCGACCACATTGGTATTTACCCCGAAAGGTACTCCACCTGTAGGTGGTTGGCCGATCGTCGTCTGGGCGCATGGTACTACAGGTGCAGCAGATAAATGTGCTCCTTCACGCCTTGCTCTGGATGGGCCTGAAAAGGCCTTGGTTATGGGATTAGTAGAACGTGGTTATGCCGTGATTGCACCGGATTATGAGGGTTTGGGTAATGACAATGTGCCTCATCCATATTTACATCTGGAGAGTGCTGCCAAGTCAATATTGTCAGCGATTAGTGAAGCCCAAAAACAGTATGGTGGACTGCTGGCTAAAGATTGGGGAGTGATTGGTTGGTCTCAGGGTGGTCATGCTGCCTTGGCTGCTGCAGAGTTTTATAAGGCTTTACCAAATAATACCTATCGTGGAGCAGTGGCGATTGCCCCGGCTTCCTATCTTAACGATACCTTAGAAGAGGGACTTTTATTTGCTCAAGATCTGGCTGAGTCAGGGAATGTGGCACAAGCAGTTCCAATTGCTGCGACTTTGTATACGTATGCAGCCATCGTCAGTTCAGGAATTAAGGCAGAAAAAACCAGCTTTAATTACAATCAGGCCTTTGTCAATGCCAAGGTTGATCTGGCCAGGCAGGCTGAAAGTTTATGTTCCCCTGAGCTTGCACAACGTTTTGGTGCAGATATTCAAACGACATTACAAAGTGGTGTGAATTTCTCGCAATACCAAGCGTTGCAGAGAAACTTTCTGAGTGATCCTGATATTATGGATTATCTGATCGATAATCAGCCTGCACAAACTAGACTTGATCGCCCAGTTTATATTTTTCAAGGCACAGCAGATACCACCGTACCTTATACTATTACCGAGATATTATATAAAGATATGCTGGCAGATGGAACTGATGTAGAGTTAATTCCAATACTGAATGCAACGCATGCCACAGTGGTCACTGAAAATATTCCGGCATTACTCAATACGGTAGAAGCGGTCATGAATACCCCAGTGTCTTAATTAAAACAAGAATAATAAATCCATGTTGGCTTGAGGTCGGCGTGGATTTAAATGTTTTTCGGCCTTGAGCTATGACTTTATTTTGTTATATTGAGCAGTGCAATTAAATGACGAAATTAAAGTAGGTTTGTTATGTCTGAGCAGCCGCAGCCCCGCAGTGTTAAAAAGCTGGTAATTTTAGGTGCGCTATTATGTATACCGATATTTTTGGTGAGTATGGCTTTTCTTGCGGTAAATAGTGATGCTAAAAATCAGGAAAAATATAAACAGCAGCAGGCAGAAATGATTGCGCGCATCGAAGCGCGAGAAGCTGCGGAAAAGCTCAAAGCAGAGCAAGATGCAAATTCAACCCAAGCTGCATCCGAAAGCGCAGTAACCTTACCTTAAACTATCTCAAATCTCTTTGCAGTTGTCTGATGCTTGGAATCTGAGTGTATCGAATCACGGTATAGCCTGCTGCAATCAGCATGGCATCCCGTTCAGCATCTTCCTGCTCTTTGCCAATGTGGCTGGGATCATCCAGTTCAATAATGGTCAGTACATTATAGTCACGATCAAGCACCACAAAATCTGTAACTTTACGATTGAACTGATTACGCATGTTCATCTGGTCATGGGTAATCAAGGCGCTAAAGGCAACCTGAGCCAGAATATGATGATGAGGAAAGGCTTCTTTTAGGCGTATAAACATCCTGCTTTCAAAAGCAGTAATCACACGCTTCGGATAGAATTTTTTTTGACGGGTGAACAGATGCGGGAAGAGCAGGCAAACTAACGCAAAAGTTGCCAGGCAGCCAATCACAAAAAATATAAACTGACTCAAATTAAACACAGATCACAAATAGGGACGAATAAAAAAACCCACTTCGCAATGAGTGGGTTTTTTCAGAATCTTGGCTCTCCCACCTGGGCTCGAACCAGGGACCTGCGGATTAACAGTCCGTCGCTCTACCGACTGAGCTATGGGAGAATAGATTGGCTCTCCAACCTGGGCTCGAACCAGGGACCTGCGGATTAACAGTCCGTCGCTCTACCGACTGAGCTATTGGAGAATCTGACAGCGATTATAGAGAGATTTAAAAAGGGGTCAAGGCACTTTTAGAAAAAAGCCGAAGAAATTGAATCAAGTGTTTTAAAAATAGTCGAAAAGGCTTGGAGTTCAAACTGTTATGTTTATGTAAACAGTCGGAGCAGTCAGATTGTTATCAGCCTTAATTTTTATAAGTGATCTGGCTCAGAGAATATAAGGTAGCTAATTGTATATACAGATATCACTACCGATCTCAATTTAAAAAAGCAGATATAAAAAAACCCACTTCGCAATGAGTGGGTTTTTTAGAATTTTGGCTCTTCCACCTGGGTTCGAACCAGGGACCTGCGGATTAACAGTCCGTCGCTCTACCGACTGAGCTATGGAAGAATAGATGGCTCTCCAACCTGGGCTCGAACCAGGGACCTGCGGATTAACAGTCCGTCGCTCTACCGACTGAGCTATTGGAGAATCTGATCGGCATTTTAGGCAGGAAACCCAAGGTCGTCAATCAATTAATGTAAAGAAATGAATTGTTTGCTTTATAAATATTCATTTGGGGCTTAAAAATAAAAAAATCACCCGAAATGGGTGATTTTTTAGCAAAGAAATAAAGAATTATTTCTCAACACCTGCAGGCTGACCTGCATATTTCGCATTTGCATAATCCCAGTTTACTAGGCTTTCCAGGAAAGTAGAGATGTATTTAGGACGTGCATTACGGAAGTCGATGTAATAAGCATGTTCCCAAACGTCAATCGTCAATACTGCAACTTTACCATGCGCCATTGGCGTATCAGCATTTGAAGTTTTCATGATTGACAGTTGACCGTTTACTTGGTCAGCCACTAACCAAGCCCAACCTGAACCGAACTGAGTGGTTGCAGCAGCAGCAAATTCTTCAGCAAATTTTTCGTAAGAACCGAAAGCTTCATCAATTTTTGCAGCCAAAGTGCCCGTTGCTTTACCGCCACCGTTTTTAGCCATACAGTTCCAGTAGAACGTGTGGTTCCAAACTTGGGCAGCGTTATTGAAAACACCTGCTTTAGACGCATCACCAGCAGTTGCTGTAATGATTTCTTCTAGAGTTTTGCCTTCAAGCTCAGTACCAGCGATCAGGTTGTTCAGGTTAACCACATAAGTATTGTGGTGTTTGTCGTGATGGTATTCTAAAGTTTCTTTGCTGATGTGTGGAGCAAGATCTTCGTAGCCATAAGGTAATGCTGGTAAAGTAATGGTTGTCATGTTCTCAATTCCTTGCATTTAGCTGGGTTTTAACAATAAGTGGCTTTATTGTAATAGATAATCGGACAAAATGGGCATTGCGTATAAATAACAATACACAATAAATCCTGAAAATATATAAATAAAGCTCGTGGAAAATGCTGTCAGCGAGAATTAAATCGGATTGTCTAATTCGTAATAAGCATACTCAATATTAAACTGTTCTGAAATCGCTTTGGCCAGGCGCTGTACACCATATTTTTCAGTGGCATGATGGCCACAGGCATAATAATGTACATTCAGTTCCTGAGCTTCATAGAAGGTGCGTTCGCTCACTTCACCAGAAATGTAAGCATCACACTCTTGTAGCGCTGCTTTATGAATATAATCCTGCGCACCACCGGTACAGAAACCGACTTTATGGATTTGAGTTTTGTCCGCAGGAAGATGAATTGCATCAAAGCCAAGTTTTTCTGAAACATGGTTTTTAAAATATTCAGGGCTCATCGGTTGTTTTAAATAGCCAATATTGCCAATCGGATGGCGTTCACTCAGATCCAACTGTTCGATATTTTCCAGTTCTAATAAATCTGCAATCGCCGCATTATTGCCTAAAGTTGGATGACTGTCTAAAGGCAGATGATAGCCAACCAGAGAGATATCATTTTGAATTAAGGCTCTAATCCGTTTACCGCGCATACCAGTGATCGGATAGGCTTCACCTTTCCAGAAATAGCCATGATGAACCAGCAGTAAATCTGCGCCTTGCTCAATTGCCGCTTCGATCGCACTTTGCGAAGCACTCACGGCACACAGGATTTTATTGACCTCAGATTTACCTTCAATCTGCAAGCCATTCGGTGCATAGTCCTTAAATTCACGTGCTGCCAAAGTCTGTTCACACCACTGAATAATATCGTTTAAATTCGCCATAAAATTCCTGTTCGTTTAAAAACTTGCCAATATTTATCTTTATATTTAATTGTAACTAAAGCTGCACAAAACTCTGTGGAATTTTTTGTGTTTAGTTATGTATTTCGCATTACAATAGAACACAAATTACTTAGTCATCAACGAATTAAAATATTTTAGAGGATAACAACGTGCGCCGCACCTTTACATGGTTACCCTGGGTGTTACTGATTTTGGTCATTATCGGTTTTTTGGGGTGGCAACAACTACAAAAACCAAAAGCACCGGTTGCACCAGATGGTGTCAAGATGCCTGCTGAAAAAGTAGAGCCGTTGATTGATACGTCGCGCTCAGGAGGCGTGGTCTCCTATAGTGCTGCGGTAAGAGTGGCAGCGCCGGCTGTAGTCAATATCTTTACCACTCAAAAAGTCAAACAGCAGGCTCATCCTTTGCTGACCGATCCGGTCTTTCGTGAGTTTTTTGGCGATCAGTTGCCTGACCAGTATGGACAAAGTCCGAATGAGAACAGTTTAGGTTCCGGGGTGATTGTACGTCCTGATGGTTATATCCTGACCAATAATCATGTGATTGCACAGGCAGACCAGATTGTGGTGGCATTGCAGGATGGACGACGTGCTGAAGCAAAAGTTGTGGGAATGGATCCAGATACCGATCTGGCAGTGATTAAAATTGAACTGGATCAATTACCCGTGTTGCCTTTTAAATTGAGTGGCAATGAAGTCGGTGACGTCGTTTTGGCCATTGGTAACCCATTTGGTGTGGGTCAAACCGTAACGCAAGGGATTATTTCAGCAACAGGGCGTTCAGATCTGGGCATTAATACCTATGAAGACTTTGTGCAAACCGACGCTGCAATTAACCCGGGAAATTCAGGCGGAGCCTTGATCGATGTCGCAGGTAACCTGATTGGGGTGAATACGGCAATTTTCTCGCAAACTGGTGGTTCACTGGGGATTGGTTTCGCCATTCCAGCCAAAATCTGCCAGCAGGTGATGAATGCTATTCTGAAAGATGGCCGTGTCGTTCGTGGCTGGTTAGGAATCAGTTTATTACCGACAGAACGTGATGATGTACTGCAACCTAAAGAGAAAGGGGTGACTGTCGCAGAAGTGCTGGCAGATGGACCGGCAGCGAAAGCGGGCATCCAGCGTGGCGACAAAATTATGAAAGTGAATGAGGAAGAGATTAGTTCGGCTTCGCATTTGATTAATTTTGTTGCCCTGCAAAAGCCGAATAGTACCATTCAGATTGAAGTAGAGCGTGCTGGAAAAACCATGATGCTGGATGTAGTAGTGACTGAGCGTAAAGCACAAAACAGTTCTTCCCAATATATTCCACTGCCCGGTCAGTAAGTTTCTATTTAAAAAATCCCTCTGCAGAGGGATTTTTTTTGCCTGTTATTTTTTAGTTACCTGATACAAAAATGAAATACGGCTTTTGGTTTAAATCATTTAACTTGATGAAATTACATCAAAAGAGAAAATAAAAAATGACTTTTATGACGGCGGATCAGGCCAAGGTTTTATCAGATGTGGCCAATTTGAATATTGAGGTCTATAAGCCGCGTCTAGCCAAGTTAATTGAAGAAAATGCGAAACAGGGCAATACCGCAGTCATTACTGTATTTCCCAAACATTTGCCTTTGGAAGATATTCGGGCTTTATCAGCCGAGTTGACTGAACTGGGCTATAACGTACGTTTTGAAGTGCTGGAGTTTTATTATAGCTTTAATGTGTACTGGCTCTAGTGTGAATCTTCATTGAACTAAGGCTTATTTTGAGCCACTATTTTACTGGATCTGTCTGATTTGATCTTATGAGTGATCGGGCTGTATGTGATCAAAGACGCGAGTTTTTATAAGTAGGTGCTCAACTCTAAAAAATCCATCAGTTTTATTTTAGAATCATTATTGTAATGTACCGAGAATCTACAACTTCTCGGTACATATTCATTTGACGGATAGGCTGAGATCAGGGTAAGCAACTAAAATCAGCTGAGCTTTATTTAGCCTAAGTAACTTATGAATCATCTGCAAAATTAAATTGTGAGCTTATTTCTAAAACGGCTCAATTTCATCTGCAACCAAATTATTCCTGATTCACCTGATATTCCTGGATCACTTCAAGTGCCGCCCGAAATGCTTCCTGAGTTGCTGGTGCACCGCAATATGGCAGGCTATGGAGTAACACTTCCTGAATTTCCTCAACCGTCGCACCGTTGTTAAGAGCGCCCCGAACATGGCCTTTTAGTTCAGTGGGGCTTTTTTGAGCCGTAAGGAAAGCAATGGTAATTAAAGAACGATATTTACGTGGCAATACACCTTCACGTTGCCAGGTTGAACCCCAGGCATGTTCATTAATCCAGTCTTGTAGAGGCTGGGTAAAAGGCACGGTATTTTCCTGTGCACGTTTGACAAAGCTTTCGCCCATGACATCAGTACGCACTTTCAGGCCATTTTCATAATCTTGTTGTGACATGGTTTACCCTCAATTTTCTTATAGCTCTAGCTTAGTGCTTTTTATGCGAAATACCATCGTGCCATAGTCGTAAAAAAGTGGCTAAAAAGCCACTTGGAAAGGTTCTAAAGTGAAATATTCAACTACATCCCACTTTGGAATTTATGACACCTTTGGTCAAAGTTTGATTTAAGGCGAAGTTGAGTGTGAAGGATCGGTTTGAACAGAAGTATCGGTTCCTGTCGCATCTGCTTTACGAATATGGGGGTTCTCCAGCTCCAATACTTCCTGTAAATGCAGATCAAAGACATCTGTGAGCATGCTGTCATAACGACGTGCATTATAGTGAAGCAGCTTTTCTGCTTCTTCATCATTAATAAAGCCATGTTGCTGTGCATCTGTCACATGCTCGGCAAAGCTTAGACCTTTAAACTGACCTTTGTTTTCAGCTTTTTTAAAGCGATCCCAAAGCTGTTCAATATCCAGTAGTAAAGCGAAAGTCGATTCCATGCGTCCAGTGACATCAGTTTTATGGGTATTATAATAGACATGCTTCTTCAATACCTGACGGAATGCGTTATCTTCCATCATGCTATTTGCAACCTGCTGTTTAAGCTGGTCTGAGGGTTTGTGTACGGGACGGCCAAATGGGAAACATAACAGTTTGATCATGCCTGCTGCTGCACCGGCCGGGAAGTTAGCAAACAGATCATAAAATGCTTCCTGCGCTGTATAGAGTGACTTTTCTATTGCAAGCTGTGCATGCAAACGTTCAGCTTCAGTCTTTTTGCTATGCTCAAAATACTTCAGAATAGAGGAGGCAATAAACAGGTGAGCATGAATATCGGCGAGACGTCCGGACAGCATTTCTTTGCGTTTGATATCGCCTGCCAGTAAACCCAGACACATGTCTGCAGTTAAGGCAAAGTTGGCGCTCAGCCGGTTAATGACCTTGTAATAAGGTCGGGTAAACTCAACCGCACTTTGAGGTGCTGTACTTGAACCACCCGTAAATGCGTAGGCAAAGGAACGGGCGGTACGGTTAAAGGTATATCCCAGATGTTTAAACAATAAATGATCAAAAGGCTTGAGTGCGGCTGCCGGGTCTTCAGCCTGTAAGAGTTGTAATTCTTCATAGAGATAAGGATGGCAACGCATTGAACCCTGACCGAAAATCATCAGGGAACGACTGAGAATATTTGCACCTTCAACGGTAATGGAGACTGGAATCGCCTGATAATAAGGTGCCAGAAAATTACGTGGCCCCATCTGAATGGCGCGGCCACCGACCACATCCATCCCGTGATTCACCACCTTACGCATTCCCTCTGTGGCATAGTATTTGGCAATCGCTGTCATTACAGCAGGCTTGCCGCCCTGATTAAGGCCACAAGTCACCAGATAACGGAAAGCTTCCAGCATATAGGTATCACTGGCAATTTCACTATTGGCTTCCTGAACACCTTCAAACTTGCCGACTGAAATTTTAAATTGTTGACGGATTCGGGAAAAAGCCCCGACATTTAAATAAGTCATTTCTGCCGCAGAAGTAGACAGTGCCGGTAGGGAAATGCCACGACCCACAGCCAGACATTCCATCAGCATGCGCCAGCCCTTACCGGCATTTTTTACGCCACCAATAATCCAGTCCAGAGGAATAAATACATCTTTACCTTCAACTGTACCATTCATGAATGGTGGGCCGGGATTATGACGAGGACCTACTTGGACCCCTTCGTGACTGGCAGGCAGCAGGGCACAGGTAATACCATATTCAGTCTGTTCGCCCAAAAGATGATCCGGGTCATACATTTTAAAGGCCAGACCTACCACTGTTGCAATGGGTGCCAGCGTAATCCAGCGTTTGGAAAAATTCATTCGCAAGCCTAGGACTTCCTGACCTTCAAACTGGCCGTAGCAGACCACGCCAGTATCGGGAATAGCGCCTGCATCAGAGCCCGCTTCCGGACTGGTCAGGCCGAAACAGGGAATTTCTTCACCTCGCGCCAGGCCCGGCAGGTAACGGTTTTTCTGTTCCTCAGTACCATAATGCAGCAATAGTTCACCCGGGCCGAGAGAGTTCGGTACCATGCAACTCACGGCCGTGGTGAGGGAGCGAGAGGAAATCTTGCTCATCACCCGGCTTTGAGCAAAAGAACTAAATGCGCGACCACCATATTCTTTGGGAATAATCAGGCCCAAAAAACCATGCTCCTTAATATATTGCCAGACATGATCAGGCAGCGCTTTCTGCTCGTGAATTTCCCATTCATCCAGCATGCTGCACAAGGTTTCAACTTCATTGTCCAGAAAAGCCTGTTCTTCTAGCGAGAGTTTTGGATAAGGATAGCTATTAAAGGTTTCCCAGTTCGGCGCACCCATAAACAGTTCTTTTTCCCACCAGCTGGTTCCGGAGTCCAGTGCTTCACGCTCTGTCGGACTGATGCTCGGCATGGCATTGGCCAGTGCTTTATAGGCCGGTCTGGAAATAAACGACATGCGCAGAGGGTCGATTATCACCACGAGGCTGATCAGGATGAGTGGGATACCAAGAATCAGTGACCACGGACTAAGAAAGGCACAGACCACTGACACGACCATCAGCACGATTGCACCCGCACTACGCGAGAGCTGAAAATAGAAAACTGCCCATAAACTCAGTAATAGCAGTAGCACAGCGAAAATAAATGACATTGTTATATTTCTCCAGATTTATACAACACCGGCTTTGTCTGGATTTCTCGGATATTTCACCACCGTTCATTCATTTTTAGTCGTTCGAGAATCAGACAGGTTTAGCATTGGATTTGTGAGAATGATCTTTTTAAGTATGGCAACGATATGTTTAAGTCTTGCATCTATTTTGAGGTTGTTGGAAAAATAATCAATCTTCAAGTGAGAACGCGCAAAGAAATGTGAAGATAAGTAATGACTTAATCTTTATCTCAAATAAAAAATGGGGTTTAACGCTCAGTAAAATTTTAATAATGGATATTAAAAAGCCCTCTACTGGAGAGTAATGCTGATCAGTTAAAGAATTTAGAAATAGACTCTTTAACTTTTTAGTCGTTCACGATGGAGTCTTAACTTTTTAAATCAAATATTTGTAAAACATTTGTTACTTTGGTTTTGCCCAAATGAGAAGCGAAACTTCGCAAGGAAGGCATCTTGTGATCCCTCACTGCAAAACTCGTCAGCCACTATCGACTCGTCAATTTGTCATGGAAACCATCATTTTTTTAATCTTGCGGTGCAATACACCTGATGCCTCAAATAGTTGCGGATGACTTTGCTATCTATCAAATATAATACTGAATTTAAAAAAGAAAATGCCAGTCAATTGCTTAACTGACTGGCATTACTCTACTTGAGAGGGCTTTTATTTCATTGGTTTAAACAGGACTAAGCTTCAATGGCCTGAACAGCAATTTTCTTGGCAGGGTCAGTTTTACGACGCACTGCTGGAACCGGTTCGCCGTAGTATTGACGATCGGCAAAGTAGCTTGAACGAACCATGGGTGCTGCCCAGATATTGCGGAAGCCCAGTTTTTGGCCATGTTCGGTATAACGTTCGAATTCTTCAGGGGTCACAAAGCGATCAATCGCTGCATGTTCTTTAGAAGGCTGTAGATACTGACCAATCGTCACATAGTCCACGCCGTGTGCATGCAAATCGTCAAGTAAGGCAAGCACTTCTTCTTCAGTCTCACCAATACCGACCATCAGGCCACATTTGGTTGGAATATCCGGGCAATATTCTTTAAACATTTTTAACAGGTTTAAAGAGTGCTGATAATCAGAACCTGGACGCATCGCCTTATATAAACGCGGCACTGTTTCAATATTATGATTAAACACATCGGGTGGACATTCGGTCATGATGCGCAGTGCAATATCCATACGGCCACGGAAGTCCGGTACCAGAATTTCAAGTAAAGTTTTTGGACTTAAAGCACGTGCTTCTTTAATACAATCGACAAAATGCTGCGCACCACCATCGAGTAAGTCATCACGGTCTACAGAGGTAATCACGGCATATTTCAACCCAAGATTAGCAATGGTTTCGGCCATGTGGCGCGGTTCATCTGCATCCAATGCATTTGGTCGACCATGTGCTACATCGCAAAATGGACAGCGACGGGTACAGATATCACCCATAATCATAAAGGTTGCGGTACCGCCACCAAAACATTCAGGCAGGTTTGGACAGGCTGCCTCTTCACAGACAGTATGTAGTTTTTGCTCGCGAAGCGTTGTTTTAATCCGTTGTACTTCTTCCGGCGCTGCCATCTTTACGCGAATCCAGTCCGGCTTACGTGGTGTTTCAACCGTAGGGATCACTTTTACAGGAATACGAGCGACTTTCTCTGCGCCACGAAGTTTGACACCCTGTTCAGGTTTACGGTTTTCAGACATATTCAACTTTTCCACTGTTTTTGAAGGGGGAGATGATCAAAGATAGCGCGTTTATTATAACGAACTTAGCTATAAATAGGGCAAAAAGGGGTATTCATTTAAAAAATGTTCTCATCAACCAATATATGTGAGTTAAATACACAAAATCAACAGGATTTACGTCATAATAAGCAGGTAGATTAAAGTGAATTTTTTAATTTTGAGGAGCGTTGAATGCCACGTAAAAAAGAGGTCGTTAGTGGGACTTTCGTTAAATATGATGCGGTAGTTCTAGGTTCGGGCCCTGCGGGCGAAGGCGCGGCAATGAAACTTGCCAAATCTGGTAAGCGTGTTGCAATCGTTGAGATGCGTGAACAGCTAGGTGGTAACTGTACCCATGTAGGTACTATTCCAAGTAAAGCATTGCGTCAAACGGTATCCAGTATTATCCGTTATCAACGTGATCCACTGTTTCAGAAAGTTGGGGACTGGAAACAGTTCACCATGAAGCAAGTATTGCGTCATGCGCATAAAGTGATTCAACAACAAGTAGATACACATTCACGGTTCTATGACCGTAACAAGATCGATATCTATCATGGTCGAGCCTATGTTCAGGATCAAAATACTATTTTTGTATTTAGTCCAGACGGCATTAAAGAAACCTTGATGTTTAAGCAACTGGTCATTGCCAGCGGTTCACGTCCGTATCGCCCAGAAATTCTTGATTTTAATCATCCACGGGTATTTGATTCAGATAAAATTCTGGATCTGGACTTTTCTATCCAGAAAATCATCATTTATGGCGCAGGTGTAATTGGCTGTGAATATGCATCGATTTTCATTGGTCTTGGGCATAAAGTTGATTTGATCAATACCCAGCACAAACTGTTAAGTTATCTGGATGATGAAATTTCCGATGCGCTGTCTTATCATTTGCGTGAACAAGGTGTGCTGATTCGTCACAATGAACAGATCGACTTTTTAGAAACATTTGATGATCATGTGGTGATGCACACGCAAAGCGGCAAAAAAATTAAAGCCGATGCAATTTTGTGGTGTAACGGCCGTTCAGGTAATACCGATGGTTTAGGGCTGGAAAATGTTGGCCTGAAACCAAACAGCCGTGGTCAGTTGACGGTAAATGATCAATACCAGACTGAAGTTGAAAATATTTATGCTGCCGGTGATGTAATCGGTTGGCCGTCGCTTGCATCTGCTGCTTATGACCAAGGTCGTTGCGCGGGTGCCAATATGAGCGGTGAGCCAGACGTTGCCCCCGTTACTGATATTCCAACCGGAATTTATACCATTCCCGAGATTTCTTCGATTGGTAAAACTGAGCAGCAGTTGACTGAAGAAAAAATTCCGTATGAAGTCGGTCAGGCCTCGTTCCGTCATTTGGCGCGTGCGCAAATTACCGGTGACACTATGGGCGAATTAAAGATTTTGTTCCATCGTGAAACGCTGGAAGTTTTGGGTGTACATTGCTTCGGTAATAATGCATCTGAAATTATCCACATTGGTCAGGCGGTGATGAACAGTCCAAACAATACGATCAAGTATTTTGTGGAAACCACGTTTAACTATCCGACCATGGCGGAAGCCTACCGTGTAGCGACACTCAATGGTATGAATCGTTTATTCTAAGCGAGATGTTTGCCTTGGATTTAAAAAACCCGTAAGTGAAGGCTTGCGGGTTTTTTGTTTTAAATGCTTTAAATCAGCTAGAAGATGAAGCATTGACCAATTCAATTCGGATGAAGATAAAGTTGATTAACTTGGTTTTTAAGCAGCCATTTTTCGGCATTCTTCTGCACAACGGCGACAGGCTTCTGCACATTGCTGACAATGTTCATGTTGGTGCTGACTGCATTCCTCTGCGCAATAATCACAAGCCTTGGCACACAGCTCGCAGATTTCCTGCATAAAAGGCGATTGCTTCTGCTCCATACGCGCGCAGAGCTGACAAATATCGGCACAATCCAGACAACGCTGGATGCATTCACGCATCATTTCTACATGTTCTTCTTTTAAGCAGGCAGCTGCACAAGCAGTACAGGTGAGGGAGCAGCTCATACAGGTTTGAACACAATCTGACAAATGACTGGTATTCATCTTTTTCTCCTTAAGGCGATAAACATATTCATGACTGAATACGCTAAGCAGAAAAAGGAAAACACACTAGGTTAATTAGGTGAGAAAAAGTAAAGAATAACTTGGTTATGTAAAAGGATATACGAAAGAATCTTATATTCATCAAGCTTGAAAAATAAAATTCACTCGAGCAGAACTGGCAATATCCCAAAAATAAAACACCATTGAGGTGGTTAGTTCCTCAATGGTGAAAGTGTATACCTCGCTGATCTAATTATTCTGGAAGGCTGGATCGTCCTTTTTTTATTATGATGTTTCTCATTAATACAGGCGACTACCGGCAAGACTGATCCGTTTGAGTAAATGGTGCTGATCGGCTGGAAAAGGACGACTGGAATGTAAAGTCTCGGAATTTTCTTGTTCATGAGCATCTAAGAAAATTGCCGATTGAAACAAAATTAAAAAAGTAATGATCGAAAGTTTATAAATAACCTTGTATTTTTATTATTCTATTGATTATGAATCATTTAAGGTATTGTGCTGTGAATTGTGTTTATTTAGCTGAGTAAATTTCAGCAGTTTAATGCGCACAAAAGGCCTGATTAAAGTATTCAAACAGCTGCGGTGTCTGGATCCATAATGCCACCGACAGAGCAAATAAAAGCAAGAGCGCCACAGCAATCGAGATTTTGAGTATGAGCATAGAATCAGTCATGCACAATTTGCTCCTCATTGACCCAGAAATGTACCAATACGCCAAAAATGCTTAAGGCAATCGACAGCATCCAGACAGCATTATAATTACCACTCAAGTCATGATTGACTCCACCAAGATAACCACCGAAAAACGAGCCGACCTGATGGGTAAAAAACACGATACCGCTGAGCATGGTCAGGTATTTCACCCCGAACATATTCGCCACAATGCCGTTGGTGAGCGGAACGGTCGATAGCCAGAGTAATCCCATAATGACACCAAAGGCATAGACTGTCCATGTGCTCAGTGGCAGCATGAGAAAGGCAGTAATTGCGATCCCGCGTAAGCCATAGAGACCCATCAACAAATGCGGTTTGGAATATTTACCCCCGAGCCAGCCTGCAGTATAGGTGCCGACCACATTAAATAGACCCACCAATGCCAGAAAAATAGTCCCTGTGGTGGCATTAAAACCGTGATCAATCAGATAACCCGGCAGGTGAATGCCAATAAATACCACCTGGAAACCGCAGACAAAAAAGCCCATAGACAGAAACCAGAAGGGTTTATGATTTTTCACCACCAGCAGAATCTGTTTAAAACTGAGGGACACTTTATTGGGTGTAGATGCTGCATTTGGATGAATATACATTGGTGCTTTCAGCATCCAGGCCAGTGGTACAATCAGGGCAATCAAAATCGCACTGACCACCAATGCTCCTGACCAACCGACATTCTGTAACAGCAACAGGGTCGAAGGCAGCATGATAAACTGGCCAAAAGATCCGGCCGCACTGGCAATACCCATCGCCAGACTGCGTTTTTCTGGTGGTGCAGCACGTCCTACAGCAGACAGTAAAACCGGAAAAGATGTTGCAGACAGGGCCAGACCTAAAATCAGGCCCACACTCAGATTTAACAGCAGTCCAGTAGAACTGACCGCCATGAGTAGCAAGCCCACGGCATAGAGTGCCCCACCTAAGGCAACGACAATCTTGCTGCCATATTTATCTGCGAAGGCTCCAGTAATGGGTTGTACTGCTCCCCAGATCAGGTTTTGCATGGCAATCGCCAAGCTAAAAACATTATGTCCCCAACCAAATTCATCACTCATCGGCACCAGATAAAGACCAAATGCATGACGTACGCCCAATGACAATGCCAGAATGATAGCGGAGCCAATCAGCATAAAAATAAGCGCTTTGGAAAATGGAGTATCGGACATAGGGCAGGCAGGCAGATAAAGTCAGCGCTTATAGTATTCGATTCAGGTAAAGGAGGCGATAAAATAAAAATTGATCGAAAGATAAATTTTTTTTATCAATATTTTAAGCCTAAAAAAACGGCCGAAGCCGTTTTTCTGAAACCTGATATTGAACTTAGAAACGCATGCCAATACCGGCATAGGCCAGAATCGGATTAATCTCAATATCTGCCTTGGAACGAATCAGTTCACCCAACGTACTATCAGTGACGGTAATGGTTGTATCATTTTTCAGATGTGCGTAGGAGACTGAGCCGACCGCAAACCAGGTATCATTAAAGTCATAACTGAAGCCAACCGTAGCGACAGGGGCAAAGACATCTGAGGCTTCAAGTTTTACTTTAGGATCGGCTTCACTTAGCTTACCTTCAAGGGAAGCACCAGCATTGCCTTGTTTAATATTGGCAATCATATGTCCAGCAGCAATCAGGTCCTGCTCGGTACGCGAGTTGATTTCCAGTTCATTAAAATAGGCATACATCACACCTAAGCCGACATAAGGACGAAATTTATTCACTCCGGTTTTACCAAAGTGATACTGGAATTCAACGGCAGGTGTCCAGGCACGGGCCGAGGCAGCAGGGCCATAGGCTTCCAAGTCTGTAATCAGAAGATCATTGGCCAATTCAAGGTTGCCTAAGGCACCCCCCAGGGGGGTTGCGATGGCCGAAAATGGGGCATAGATTTTACCACTGCCTTGTAAATCCACTTTGGGTGGAATACCAGCTTTCACTTCAAAGGAAATATGATCAGTAAAATAGTAATTGGTCATGATGCCTAAAGTCGTGACATCATCGGCTTCCAGACCAGTCCCTGGATTATTCCATTGCTCTAAACCTTGAATGGTGGCTTGCCCACTGAGGGGAGCCGAGATTTCGGGTAGGTTTAAAGCTAAATCGAGTAAAGGCGGGATTTTATAACCTTCACGAATATTGTCGCGTACAGTACTTGACTTGACTGCCCCGACATCACTTACTTCACCATTTTTGACCGCAGTATTGACTGCAAAAGCTTGGGCCTTACCTTGTGGCATCACATGTAGTGCACCCACAGACACAGAAAAGCGTTTAAAGCCATCTCCATCCTGTAGACTAAAATAAGGCGAATCTGCGTGGGCGACCATAGGTAAAGTGACAAGGCCTGCCATACATGCCAGCATTGTTTTCATTGATTTGGAACTCCATGTCCAGTGTATTTATTCGTTTTTCTAGTTCACTAATTATGTGAACTTCATTAAAAAATTCAGTTATAGAACAATAGATCAAAGGTTAACCATCGGTTAAGATTGGTAGCTTTTGTGTGTTTTTTGTATTCAAGGTTTGAGCTGTTAACAAAGAAACATCTGTAAAATAAGTCTTAGGACTTACGCATTGACGGATTCAAAAAAGTATTAAAATACTTTATAAAGTATCTGTGATCAGACGAATTAAACATGCTTCTACAGCAACTTGTACATTACCCATTTATATGGGCTTTCTCAT
>NZ_VPAS01000022.1:0-6878 GCF_013419125.1 Acinetobacter sp. YH12102 | reverse complement strand
GGCCAGGCCTCAGCATTTTATTATGGTGATCCCCTGGGCGAAATGCGCCTGGTAAGCAGAGTTTTTGAAATGTAAGGCCTTTGAATAAGACAAAAGGCTGCCTCATCGCTAACTTTGCAACAGTGCCCATATTATTGAATCTAATCATATCTTGGACCAAAAAAATCTTTACTTATAATAATGAGTAAATATATACATCCGAATGACGACAAAATTACAAACTTGTAATTTTGTTAAGGTTTGTTCTCAAAAAAATAAATTAATACTATTTTAAAAAAGATAAATCGTTGCTGAAAAAGCTAGATTGCAATCGAGTTAATTAATTATAAATCAAAAACTTATATTGTATAAAATTAGTAACTCTTTGCTTTCTGCACTTATTATTTAATCAACGTTTCACGATTTTCATAAGCTAAACTAAATATAGTCGCCAATTTCAATTGAGTTATTTCCCGGCTTTTAAATACCGATATACCGCTTGGCGACTAATTCCAAATGCCTGGCCTAATGCCATTTTTGAAGGGTACTTCCCTTCCTTCCAGTCTTGTCGCAAAGCTTCAGCCTGATCAGGTTTCAATTTATGTACCCGGCCTTTGTACTTCCCTTGAGAAGAGGCAAGTTTAATTCCTTCCTTTTGCCGCTCTAAAATGATCTCACGTTCAAACTGTGCAAAAGCACCCATCAGTTGCAGCATCAAATTATCCATCGGGGTGGATTGGGCCGTAAAAGTAATATTTTCTTTTACAAACTGGATGGCAATCCCTCGTTTGACCAGTTTATCCACTTCAGTCACCAAATCTTTTAAGCTTCGCGCAAAACGATCCATGGAATGTACTATCACCCGGTCTCCTTCCCGGACATAATTCAACATTTCCTGAAATTTCGGTCGGTCGGTATTTTTACCTGAAGCACGGTCAACAAAAATCCGGTCGACTTCAATTCCCTCAAGTTGACGTCCCGTATTTTGCTCGACCGAACTCACTCGCACATAGCCTACTTTTTGGCCTTTCACTTTTTACGCCCCAATTGGATAAAAATGAACAATTTCGTAAATTATAAATCTTTAATACCAAAGTTACATGTTACTTATGATTAAAAAACATTTAAATGGTACATGTTTTTAAGAACTTTTAAAATGTAATTTTAGGGTATGCTCTAAAGTTACATTTTAACTATTAAATTTTTATTCACCTATATAAGATCAAAACTTGATTCGCTTATTTTTATCAATTAGCCACTCATGCTAATCAGAAGTGAGAAACAATAATCAAATATTAGGTATAAAGCATGGAAGATAAAAAAAGTCTAGTCGGTAGGAACTAGACTTTTTTTATTTGTTTTTCCCACGTTCAGCCTTGCGCTGTTCACTCAATTTTTGATGCTCCTCTTCACTCAATTTAACCTTAGTTTGGTTAAATGGTTTACCCAGTGTTAAGTTATATTTTTCAGCACCTAAAACACGTTTTGCTTCTTTCAGAACTACATCACGAATAAAATCATTCAAAGACTCACCAACGAATCCGGCTGCTTCTTTTAGAACTTTCTCCTCCTCATAATACAAAGGTACAGATGCTAAACGTCCATGCTCTTTACGAAAGCGTTTCTTCACATCTTGGGTGTGTGGAGTGAGAATAATCTTGTACATTAAATTACGTGTGTATTCAACTTCTTGACCATTAGCATCATCTACAGTCGCTTCAGGATTCTCTAAAATTTCCTCAAGATCATCACCAAAACCTAAAGATGGTTTACTCTTATTTTTAACCATTATAGGATCTCCACCAAGAAGTCATTAAATTCATCTCTAGCCTTAGAGCTACCCATTTCCATTACAGACAAGCCTTGAATCGTTGCATCACGGAATTGTTTACGATCACGGATAATGGTATTTAATAACTTGAATTTAGGAAGTGTTCCTAGCAGTTCGATTGAATCTGCAACTTCAGTAGATTTTGTATTTGATGGAGCTTTATTCACTACCAGGTATGGTTGAAGCTTTTCATTGACCTTGTGATAGGTATTAAATAATTTCAATACAAATGGAAGGACTTCAACATCGGCTTGGCTTGGTTGTGTTGGAACAATTAACTTATCACTGACTTGAAGAGCAGATCTAAATTCTTCACTGTCACGCCCAGCTACGTCTAATAAAACATAGTCATATTTCTTTTGAAGATCTAAAAGGACCTTCTTTAAATCGCCAGTATGGTATTCAGTATAAACAGGATTTTGAGTTCTACGCTTAGACCATTTAAGAGCTGACTGTTGATCATCAGCATCAACTAGGACTATAGACCCCTTCTTACTCAAGGCTACAGCAAGGTTTGTAGCCAGTGTTGTCTTACCTACTCCACCTTTACGATTGGCAATGGTAATTATCATTTCTTCTTATACCTAAATAGATGTAACAATAGCTCTATTGTACAAGGGGTTAATATAAGTCTACAAGAATAATACTTGTTTATTTTGTAACAGGTTATAGATATGATGTGCCGCATTGAACTGGGGGTTATATGGATTCTAAAGCACTAAACTATACAGGTTGATATCTTTTTATATATCTGGTTTTAATATTAATTTATAGCACGTTTCAAAGTAAGCATCCGGTGAACCACCGCTTTTTCTAGCTATTCAATACTGCCTATAGTTTCCATTATTAAAAGTGCTGCATTCGCCCCCCAGTAAAAGAAGAACCTCTACCACCGCCAGCAATCAAGAGACTGTTGCTCACATTAGGATTCTACTGCAGCAGATGCTCGAGATAGCTTGGTCTTTGGAATATCAATCGAATATTACCTCTATATAATTAAATGATCCCTATCGATGAAATCAGGCTCTCTACCCAGCCCATGGACATTCATGCGGGTATGGATACTGCAATGGCACAGGTGGTGAGAGCCTTTTGGCTACATCAAACTACATTGCGCTTATCTATTCTGTAATAAGCGTGGCCATCGCATGAAAGTACTGGTGGTCTGGCTGTGTGCCAGACGACTGGAATAGGACAAGTTCCATTGAACTTTATCCACCAGGGTGAAACTGTAGCACTCAGCCTGGATAATAACAGGGCTGATCCAGGGTAAATCCTGGCAGCGCATTGGATTACAGCAGGTAATGAATATACTTTCTATAGAGAAAATCTTAACAATGTCATGACTTAATTGAACTAAATCTGCAATCTCTTGGATGTTCATTTAATAGCTGTATTGTTAGAGGTATTATATGATGTAGAAACTTATATTTAGTTATTCTAATTACAACATTTTAACTATTTTAAAAGCAGGCTTTGCATTTAATCTCGTATCTTTTACTTTATACCATTTTTCAATATCAGTAGCTTTTGCTTTGTCAGGTATATTAAGTTCATTATAAACATCTTGAATACGAACTTTTATATCTGAACGAAGAATAACTTCATCCTTTTTCAAATTAAGTAAAGTCGGAATTTCAGTTGCATTATCCTTCTGTGCATCTTGGATCTTTAATGCTCTTTCAATTGGTAACTTTCTATATTCAAATTTTCTAATCGTGTCGTGCGTCAAAACATCATAAGCAGTTTTGAAATAGTCATCCTTTGCATCAACCAATTTATAAATTTTAGAATTATCTGCATCTCTTGCTTCACAATATTCTTTCATCGTTTCATAAAAGCACTGGCTATGACCTGATAAAAATTTAGCTACGCCTTCAGGTTTATGAGCGAATGCTTTATGTTTTGTTTCATCAGTCAGTAAAGCTCTAAATGAGGCAGAATATCCATCTTCATTAACTTCAGCACCTGCAACAACACGTACCACATAAGTTGCTTCTAGTGCTTCGTATGCCTGTAATTCAGCTTTCAATGCAACGTCTGAAACATACAGTTCACCTTTTTCATCTTTGAATGTGTACTTGTCATCTTCAGCAGCTTTTCTTAATTGTTCACGTCCTGCATCTGACATTTTACCTTCTTTGATATCATTCAAAACGTCTTCGCTGTCTTGGATACGTTTCTGAACTTCCTGCATCCATTCTTCTTTTGTACAACTTGCAGCTTCAGGTAGATTTCCAACTAATAGATTAATGTGTTCATTATATTTTGTGTTTCGAATACGACCACAAATTTGAGGTACAAGTACGTGAAAATCTACTTTTGTAGCATCACGGAGTCCATTAATGATGATGTAGGTTTGTCCTTCTTCATCGAAGATGTCTGCACCTTCAAAAGCAGTTGAAGTATACAGATTGATCTTTGCAGGGGCTGAAGTGATGTCACTGATCTTTGCCCATTTCAAGCCAAGCTTACTATTAAATGTTTTTTGGTTTGAATTCGATTTTGAACATACAACTCTAATATCGTCAGGATTAAACAGATTCTTACCTGTTTCCTTATCAACTAAGGCTTTCAACTTACTTAGGATAGATGCAATTTCTGTCACTGAGTTATAGAAAATATGAGCATTGCCTTCAATTGTTCCCATCAAATAATCATAGCACAATCCAAACAAAGCATTGTTTACCCCTACGCCATGTTCAATTTTTTGAAGGTTAAATTTAACCGGTCTAACATCACCCCACTCGATTGTACATAGTGGTAAATGTTCGAGTGCTGAAGGAAAATATTCACGTTTTGTTGGTGTCGCTGTTAAGAAAACGTACGAACCAAACTTGTTATAGTTTTGAAGTACGTATTCACAAGTAGCTGCTTTGAAACTACCTAAATTCACAAGTGTATGTGCTTCATCAATCAGTAATTTAAATGCTTTTGGATTGAAGCCTGGTGTTGTTAGGAGTTTTGGTAATGAGTCAAAAGTACAAACAATTTTTCTAGAACTGGAAGTGTCTTTTAAATATTCTGTTATTTCTTCTTTCTCGGTATCACCATACACGCCAATTAAATCAACAATTCCTTGGTTGTCTGCTAATTTGGATTTAAGTAGGTTAATGTAAGGAACGAGAACTACATAATTTTGTGCATTACGGATAACTAATGTTGTACCACCACAACCTGTAATTTGTTTATTTACATAACAGTTGTCTGGAAAATCCTTAATTAGATTTGAAAGTTTTTCGGAGCTATCACTAGCTATAATTGTTATTGTATTTAATTGAGCATCTTGCTTTATTTTTACTGCATTATTTATTACTAAATCTTGTAAATTCATTTATCGGATTACCTAAATAGGTCTTAATTTTTTAGTGTCATTTATATGTTGTCAGGATATGAAGTAGTGAGGGATACTCCTCTATCCTATGTGGTTAACAGTATCAAAATTATAAATCAATGTCAACACTTTATTTCACACAAGTCCCTTGTCTACTCTTTTTAAGTATTTGATTGATAATATTTCAATATAAAAAAGTGTAAAATCAAACTATACACTTTTTTAAGCATACCCCCCTTATCTAAGATAGAAAAGTGTAAGGTCTTCTCTTGGGCATGGCATTTTCTCTTGAGATCAACTAACGCACTCTGTTACTCTCATTCGATAGTAAACTGGTTCAGTCGTTTGTTTGCTCAAACTATTACTCGGTATATCAAAATGCTAGCGCATTTAGCTATACGCTCGCAAAGTTTCGAGCTAATAAGATGTGATTGATTAGATAATTATTTTACACTTTTTTTAGAAATGAAAGTAAAATATACATTTACTATAAAAACAATCGTTTACAAGAAATATTTTACACTTTTTTTCCCACAGCCCTTTATATTATACAATAAATTGTGTAAGAGCTTAGGCAGTTATCAACAATTATAAATTCAAAGAGTTCTTTTAAAATAGTAAAACATAGTCCCAAGACAAAAGCTTGTCTTGAGTTAGATATAAATATAATAGTAATCAATTGGTTAAAAACTTTTATCTTAAAAGAAGAATTATAAAAATTAATATTAATTAACATTCCTTCTAAAGCTCTGACGAGCCTTAGAACTCATTAACCATCTATAAAACTCTTTCCCATTCATATTCATGTTCTAAAGAACATCAATAATCATTTATTAATTTTGTAGAAATAGAAGTAACAGTTTAAAAGCATGTCTGTATTCTATTGGACACAGACATGCTTTTACCCTTAACAGTCAGTATTAAAGCCTTGATCTGTATTGTGTACTACCTGATATGTGCTGAAAAAAGCGGAGACTTTAACTTGGTAAACTATACTTACTCATCAGGAGTTTACCATGAGAAAAAAAGCAAAATTTTTACACGTCAGAATTTAAAGCTGAAGCCATAAAAGTAATTGAAGAAAATAAGGGCAATATCTCAGAAACAGCAAGGCAGCTCCATGCAAACACTTTCAAATTGGTACAATAAAGCTAAATCTGGAACATTAGTTGGTACATAACAATATTCTCCAGATCTTGTAGCCCTGCTTGAAGAAAACAAGAAGCTGAAGCAACAACTCAAAAATGCTGAAATGGAAAAAGCATTTCTAAAAAAAGCAGCAGCGTACTTTGCAAAAGAAAGTCAGTAAGGTACGCATATATGAAACTGCAAAGACATATATACCCAATAGCTATGATGGCTCGCCTACTTCATGTTTCAGTTTCAAGATTTTATGACTGGTTGAAGTGTGGCTTGAGCAAAAGTGCTATTCAAAGAAACCAACAGACGATATTGGTCAAAATAGCTCATGAAGAAACCAATGAAAGCTATGGTTATATTCGGTTGACCAAGTACTTGCATGCTCAAGGCATTGAAATTAGTCAGTATGCAATACGTAGCATAAAGAAACTTACACAACTCTATTGTAATGAATCAGACAGCTAATACAGTTATTGAAACAGCAAAACAAACGATAAAATATAAGCAATCACCTACTCAAAAAGCTCAACAACCAAAAGCCGTGAGCTAATTTGATTGTAGGCCTTTATAGACCGTACCTCGTCTATCAACACT
>NZ_VPAS01000002.1:0-148148 GCF_013419125.1 Acinetobacter sp. YH12102 | reverse complement strand
CTATTAGCGCAAGGTCCGAAGATCCCCTGCTTTCTCCCGTAGGACGTATGCGGTATTAGCATCCCTTTCGAGATGTTGTCCCCCACTAATAGGCAGATTCCTAAGCATTACTCACCCGTCCGCCGCTAGGTCAGGTAGCAAGCTACCTTTCCCCGCTCGACTTGCATGTGTTAAGCCTGCCGCCAGCGTTCAATCTGAGCCATGATCAAACTCTTCAGTTTAAAATCAGTAGTGCCTAAAGGACACCAATCTTGGCTCATCAATTTTCTGACAAATATTTCTCAAATAAACTTCGAGTCATTTCTACCATCAATCAATGAAAATAATTTCGATCGATCAACCAGTAAAAATCCACACAAGTTGTTCTTCATAAGCTCTTAATGATCTTCTTGCTGATTCGTCACCAGCAAGCTAGGTCGGCTATATTACACTGAATTTCTAAAGTGTCAATCCGTAATTCAAATTAATTTGAACTTAACCAACAAAACCCAATCTTAACACCTCGTGCTAAGTTACTGTTTTATCAGAAGTTTTAATCTTCATCACTGCCGATGGATGTGCATTCTACAGGATTTCAGAGCGCTTGCAACACCTTTTTCAAGAAAATTATTTTGCATGTACATTTTTTACTCTTTTTGTGTATTTTCATTCATTTTTTATACAAATTTGCTTAAATGATGTCTATTCGTGAATATAACGTTTATTATTTTTATACTAATAAGTAGTGCTCCTTACTCAGACAAGGCCTCGGGTTTCCTTATGCATCGTTCTATTTACTTATCTATATGCTTATTTTCTCTAGTATCAAGCGTACATGTTTTCGCAGAGGTCAACACGGATGTGGAAAATGAATCTTTGAAAACGCCACTCAGAACCAAAATATCGGCCAAGGCACAACAATTACAGACACAGCTAAAAGTCGATGCCAGTGCAGCACAGGCTGAAGAAGTCAAAGATCCTTTCCAACCGTTAAATAGAAAGATTTATCAGTTTAATGATGCGATTGACCGTACTGTGGTACGTCCTATAGCTGTTCAGTATGTTGAGAAAGTTCCACAGGATGTCCGCGGTAGCTACACCAATTTCCGTAATAACCTGGGGGAACCCTGGAATGTGGTCAATCAGCTGATTCAGGGTCGTCCGACCCGCGCAGCAAAATCCTTGGGACGTTTTACCATTAATACTTTAACGACCTTAGGTTTGGCTGATCCGGCACGTCGCCTTGGTTTAAGTCATGAAGACGAGAGATTTGGAACTACTTTGGGTTATTACGGTGTTGCGTCTGGTCCTTATATTATGTTGCCATTTTTAGGCCCAAGTTCAGTGCGTGGGGTGATTGGTACTGCTGTAGATAGTCAAACCCGCCCACAAAAATATCTTCTCGAAGATGAAGATGGGCTTTACTGGACCGACCAGTTCTGGCGTGCCATTGATAACCGCTCGGAAATACTGGATGTTGAAGGGGTGCTGACCGGTGATCGTTATGCCCAGATTCGGGATATTTACTTGCAACGCACCAATTACGCGATTGCTGAAAAGAAAGGTACAGAACAAGATACCCTATTCCTAGAAGATGACTTCGAAGAAGATAGTTCTGAAGATGTACCTTTTGATGAGAACAATATTGAATCTTCAGAAGAAGATCTTTAAGTTCATGCTTGATGTATGATTGCTAGTGAAATCTGTTCGCTAGCAATACCTTGCTTGTTATAGTACATCTTATAACCAACCCTGAGATCGAATCACTTTTTTATGTATTTCATTCAACCGACTCGTGATATTCCCTATTTAGATCAGGTACTTGATACGCTTCCGCATATTCAGATGATCTATCTGGATGATCATGAGCTGTATGATTCTACGATTATCGCAATTGCAGATGTACATGACTATCTGAAATATAAGTGGAATCTGCCTACCATTGTGCTGGCCTTAGAGCATGAAGGCACAGCGTTGGCTCAGGCTTGGGAGCAAGGGGCGCTGGCAGGCTGGATCTGGAATAAACTTCCTGAAAATCCTGACCTGGCGCTGCAAAAAATTGATGCGCAATATAAACGTAACCAGGATAGCCGTGATCTGCCTTCTGCGGCAGAACTACAAAAAAGATTGTTACCCAACCCGATTAAACTGACCAATTATGAGGTCGAAACTTATTTTCAGCCTTCAGCCTATCTTTCAGGAGATTGGTATGATTACTGGAAAATTAGCGACAAAGAAGTGATTTTCTATTTGGCCGATGTATCTGGACATGGCGTCACCAGTAGTTTACTCACGTCCTGGATGGCTGCTTTTCACGGTCGCTCCAAAACGCCGCGCGAGCTGATTAAAAAGCTTAACGGCATGCTAATGCAGGAAAATATTGAAAAGCACATCACCATGATTGCCGGGATTTTAAATCTGGAAACCCATGTATTAAAATGGTCCAGTGCCGGACATTATCCCCCACCGATTATATTTGAACCCAATCAAGAGCCTAAGATTTTCTCTACCAGCAGCTTCCCTTTAGGTCTGACCGAAGAGCTTGAGGTTGAAGAAAACGAATGGGTATTAAGCCCTAATGCCCGTTTTATCATCTGTTCAGATGGTGCACTGGAACCCTTTGATGGTGGATTAAATGAGCAATTTTCGCAATTATTACATCACTTGCAGAATGAGTCATTTCAGGCTCCAGAACATGTGGCCGACGATATCGCCTTTTTAAGCTTTATCCGCGTAAATTAGCAGTATATTTACAGACTTTATAAGCACTTAATTTGATTACCACTTTCAGCTACTTGAGTATCAATACACCCTATGGGATAATTTAATATCCTTCTCTGCAAATGGCATTTATATGTCAACAGGTCATGTTGAATATGCAAGTCTGAATGGAACGCATATTTTTAAGCTTATCGGCGAAGTGCGTGCCCAATCTTGTATTAGTCTAGACAAATTACTGAACAAAATTGAACAGCAGGACAACGTAGTTGGCGCTATCGTTGATCTCACCGAAACCAGTTTTATTGACAGTACCGTACTGGGTGTTTTGGCCAAGTTAGGACTGAAACTCAAGCAAGTACATAATATTCAAGCTGTTATGCTTTCTACCAATTCCGACATTACTACTTTGGCCAACAGTATGGGACTGAGCCAGGTGTTTGTGATTCTGAATTATTGTGGCGATCCGAATGTCTGCACCCGTGCGCTGATGGAAGAACATGTGACGCATCAAAATATGCTCAATACCGTTCTGGATGCGCATAAAACCTTGATGAAGCTAAATCAAAGCAACCAGAATATGTTTGAACCTTTAGTCAAACAGTTACAGAAAGAGCAAGACAATTTAGATAAAATCTCCGAGCAAAAGGTATAACGACTATATAAGAGGACCGCATGACTTTACTTTCTGTTGCACAAATGAATTCTCAAAATGAAATTGACGCCAATTTTGTGGAGATTGAGTCTTTAATTCAACAAAGTAAGGCCAATGGTGCTGAGTTAATTGTTTTCCCGGAAAATTTCGTCTGTTTCTCAGCAGGCAAACAACGCGAAACTGCTGCACAATTTGAAGTCATTCAACAACGTCTGGAACAACTTGCCCATCAATATCAAACCTGGATTGTGGCCGGGACTTTGCCCTGCCCTTATCGTCCGGATGGTTCAATCATTCAAGATGGCCGGGTGCGTACTGTCAGTCTGTGTATCAGTCCTGAACGAACCGAAGCGCGTTATGACAAAATTCATTTGTTTGATGTGCAAGTCGGCGATGCCGTTGGTGGTTATCAGGAGTCCAAATTCTTTGAGCCTGGTACAGAGGTGGTCGTTGCCAAGACTCCTTTTGGCAATATCGGCTTGATGGTCTGTTATGACCTGCGCTTTCCAGAACTGGCTTTAAGCTTACGTGCTAAGGGTGCAAATCTCCTGACTGCGCCTTCTGCATTTACCTATACCACCGGTGAAATGCACTGGCAGTTATTGCTGCAAACCCGTGCCATGGATAGCCAGTGTTCGGTACTTGGCGCTGCTCAACAAGGCTGGCATGGTGAAAAACGTCAGACTTGGGGGCATGCAGCTGCCACCAATAGCCGCGGCCAACTGTTGAATATGATCCATGCTGATGGCGCACATTTGATTACGGTGGACTTTGATTTAAGTGAACAGCAAAAAATCCGTGAATCCATGCCTTTAATGCAACATCGTAAACTGCTACAACTTTCTTAAGAAACCTGCCCGGATACTTGCATAAATTAACAAAATCCCTGCTTATTCTTCAGGCAAAATCGCCGAGCATAGAAGCTCCATGAACAATAAATAGAGATTAAGCTCATGTCATTAGAAAAAGCCGTCTATACCGCACATGCCAAAGCCACAGGTGGTCGTGATGGCCGCGCCACCTCTGACGATCAGATTTTAGATGTACAATTGGCCGTGCCCAAAGAAATGGGGGGACCTGGTGGTGGAACCAACCCTGAACAGCTCTTTGCCGCAGGTTATTCGGCATGTTTCTTGGGTGCGATGAAATTTGTTGCCAATCGTGACAAACTGAATATGAGTAAAGATGCTTATATCGAGGGTGATGTAGGAATTGGTCCAATTCCGACCGGGTTTGGTATTGAGGTGACTTTAAATATCCATCTTGAAGGTATGGATCAGCAAGAAGCGCAAAAACTGGTAGATGCCGCGCATATTGTCTGTCCGTATTCAAATGCAACCCGCAATAATATTGATGTGAACTTAAACGTCATTACTTAATTTTTCGATTCAACCGCTATCCTGAAAAAATGCTTCAGGATAGCTAGAGCGCTATTATAAAATTTTAATCGCTGCATCTTCCCTTAAAGGCCAATTCTATTTTCAAAACAAAAGCAAAAATCTTAATACTTATATATAATGATTCTTATTTGCAATAATTTATTTTAAATCACCTTATGTTTAAATTATTTATTTCTAGTTCTCTCCTGTTCAGCATTGCGACTGCCTCTTTTGCAGAGCTGCAAATTTCAGAAAAAGTTCGCCCCCAAGTAAAATCTGTAGTTAATGCCGAGATTGAACGTCTGCCTATTCCTGCAACACCCAACAATATGATTCTGCCTGAATTTGGTAAAGGTATCATTGGTTGGGGTGCTGGCCCCAAAGATGCCGAAGTCCGTTTCCAGCGTGTCACCACAGCCGATGTTGAAAAAATGAAACAGGATGGGGTTACTTTAGAAATGGCGCAGGCCTGGCAGACCTTCTATGAAAATGAAACTCAGCGGAATCCGGGCAATCCGACTGCACCTTTTCGGGCCCAACTGATGAAAAAAATCGTCAGCCTCTGGTAAATATCCAGATATCCTGAGGATAAGTCATTAAAAGCAGCAGATTAAAAAATTATTCTGCTGCTTCATTGGTGACCCGTAACACTTCTTCAATGGTAGTTTTCCCTGCCAATACCTTGCGCAGACCATCATCCCGAATCGAACCGGATTGCTGCCGTGCATAACTTTCTATTTCGTATTCGGCCGCATTGCCATGAACCAGACGGCGCATATGATCATCGACGGGCACAATTTCATAAATCGCAGTACGCCCACTAAAACCAGTATTGCCACAGCGTTCACAACCCTGTGGTTGCGGCAGTCTTAAATCCTGTGGATGTTCAATATTTTCAAACAGTTTCTTTTCAAAAGCATCTGCTTCATGCCAGGTCGCGCAATGCGGACATAACGTTCTGACCAGACGCTGGGCAATTACCCCAATCAGGGAACTTGAAAGCAGGAACGGCTCAATGCCCATATCCTTCAAACGCGTGACAGCACCAATCGCGGTATTGGTATGCAGGGTCGACAACACCAGATGCCCCGTCAAGGAGGCCTGCACCGCAATTTCTGCGGTCTCCAGATCACGAATTTCACCCACCATCACCACATCAGGATCTTGGCGCAGCATGGCTTTTAAGGCACGTGCAAAGGTCATATCCACTTTGGTATTCACCTGGGTCTGACCAATACCTTCCAGTTGATATTCAATCGGATCTTCAGCGGTGAGGATGTTTTTGGAACCATCATTCAGGTCAGAAAGTGCGGCATATAAGGTGGTGGTTTTACCCGAACCGGTGGGGCCAGTGACTAAAATAATGCCGTGTGGACGATGCACCAGAGTTTTCAGTCGATCATAGTCATTATTCATCAAGCCCAAATGGGTCATATTTAAACGACCGGCCTGCTTGTCCAGCAGACGCATCACCACACGCTCACCATGAGAGGATGGCAAAGTAGATACACGGACATCGACTTCACGTCCGGCCAGACGCAAGGAAATACGACCATCTTGTGGAATGCGCTTTTCCGCAATATCCAGTTTGGCCATGACTTTAATCCGCGAGACCAAAAGCGGCGCAAGTTCACGGCGTGGCTGGACAATTTCACGGAGCTGGCCATCGACCCGTAAACGTACCGACAGTTTTTTCTCAAAAGATTCAATATGAATATCGGAAGCCCCGACCCGAATCGCTTCAGACAATAATGCATTGATCAGTCGTACAATCGGCGCATCATCTTCCTGATCCATCAGATCTTCAGCTTCAGGTACGGAATCGGCCAGACTGAGTAAATCCGGATGATCTTCCAGACCCGCAGCCACCTGTTGTGATTCGCCGCTATCTCCGGCAAAACTGGAGCTGAGTAACTGGTTAAATTCCTGTTCGCTGCACAGCTGAAAATGAGCCGGATAACCGAGCAGACGGCGCGCTTCCTGCAATGCAAGCATCGAGGTATTGTCACGACGCAGAATAAAGGCCTGATCTCCCTCATAACGCAACAGCACACCATGGCGCTTGGCGAAGCTATATGGGATTTGTAATTGTTTAAGTACTTGCATCGTGAATTATAATAATGATGAAAAAATTTAAATTGAGTGTACTCTAAGCATATGACAGCGTGAAGTATGTTTTCAAAGATTTAGCAAGAAAGGGTGCCAACATTGCCGCAAGATAAAGATGAATTAATCCCGAATACAGCGAAAATGCGCTGGTGGGGAGAACAGATTTTTGAAATAAATCAATCCAAAGCCTGGCAGTTTGGTTCCTTGCTGTTTCGTCTGACTCGAGGCATTCAGGAATGGCGACTGGAATACTATCGTCCTGTGGTGCAATATGATTATGAGCAGCAATGGCATCAGATTGATGATCCGAACTTTGCCTTTCCAGCGCCGGTGCACATTGAACGTTATATGTTCAAATCCACCCAAAATAAATTACAGTTGATGCCACGTTTAGCAAACCGTTCGGTGGTGATCAAGCCGGTTGATCCGATTTATATTCCTGCCGGACAACGTGGTACGCTTTATATCAGCACGCCCTTATGGATTGCCGGTTTTGTCGAGGGTCAGCGCGAACCAATTTTTGATCTCCCTGTGATCTTGCCAAAAGACACTTGGTTTGGGCCCAATCATCGCTCAGGTGAAATCTGCTATGCCACTGCAGTCGATGGCAGAACTGAACTGAAACAATTGCATCCACGCGCTTTTCGTGCGGTTACACCGATTGAATTTCACAATACCAGTAACCAGCAATTGCGCTTTGACCGGATGAATGTCCCGGTGCCTGCCCTGCCTTTATTTTACAGTGAAAGTACCGGGCGCTTATGGACCTCGCAAATCCGGGTCTTGCATGAAGGTTCGGACCGTCCACCGCGTATTCGAGTGGAGAACCGTACCCCGCCAAATGCCGGTGAAGTCGCCTATCTGCATCCACCGCGTGATCCGGCGGGCGCTTTATTTAATATGTTTGATTCATTTTTCTAAGAGCGTCTGATGCCAAGTTCAAATATTCCGACCGAAGTCACCAACAGCCTGAAGGGAGTATTTACCAATATCAATACCGACCGTTTAACCGAAATTTTGGTCGCGGTGGTGTTATGTTTTATTGGTTTCCTGATTGCGCGCTTTATTTCCAATACCTTTATTCGAACCATTGGGGTACGTTTTAATGCCCATCAGAAGCTGGTCTGGCGCCGCGGGATTTTCTATTTTATTTTTCTGCTGTTTGTAATGGCCAGCCTGAAAGAAGCCGGTTTTAAACTGAGTGTCTTCCTTGGCGCCGCCGGGATTCTCACCGTAGCCTTGGGTTTTGCGTCACAAACCTCGGCATCCAACCTGATCAGCGGTCTGTTCCTGATTGGTGAGGGTTCTTTCGAAGTCGGTGATACTATTCAAATCACCTTGATTCGTGGGCATACCATTGAAGGTGAAGTGATTTCGATTGACCTGCTTTCAGTCAAACTCCTCACGCAGGATAATATCTATGTACGTTTGCCGAATGAACAGCTGATTCGGGCGCCGGTACAGAACCTGTCAAAATTTCCGATACGGCGTATTCCGATTACGCTGGCGATCAATTTCCACGAAGATATTATTAAAGTACGAGAAGTGCTGCTGGATGTCGCCAATAAATATCCACTGGTGCTAGCTGACCCGAAACCTGCAGTTACCGTTACCGCCTTTCGTGAATCATCCATCGAGTTGCTGTTTGCGATCTGGTGCCAGCAGGAAAATTATCTGAAAGTACGTGATGAAATGCAGGAACGGATTCGTAATGGCTTTGTCGATAATCAGATTGAAATTCCAGTGCCGAAAATGGGCTTTGTCGACCATCCATTATCTCGCCCCTTAGAGAATGTTGATATTGACCAATACGCCAATGACAAGGCCCTCAAAAGAGAGCCTGATCTGAAATAACCCTTCGATTCCCTCTCCTTTTTAAAGGAGAGGCTTAGGGAGAGGATTCAATCAGTTTTCTCTGGCATCGGCGCAATATAGGCAATCAGCAGCATCACCCCACCTGCCAGCAAGAAGGAAATGACTCGCGTCAGGGTGCCAATATGCGACAGGTCAAAGAGCACCAATTTTAAGGTCACAACCACCAGAATACTACCGCCTAAAATCCACATCGGCTTCAGGTTTTTTAAGGTCGCCGTCCACATGGTGATCCAGGCCAGCAATACCCAAAGTACAGTCAAGCTGAGTTGCACCGTCGCATTACTCCATAGCTCCAGATCATTAAACGGCGTGTGTAAATACACATGTAAAGCTCTTAAAACCATATAGCTGGAAAGCCATAACAGGCTCAGCACCATCAAGACTGCGATCATGCCTTTATCACGGCCAACCTTAATCTGTTGCAACAGCATCCAGATAAAACTGGCAAACATGGCGATACTGATCAGGTCAAAAGGATTCAGAATCGGCAACCAGTAATACTGGAATGCTTGCTGACTAAATAACTGTGAACATACCAGCCAAGTGGCCATCAGCAATAAACAACACTTGGTTTGCCAAAGCTGCTGCCAGCCTGATTGCAGGTCCTGTCGATAGCACCACAGGCAAAACAATAAAGGTAAGATCACCATACTGAAATAAGGCATGCTCGGGATCAGACACAGACTGGCCAAAGCCAAACTGCTAAAAACGCCCAAACTCATCCATTCTTTGGATAGCTGCAAACCAGCCAGCGGTCTGAGCCACAGAATCGCTAATAGCATCGCCGAAAGGGCAAAAACCCCGCGCTCCAGACCGCTATCCCAGACAATCACCGCATTTTGACTGCGATCCAGTGTCAAAATCACTGCAATGACCAGCAAGGGTGAGATACCACTCCACTTCGGTAGCAACCAGGACCATTGCTGATTTTTGCGCAGAATCATTTCATTCAACAGCACATAGCCCAGTGTGATGATGAATAAACTCAACACATAGGCATGCTGACTCGAAAATTCATCTTCCAGCAAAGCAAAGAGCATTAAACTGGCTGCAACACTTAAACTACTTAAAAAACTGATACTCAGACTATCCAGTTGCTGCTGGTATTTTTCTTTGAGCTGACTGATCGCCACCACTACCACATAACACAGACTCAAAATCCAGAAAATCATCCGCGGTGTGGGATTGATTTCGACCAGATAATACAGGCTGCTAAATCCGGCCATCAACAATAAGCCCATACTTAAATAATGCGCCACCCGGACATTTTTCTCTAAGGCCCACAGATAAATTAGTACCCCTTCCACAGCCCAACCAACCACACTCCATTGTTCGGTCAATAAGATCGGTGGCACCAGTGCCAGAAAAATCAGCATCAGACTCAGATAACTTTGTGAAATAAGCTGAATCGTTTGTTTTTGGCGCAATAAAGTCCAACAAGTGGCAAAGACCCCTGCGAACAACAGACTTAGACCGGCTTGCCAGAGTTTTTGATCGGGCTGATTAAAGTGAATCAGATACAGAAAAATATAAGCAGTAATCGGTGCGGCAAAAATCAAGGCCAAGTCGAGTACCGGTTTTAGCTGAAAACGGGACAAATCCTGTCGTGCCAGCAACTGGCTAAAACGAAAACCCAGCCAGATAAACAGCGCACTATGCGCCAGAATCAGCGCAGTCATGGCATAACGCTCATGAGTATCACCATGAATCAGGCTATACATTCCACCGACAATCGCCGTAATTAAAAAGGCAATCTGATTGAGAATTTTCCAGGGGCGGAAGCTGCTCAGCACTGCCACCCCGACATTAATCAGCAAGTAATAACTGATCAGCTCAACAGCGGAAGCATCTCGGATTGGCAAGGTAAACGGCGCCAGATAAGCAATCAGCAAAGCCATTATGGCCAGTTCGATACTTTCCTGTTTCAGACTTAAATACAGCGTCATTGCCAAAATGATGATAAATACACATGCTGCCAGCGGTAGTGTTGGAATCACCAGATTGTAATAGGCAAAGAATAATGTCAGAAACAAACTCCCTAAACCTAATCCTTCCAGCGCCAGAGCAAAACTGCGGTTTTTAGGAATCAGCCGATAGCCCAGTCCTGTTACAAACAAACTGGCAAGCGCAACCAGACCTAATTTAGCAGCCAGACTCAGCTGCCAGTGCTCGGTGGCAAAACGCAGCAACAAAATAATCCCGATCACTAAAATACTAATGGCGACTTTTAAGACCGGATTGCCCTGAAAGATCCAGCGCTGCACTTGATCGATGAGATTAGGCGTGGACTGAGAATTTAGAGCCGGTTGAGCAGTCACAGGTGCAGCATCAGACCAGTTCGGTGGTGTCGAGGGTGGTGGATCGGCAGAATAAGATTGCGACTGTAACTGTATCAAGCGCCCTTCCAGACGTTGCAGCCATCGGAGTAAAAAGAACACCCAGGCGGTAATCCCGATGCCCATCAACCAGTCAAGCTCGGCCAGCCCACCGACAATGGCAATAATTGAAGAGACATATAAAGGAACTTTCGAATTGCGTTCCAGAGACCTCTGCTGCTGTGCAGCCAGTTGCTGTAGCGGGGCTTCTACTGCGCTGACATATTGCATCACACTGAAGAGAAAACCCACACCACACAGATAAGTCACAATCTGATAATCCAGATACCAAGCACTGATCCCAACAATTAGCAGAGTAATCAGCCAGATCATGCGTAACTCATTGCGTCCTGCAGCCATTCTTATATTTCTCTTTCCTGAATCATTCCATCATACAACAGCTTGTGCTGCTTATTTCATCTTCAGCCGATATTCGCTAAGCTGTAAACTCAGACTCGCCTCAGCGAGCGTAGTAAAAATCACGTACAATAGCGCTGTATTTTGAATAAGGAATTGATTACATGCCACCATTTGTCTTGGTCGATGGCTCTTACTTTTTATTTCGTGCCTTTCACGCACTGCCACCATTAACCACGTCAACCGGTTTACATACCAATGCAATTCGTGGTGCGATTTCTGCTATTCAAAAACTGATGCGTCGGATCCAACCGACCCATATGGCGGTGATTTTCGATACGCCAGAACCGACGTTCCGGCATGAGCTTTCACCGATTTATAAAGGTGACCGCCCGAGCATGCCGACGGAATTATCCGAACAGATTCCTTATTTGCATGCCTTGATTCGTGCGCTGGGTATTCCCCTGCATACCTTACCGGGTGCCGAAGCCGATGACATTATCGGGACATTGGCCAAACGTGCCGAAGCCCTGGGACATCAGGTGCTGATTTCGACTGGTGATAAAGATATGGCGCAATTGGTCACAGACAAAGTGACCCTGGAAGACAGCTTTAAAGAAAAGCCGCTGGATGTCGATGGCGTGTTTGAAAAGTTTGGCGTATGGCCAAATCAGATTATTGATTACCTGACCCTGATGGGCGATGCTTCTGATGGCATCATGGGCGTGCCAGGTGTCGGTGCCAAAACTGCGGCAAAACTGCTGACCGAATATGGTTCGATTGGCGGCATTTTGGAAAATGTCGACAAGATCAAAGGCAAAGTCGGTCAAAATATTAAAGAGCATGTGGATGGCATTGCACTGGACCATCAACTGGCCAGTATTGTGATCGATCTGGATCTTAACTTTGGTTATGACAATTTAAAACTGGGTGAGCCGAATGTCGAGACCTTACGTCATTTGTACACCGAGCTGGAATTTCGTAATCAGCTACAATCCTTAGATCACCCAAACAACCCGAATCATTCAAATTATAAACAGGCGGCAAGATCCATTACCGCCAAACCGGCAACTCTGCCAGACACCACAGAAGATCATGCTTCTGTGACCAGTGGCGATGATCAGCTGGGTCAAGCGACCTATCATAGCGTGTTAAGCCAGCAGGACTGGGACAAGCTGTTTGCGCGCTTAAGTAGCGAAAAACGTTTTGCCTTTGATACTGAAACCACCAGTCTGGATTATCGTATCGCGCAGATTGTCGGCTTCTCGGTCGCCTTTGATGCCAACGATGCCTACTATGTTCCTTTGGCCCATGATTATGAAGGCGCACCGGAACAGCTCAATCGTGAAGTCATCTTGGCACAGATCAAGCCGATTCTGGAAGATGACAGCGTACAGAAGATTGGTCATCATCTGAAATATGATGCGCATGTACTGGAAAACCATGGCATTCATTTGGCAGGCTGGTATTTTGATACCATGCTGGCATCGTATGTGCTGAATTCTGTGGCAACCCGTCATGGTATGGATGATGTGGCGCGTCTGTATTTGAGCCATCTGACCACGACCTATGAACAAGTTGCCGGTAAAGGAGCCAAACAGAAAACCTTTAACCAGATTCCGCTGGAAACCGCCGCACATTATGCTGCTGAAGATGCTCATGTCACTTATCGTCTTTATGAAGTTTTGGATGAAAAACTCAAAGTCCATCCTGAATTAAGTCAGCTTTTGCATCGCATTGAAATGCCGGTGGCACGTGTATTAACGAAAATGGAAGAAAATGGCATTCAGTTAGATGTGCATTTCCTTGACCAGCTCAGTGAAGAATTTGCACAAACCATTCAGAATCTGGAAAACCAGATTATTGAATTAGCAGGCCAAAGTTTTAATGTCAGCTCACCAAAACAAGTCGGTGAAATTTTGTTTGATAAGCTGGGCCTCAAAGGCGGCAAGAAAACCTCGACTGGCCAATACAGCACCAGTGAAAGTATTTTAGAAAAACTGGATCATCCGATTGCCGCATTGATTTTGGAATATCGTGGCCTGTCTAAACTGAAAAGCACCTATACTGATGGTTTATGCAAACAGGCCAATAATGACAGTGGCCGCGTACACACCAGTTATCATCAAGCACTGACTGCAACGGGTCGTCTATCTTCAACAGATCCAAATTTACAAAATATTCCCATTCGCGAAAAAATTGGCCGTCAAATTCGTAAAGCTTTTGTAGCACCGAAAGGTCGTGTGCTGCTCGCTGCCGATTATTCACAAATTGAATTACGCCTCATGGCGCATTTTTCCCAAGACGAAGCCTTGGTACATGCCTTTAATCACGGTCAGGACGTGCATCGTCGTACTGCAGCAGAAGTTTTGGGCATCGCTTTTGAAGAGGTGACAAATGATCAACGTCGCCAAGCCAAAGCCGTGAACTTTGGTCTGCTCTATGGCATGTCTGAATTCGGTCTAACCCGTCAGTTGGGCTTTACTCGTCAAGAGTCACAAGAATACATTAAACAGTATTTCCATCGTTATCCGGGGATTTATGAATATATGCAACGCACCCGTCAGGTGGCACTCGATCAAGGTTTTGTCGAAACCGTTTCTGGTCGTCGTTTATATACACCGGATATTGATGCTCGTAATATGATGGTGCGCAAAGCAGCAGAACGTGCTGCAATTAATGCTCCGCTACAGGGTTCGGCTGCAGATATCATTAAAATGGCAATGATTGAAGTCGACAAGATGTTGCCAAAAGATCAGGCCAAAATGCTGTTGCAAGTCCACGATGAACTGGTGTTTGAAGTCGATGAAGCTATTGCCGATGAATTGGCACCGAAACTGGCTGAAGTCATGCAATCGGTATTGCAGATTTCTGTACCGTTGCTGGTTGAAGTCGGTAAAGGTAAAAACTGGGATGAGGCGCATTAATGCGCCTTTAAGCCCCTTCCTCCCTATAGGAGATGAGGCATATATTCGGCAAGGGGATGCAGGTTGGTTTTAACCCCCTCTCCCCCTTGCGCAGCAATGCTTCTCATCCCAAAGGAAGAGAAAATTTCATTTACTTATTCCTATGCCTTTCTTGAAGTCCATAATTTTGAGTTGGAAGATGTAAGGTAAAGCCCCTCTTTGAAAAAGAGGGGTTTGGGGAAATTTAAACCCCTCCCAACCTCCCTTTAGAAAAGGGAGGCGCAAATAAAAAGGACGCCTCAGCGTCCTTTTTATTTGAATCCGATTAAAGTCCGGTCAACAATACAATTGCCACCTGATTCATGATCATTTCAATGATGATCAAGGTTAAAATAGCAAAAATTGGAGAGAGATCGATCATCCCCATATTTGGCATAATCTTACGGAAAGGTGCCAGCAATGGTTCAGCCAACTCCTGAACCACTTCAATATACGGTGAACGAGACTGGGTAAACATCACCACCCAACTTAAGATAATCGTAGCGAAAATCAAATAACGACAGAAACGGATCAAGTCCTGCATCATGGTGACAAAGGTCAAAATCAGTAAATGCACAGGACCATTCGGCATGCCACCAGAGAGATACATCATGCCGAAAATTTTCAGCAAATACAGTACCACCAATAATGCCAAAGCGGCAGTATTGACACGGCCTTTGGCCAAAGTTGGGAAAATTCGACCAAACACATCTACAATTTTAGTGGCTTTTACAGTCGAAAGAACCACGGGATTGTAGGGGCTGACAGCAGCCAATTGCATTAAAAATCGGAAGAATACGAGCAAAATCGCGACGTTAATGATAATGCCAAAAATTAGCGCAGAATTTGCACCCATACTTGAACGTTCCTAAAAATTAAACTGAAGATTTGCTGCTTTCACTGAGCTCTTGTGCCAGTTCTTGACTGCGTTTTTGTGCAGCGGCAAGTGCGGCCTGAATATTTTGAGAAATCTGGGCGCGATCGAAGACTTCAAGGGCTGCCTGTGTCGTTCCATTTGGAGAGGTCACATTTTTACGCAGCTCGGCTGGGGTGTTCGAACTGGTGATCGCCATTTGTGCCGCACCTAAAGCCGTTTGCAAGGTCAGCGCCGTAGCCACTTTTTCATCCAGCCCTAAATTTTTGCCCGCACGAATCATACTTTCCATCATATAGAAAAAGTAAGCCGGCCCCGAACCCGATACAGCAGTCACCGCATCAATTTGCGCTTCTGAATTCACCCAAATGGTCAAGCCCGTAGAGGCTAAAACCTGACTGGCCAAATCACGGTCACTATTTTCTACATCTTCATGGGCGTATAGACCATGCGCCCCGGTTTGTACCAAGGCTGGCGTATTCGGCATGACCCGTACAATACGCGCTGTCCCCAATAAGCTTGCCAATGTCGCTATTTCCGCACCGGCAACAATGGAAATAATCAGCTTATCATTGACCAGACCTTTTAAAGGCTGTAACACTTGTGCCAAAACTTGAGGCTTTACCGCAAACACCACAATATCTGCATCCTGAATTGCAGCGCTATTATCATCGGTCACATTGATTTCTTTTTCCGCAAGTAAGGCACGGACTTGTTCGACCGGATCAGAAACTGTAATACGTGTTGTTGGCAAACCACGCGAAATCAGGCCGCCAATTAAGGCTTGGGCCATATTACCGCCACCAATAAAACTAATATTACAATTTAAAGCTGCACTCATGTTTAATGCTCGTTGTTGAGTTCTAAAGTTGAAGAAACCGAAATCGGCAGCCATCCCCCTGCTTCACAATATGCAGATTGGGCCAACCAAAATCCTTTAGGGGTAAACACGCCTAGCATAACATTATCTGTGCTTAATATTTGAATAGTATGCCGAACCCAAGGAAATATTTGCGCTTCCTGAATGGCTTTTTTCAGCGGCCAGGCGCCAACACGACCATAGAGATGGATCTTTTCACCCCCCTGACGCTGCTGCAAGTATAAGGGCTGCTGCAATAATGCTGCGGATAAACCCACCTTTGCAGATTCAATGACATATTTTCCGGACAAGACCTGCACATGATCTTTTAACGCAATTTTCAAGGTTTTTAGGCCAGTTTGAAGCTGTTGCTGCTCGGCCAAATAAACCTCTTCTGTCAAACGATATAGTTGCTGCTGATAGCGTACATAGTAATAATCTTTCCAGTGTAAGGCCGCCTGCGCATCGGGTTTGGCATGAATTACCTCGCGTTGCAGACGCTCGACCATATCTAAAGAGGGGCGATACTGCGCTTCGCCTTTCATCCAGGCGGAGAGTAACTGGCGTTGCCGTGATCTTGACAGTTGTAGAAGTTTAGACAAATCAAGTTGCGTATCGGTTCCACACGCCTGTAAATCTTGTTGTAATACTTCTTGCAAAATTTCCTGGGCATCTTGCATCAGTTCACTGGTGCGTACCAGCGCAGACTGCATTTTCGGATAACGTTCACTCAAAACTGGCCACAAGGTCTGGCGTGCCCAGGCCCGGTCATAATGGGTATCAGCATTGCTCGGATCTTCAATATTTTGAATATTTAAGTGTTTTGCCCATTGGCAAATCTGCTCACGGGAAATATCCAGCAGTGGCCGCCAAATGGTGAGATTTTCACGTACATCAACCTGTTTCATGGCCGCCAAACCATCCACGCCAGCACCAGACAATAAACGTAGCATTAAGGTTTCTGCCTGATCCTGTTGATGATGCGCCAACACCAGAATTTCATCCGTTTGCAAATGTTGTAAATAAGCCTGATAACGGCAATGACGCGCTTGCTGTTCCAGATTGCCATTTTCGACCTGAACCGGCTGGATGATGCAGGGAATACTCAGTTGCTGGCATCGATCTGCCACGAACTTGCCCCAATCTGCACTAAAAGCTTGTAATTGATGATCGATATAAATCGCCCGAACTTTTTCCGGGCATAAAAAAAACATCAGATGCAGTAGCAGCATAGAATCTACGCCGCCACTGCACCCGATGAGAAATTTTGTCTCTGCAGGAAAGCCCTGCAGCTGTTTTAAGAAACCAGACCTAAATTGTCGCTGCCAAACTTCATTAAACGTTGGTAACGTGCTTCGCATCGTGCTTGCGCTTCCATTGGTTGCAGTTCATTCAAAGCTTCTTTTAACACTGCTTTCAAGCTGTTCATCACATGATCCGGATTTAAATGAGCGCCCTCACCTTCATCTACCACATATTCTACAATGCCCATTTTCTGCAATTTTTCTGCAGTCAGCGCCAAGGCTTCACTGGCCTGTTCGGCTTTTTCGGCAGTTTTCCAAAGAATCGATGCACAGCCTTCAGGTGAAATCACTGAATAGATACTGTGAGACAGCATCACCACACGGTCTGCCACACCAATACCCAGTGCGCCACCTGAACCGCCTTCACCGAGTACAGTTGCAATCACCGGTACTTTCAAATTAGAAAGCTGCGCCAGACTGGTGGCAATGGCTTCTGCCTGACCACGTTCTTCTGCACCAACTCCCGGATAAGCACCCATGGTATCAATAAAGGTGAAGACTGGCAGATTAAAACGTTCAGCCATATCTAACAGACGCTGCGCCTTACGATAACCCTCAGGGTTACTCATACCAAAATTATGCTGTAATTTTTCACGGGTACTACGACCACGATGCTGACCGACGATCATCACCGGTTGACCATCAAAACGAGCCAGACCACCAATCATCGCACCATCATCACCATATAGGCGGTCACCATGTAAAGCATCAAATTCAGTGAATATTTCACCCACATAGTCCAGAAATTGTGGACGTTCCGGATGACGTGCAATCTGCACTGTCGCCCATGCTTTTGATGGAGTCGCTTTATTTTTCATAGGTTAACCGTTTTCATCCCTATAAAGGTATTAATTAACAAACTGTTCGGATTGAATCGAGAGTTCAATCTCCCAATTTTTAAATTGCTGCTGTTCATCATGCAGTTCAGCCACCAGCAATGGCCATTGTCGGGCATCACCAGACACGCTGAGCTGCCATTGTTGCGCATTTTCAACCTTGAGTTCAATGGCAGGAAGCATCTCATCACTACGACTGTGATTGACCAAAACCGACAGACGAAGCAGCAAACATAACCATAAAAGTTTCGATCCACCGACTTTCATCACATCATGCTTGGCATCAACGCGCAATTTGCGGCGATGGTGTGCGACCAAATGTGACAAATGATTTTGGTCGACTTGTGAGAAACCGGCAATATCGGAGTGTTGTAATAAATAGGCACCATGACGATGATAACCACTATGGCTGATCGCCAAACCAATCTCATGCAGATAGGCAGCACGACGTAACAGATCGCTATCCTCTATCGTCAGGCCCAGTTCATGTTCCACGTCATTAAACAGTTTTTGTGCAGTCTGGACCACACGCTCGGCCTGTTTGGCATCGGCATTATAACGACCAATCAGGGCATGTACGGAACGATCACGGATATCTTCATGCTTGAAACGGCCCAGCAAGTCATACATCACGCCTTCACGCAGCGCACCATCCGAATAAACCAGATGATTAATTCCGAGCACATCAAACACAGCATAGAGAATGGCAATCCCAGCCGGCAATACCGCGCGGCGGTCTTCTTTGAGACCTTCGAATTCCATATCCGAGACATATTTATATTTGAGCAGTTTGTCTTTGAGTTTTTCCAGGCCTTCACGGGTGAGCTGTTCTTTGTCATTGCTCCAGCCCATATTGATACAAATCTGACGACAGGCCTTGATCGTGCCACTGGAACCGACCACCGCATCCCAGCCGGCTTCTTTATAGGTATTGGCAATTCCGGAGATTTCTTTACGCGCCGCAGTAACCGCTTTATCAAAAGCTTTGGCACTGATCTCACCATCCTGAAAATAAGCCTTGGTAAAGGCGACACAGCCCATCTGCACCGATTCAGTATGAATCGGCTCGAACTCTTCACCAATAATCAGCTCAGTCGAACCGCCACCGATGTCAACCACCAGACGACGACCACTGTTGGCCATGGTATGCGAAACCCCGAGATAAATCAGACGGGCTTCTTCACGGCCGGCAATAATTTCGATTGGCTTGGGTAGAATTTCTGCAGCTTTTTGAATAAATTCATGCCCATTTTTGGCTTGACGCAAGGCATTGGTCGCCACAATCCGTAAACGATTTGGCTGAACTGCACCTAAACGTCCGACAAAACGTGCCAGACAGGCCAAACCCCGTTGCTGTGCAGCTTCGGTTAAATTTTTATTTTCATCGAGTCCGGCGGCAAGCTGAACTTTTTCTGACATTGATGCCACTTTTTTAACTTCGCCATGATCTACACGTGCGATGGCCAAATGAAAGCTATTTGATCCCATATCGATGGCGGCAAGTAATTCTTCATCAATCAAAAAGTCAGACATTCCGGAAATAAACCTTTAACGAATTGTGCTTAGAGTAATTCACATGCATGCAATTTAAAAGCCATTTGTAGCGACAATTTGATGCATGATTCTTTTTATATCGGGAACAATAGTAGGACACGATCATCACTATCGTGATCATCCATTAGACAAAATAACATTAAGCATTGAAAATTTACAGATTCCCCTACATTGTTAAAGATGGCTATGTAATACTAATAATTAGTTATCTTTAAAATATTAATCTGGAGCACATTCCATGTCTGGCAACATCGTAAACACTACTGACGCAAACTTCGAAGCAGACGTTCTTCAATCAGACGTACCTGTACTGGTCGACTTCTGGGCGGGCTGGTGTGCACCATGTAAAGCAATTGCACCCGTACTAGAAGTGCTTGCTGATGAATACCAGGGCAAAGTTAAAATCGTGAAAGTTGACGTAACTTCTTGCGAACAAACTGCCGTAAATTTCAACATCCGTAATATCCCGGCTTTGTTGATGTTCAAAAATGGTGAAGTTGTTGCAACTCAAGTGGGTGCTGCGCCAAAATCTAAACTGACTGCGTTTATTGATGACAATATCTAAGCCCAGCATTTTCAGTAAAAAATACGCGACTGACAATCGCGTATTTTTTTCGGCTATAAATTGACAAAGCCGACATTTTCTCTTATATTTGCTACTCAAGAGATAAAGGATCTTAAATCCTGCCAATTTCTTACAAGACACATTACATAAGATGCCGCTCGGCAATAGAAATTGTTTTTCACATTTTTCTTTGAAACACTCAAACAGATCTCTGAATTGTTCTTTTGCAAATTCAATTGCTTTCGTTTGAATGCTTGTATGCGGCCGAATCTTACTCCCTTTCTAACCTGTACCTCAGAACTTTGATTCTATCTGACCACCTATGAATTTAACCGAACTCAAGAAAAAACCGATTGGCGAACTCATCAAGATTGCCGAGTTTATGGGCCTTGAAGGTATGGCGCGTAACCGTAAGCAAGACATTATTTTTGCCATCTTAAAACGTCATGCAATGAATGGCGAAGAGATTTTTGGTGATGGCGTTCTAGAAATTTTGTCAGATGGTTTTGGCTTTTTACGCTCAGCCGCAGGTTCTTATTTAGCAGGCCCTGACGATATCTATGTCAGTCCTTCTCAAATTCGTCGTTTTAACCTACGTACTGGCGACACCATTACTGGCACTATTCGTCCACCAAAAGAAGGCGAACGTTATTTTGCCTTACTTAAAGTTAATCAGATTAACTACGACACCCCTGAAAATTCACGTAATAAAATCTTATTCGAAAACTTGACCCCATTGTTCCCGACTGAACAGCTGGTGATGGAACTCGGTAATGGTACCACTGAAGATTTAACCACACGTGTGATCGACTTGGTGGCACCGATTGGTAAAGGTCAACGTTCAATCATTGTGGCACCGCCAAAAGCCGGTAAAACCATGTTGCTGCAAAGTATTGCGCAATCGATTGTTCGTAATAACCCAGAAGCTATTCTGATTGTGCTTCTCATTGATGAACGTCCAGAAGAAGTCACCGAAATGGAACGTACCGTTCGCGGTGAAGTGGTTGCGTCGACCTTTGATGAATCACCTGCACGTCATGTTCAAGTCGCTGAAATGGTGATTGAAAAAGCCAAACGTCTGGTTGAGCACAAAAAAGATGTGGTGATTCTACTGGATTCGATTACCCGTCTGGCACGTGCGTATAACACGGTGATTCCTTCATCAGGCAAGGTTTTGACCGGTGGTGTAGATGCGCATGCATTAGAACGTCCTAAACGTTTCTTCGGTGCTGCACGTAATATTGAAGAAGGTGGTTCACTCACCATTATCTCTACTGCCCTGATTGAAACAGGCAGCAAGATGGATGAAGTGATCTACGAAGAATTCAAAGGTACAGGCAACCAGGAAATTACTCTGGATCGCCGTATTGCTGAAAAACGTGTCTTCCCTGCGATGAATATCAAGAAATCTGGTACTCGCCGTGAAGAACGCCTGATGTCAGAAGACAATCTGCGCAAAGTCTGGATTCTGCGTAAGCTGCTGCATACTCAAGATGAATTGGCAGCGATGGAGTTCTTACTGGATCGTATGAAAGAAACCAAGACCAATGATGACTTCTTTGATCAGATGAAACGCAAAGCCTCGAATTAAAATTTCAAATGAAAGGTCACCTAAGCGGTGGCCTTTTTTTAGGTTGACATAAATTACACAATGAAACAATCGAGCCTCATTTATGTAAACTTATTTTTAAGTTTTTGATTAATAAAATAATCAAATTAAAAATTGTATAACTTTTAAAAACTTAACAAGCCTTTCTCCAATCTAAATGTTTCATTCCATTGTTATTTTCTGTTAAAAACTTATGATTTTTTAGCATTTTTCAGTACTTTTTTGAGTCTTGCTAGTAGCAATTAAAAAGGCGCAGTGATAGCATATTTGCAGACCAGTTAGACTGCTCCTGCGTTGTTAGTCCCTAACACAATTAGGAACAATAAAAGCACTTAACAGACTAACTTAGGTTTTTTTTAATCTCAATTTTTAGAGAGTGATGCCATGTTATTCAAAAAAATCGCTATTGCTGCTGCAGTTGCTACTACTCTAGCTTTCGTTGGTTGTGCTAAAAAAGCTGACGACGCTGCTGCTGACGCTAACCAAGCTGCATCTGAAGCTGTAGAAGCTGCTTCTGAAGCTGAAGCTGCTGCTGACGCTGCTGCTGTAGAAGCTACTTCTGAAGTTGCTGCTTCTGAAACTGCTGCTGTTGCTGAAGCTGACGCTGCTGCTGCTGTTGCTGTTGACGCTGCTGCTGACGCTACTGCTGCTTCTGAAGCTGCTGCTCAATAATCTTTTAGATTATTCAGTATAAAAAAAGAGAGCCTTGGGCTCTCTTTTTTTATTTTAAAAACTGAAATTTAGAAAAATAACAGAATTTAAAAAAAGCAGATCAGTTGATCTGCTCATTTCCCACACGTTGACGGAACTTCTGTCCCGCACGGAAGGTCACCACACGGCGTGCAGAAATCGGAATTTCTTCACCCGTTTTAGGATTACGGCCTGGACGTTGACGCTTATCACGCAACTCGAAGTTACCAAAACCCGAAAGTTTTACTTGTTCGCCTGAGATCAGCGCTTGGCTGATCTCATCGAAAAACAACTCAACCATTTGTTTTGCTTCACGACGGTTTAAACTCGTGAGCTCACTTAAATGATCAGCCATTTCTGCTTTAGTTAGTGCTGTCATGAAGCCCTCAATGTCGCTTGGTAAGTGTTTTCTAACACTTGAAGGATATTATCCATACCTGATTTAATTTCAGCATCTTCCAGTGTACGGCTTGGATGCTGCCAGAGAAGTGCAAATGCCAGTGAGCGTTTCCCTTCTTCTACTCCTTGTCCAGTGTACACATCGAATAACCACGTCGAGTCTAAAAGCTCCCCACCTGTTTTTTCGATAAGTCCCTGAATTTCGCTAACATTAATCTTATCACTAATTAAAAGCGCAATATCACGTCGAACCGATGGAAAACGTGATAATTCTGTAAAATTAGATACATAAGTTTGCAAAACAGCCGTTTGATCCAATTCTGCCACCCAAGTCGTTGCCAGATCAAGCTCGTCTTCCAGAGAAGGATGTAGACGCCCTAGGTAACCAATTGATTGACCATTCACGAGAATTTCTGCGGATTGACCTGGGTGTAACCAGCTACGCTCTGAACGTACATATTCCACTTTGACACGGCCGGCAGCCAGAATTTCTTCTACATCACCTTTAAAGTCAAAGAAGTCCATTGCAGCAGGTTTAGCATGCCAAGATTCAACATGACGTGAACCGGTTGCAATCAGCGCAAAGGTTGGAATCTGTTTTAAATCATGAATGCTGCTGGCTTCCTGATAGTCAAAACGTAAACCCAGTTCAAAGAAGCGTACACGGCTTTGCTGACGGTTAACATTGTACTGAACACAAGGGATCAGACTAGACAATAAGGTAGAACGCATGACAGCCAAATCACTTGAAATTGGATTTGCTAATGCTAATGGATTCACACCGGAATTAAGTTGCTTTTCAAGCTTCAAGTCAGCGAAGCTAAAACTGATCGCCTCTTGATAGCCTAAAGTCACCGCCGTTTGACGTAATTGACCCAGTTCAAACTGATCCTGGTATTTCGCCAACTTCACATCAATCACAGGCAGACTGATTTGAATGTTGTCATAGCCATGAATACGTGCAACTTCTTCAATCAAGTCCTGATAAATCGCCATATCATAACGATGTGATGGCGGAACTACAGACCATTCGCCTTCTGCTTTTACCGTCACCGTGCAACCAAGGCGTGTCAATGCATCAGTAATAAAGTCGCTTTCAACTTTATAACCTAATAACTGATCGACTTGAGCTTGGTTTAATTCAATCGCATCACGTTTTGGCAAAAGTTCAGCTTTTTCCGCCACGGTGATTGGTCCGAATTCACCGCCAGCCAGCTCAGAAATAAGCTGAGATGCACGGTGCATTGCAATTAATGGCAATTCAAAGTCCACACCACGTTCATAACGTTGTGAGGCATCCGTATGTAAACCAAAGCTACGGGCACGACCGGCAATATGTAATGGCGCGAAGAAAGCAGATTCCAGGAAAATTTCAGTGGTTGCATCACTGACTGCTGAAGACAGGCCACCCATGATACCGGCAATCGCCAATGCTTTTTCGTCATCCACAATCACCATCACGTTGTCAGAAAGCTCAACGTCTTGCTCGTTTAAAAGCACAAGTTTTTCGTCCGCAGTGGCTTGACGTACATGGACTGCGCCTTGCACTTTAGCAGCATCAAATGCATGTAGCGGTTGACCCAGCTCCATCAAGACATAGTTGGTAATATCGACCAGAATACTGTGCTGACGAATACCTGAACGTGCTAATGCGCGTTCCATCCATACAGGAGTCGCTGCCTTGGTATTGACGTTTTTGATCACACGACCTAAGTAACGTGGACAGCCTTCAGTGCTGACTACAACCTGCTTTTCATCAGCAATGGTTGCAGTCACTTCTTTAATTTCAGGCGCAGTCACTGGCAATTGGTTAATCACACCAATTTCACGTGCGATCCCGCGAATGCTGAAACAGTCACCACGGTTCGGCGTGATACTGATGTCAATCACATTGTCATCAAGATCCAGATATTCACGAATGTTGACACCCACAGCTGCGTCGTCTGGTAGCTCTAACAGACCGTCAATTTTATCTTCGAGATCAATCTCAGAAGCGCCGCACAGCATCCCTTGAGACTCAATACCACGTAGCTTGCCTTTCTTGATTTTGAAATCATCCGGCAATACCGCACCAATGGTTGCTACAGGCGCTTTCATACCTACACGTACGTTTGGCGCGCCACATACGATTTGCAAAGGCTCAGCTGTACCGATATTCACAGTGGTCACACGTAAACGGTCTGCATCTGGATGTTGTTCTACTGTCAGAACTTCACCAACCACTACGCCTGTAAATGCTTTTGCTGCAGGAGCAAGTTCATCAACTTCAAGACCCAACATGGTCAATTGATCAGAAAGCTTGTCGCTATCGATGGCTGGGTTGACCCATGTGCGTAGCCAATTTTCGCTAATTTTCATTGATATAAAACCTGTAATTCAAATCTCTAGAATCCCCCTCTGACTCCCCCTTTTCTAAGGGGGAGAACCCCATTTATTTCGTGGAGTCCCTCTCCTTTCTTAAAGGAGAGGTTAGGAGAGGATTAAATAAAAAGTTTTAAGCAAACTGGCGTAAGAAACGCACATCATTCTGGAAGAACATACGTAAGTCGTTCACACCGTAGCGCAACATCGCAAAACGTTCTACGCCCAGTCCGAAAGCAAAGCCTTTGTATTTCTCAGGGTCAATGCCGGCAGCTTGTAGCACATTTGGATGCACCATACCGCAGCCCAAAACTTCTAACCAGCGACCGCGTTCATCCATGATATCCACTTCAGCACTCGGCTCAGTGAACGGGAAATAAGATGGACGGAAGCGTACTTTCAAATCTTTTTCGAAGAATTCATTCAGCAGGTTAATCAACAAACCTTTCAGTTCTGCGAAGCTGGTATTTTCAGCCACATACAAACCTTCGATCTGATGGAACATTGGCGAATGGGTTTGATCCGAGTCACAACGATAGACACGGCCCGGACACACGATCTGGATCGGTGGCTGTTGTGTTTCCATGGTACGGATCTGTACACCAGACGTATGCGTACGTAGCAAATGATTTACATCGAAGTAAAAGGTGTCATGCATGGCACGCGCCGGGTGATGCCCCGGAATATTCAGCGCTTCAAAGTTATGATAGTCATCTTCAACTTCAGGACCAGTGGCCACCGTAAAACCGGCTTTGGTAAAGAACTGACAAATACGCTCTTGTACCTGGGTTACAGGGTGGATACTGCCCACCTGTTGACCACGACCGGGCAAGCTAATATCAATGGTTTCGCTTGCCAATTTTTGTTCTAACGCCGCTTTATGCAGTTCAGCTTGACGTGATGTTAATGCAGCGGTAATGGCTTCACGCACAGCATGGATTTGTGCACCGAAGACTTTACGTTGTTCAGGATCCATTTTACCAAGCGACTTAGATTGTTCCGCGAGCTGGCTTTTTTTCCCCGTAAATTGCACTCGTACTTGATCAAGTGCAGCAAGGTCTTCTGCTGCTGCAATCGCAGCGAGCGCTTCAGTGGTCAGGGCTTCCAGTGACATAGTAACTCTCAAAGCAACAGGTTAAAAAATATTTTAAAACCCCACATTCTAACAGTTTTTAGACACTTTGATGAAGATACGTTTTAAGGAAAATTAGATTGGCATGATTAAATATAAAAAGTATAAGATAAACACAATATCAATCAGATCAAATCACTATGGCACTCGATCAAATTTGGAAACAGCAGCTGACCTTGGTCACTTATGGCAATGAGTATCTGACTCAGGACCTGAGTTTCAATCGTTGGATTCAACATTCCATTTTTAATCAGCATCAGTTTGCCTTCCGGGATCTGATGTCACAGCACCTATTGGCCCAGCATTTTCAGATTTGGCTGGAAGGACTGAAAAAACAAGGGGTTCGCCGACTGAGCTTGCATCGCTCGGATTTACTGGTTGATGAAAAAAATCCGAATGCCAATGTCGAGCTGCTACCTCTGGCGCATTTTATCGTCAGCCATGGTGCCAAAGCCAAAACTGCCTGGATTATTGGCAAAGAATTGCCGGAATGGTATAGCGCGGACAATGATTACGAAGCGCCTAAATCGCAGCAGTCCCCTTTACGTCATGAAACATTCTGGTGTTATGAGCTGAATCCCAAACTGGCCAAGCGTATTGACACAGATCTGGAAGCACCGAACTGGGACGATATCCAGGCTTATACCAATTATGAGTTATTTGAAAGCAGCCTAGCTCAAGATTTTATAGAACCGGCGTATACCAATCTTCCATACTACGGCACGATACCGGCAATTCAGGCAGATACAGAAAGTCATTTGGCCCTGATTCCGACCGACTATTCAGCTGATTATGCGCATCAGACTTTATACCGGCTAGATGCCTTAAATGAGTTTATTCAAACTAAAATTCAACATCCCTATACGTCAGATGGTGAAGTCCTGAGCCCAGATCAGCAGCTCAATTTACGCCACTTTTCACAAAAAATTGATGATTTAAGTGCCAAATTCATTAGCAAAGTTGCCAACCACTATAAAACTGCACAGCTCACCCCAAAAGTTGCGCCTGACCCATTTGTGGGTATGAGTACCGAACACCGTTCGCCCAAAATATCTAAAGCGGAAAAACCTCAAGATCCTGGCAAATCTAATTCTGCAAATGTACTGACCTTGATTGTGATTACCGTGATTATCTGTCTGATTGGCTACTATCTTGGTCTTTAAGATTTCAGCAAGAAAATATTAACTTCTTGGAGAAAACTTAGCCGAATCCAGTGGATATATTGATATTCGACAGCAGAGATGAGCTTGAAATAATGCTGTCGGTTTTCGCGATGAGTTTTGATCATTCATCAAACAATTGAATTTCAACTCAACCAGGGTTTGATATTTTTTCGATTATTTGAATTTAACCGCAATTATTTTTTACTCAGCGCTCGAGATAATGCTCTTTTTATTGCTCAGTAAAGATGGAAATAAAAGGTTAAATTCAAGCAGATTACAGTATTAGTTTCAGCCCATTTTTCTGAAATAGTATCGGTGTCGTTATTCGCAAACTTAACTTTTTTTAGTCTGATCGATGGGCGACCATATTTCACGAAAATCGCGCATTAGCTATTTCCCATTTTTCAGGCAAAAAAAGACCGCCAAATGGCGGTCTTTTTTCAAGTCATAAAGACTTATGCAGCCAACGCATCTTTTGCTTTTTGAGCAATCGCAGCAAACGCAACTGCGTCATGCATAGCGATGTCAGCAAGAACGCGACGGTCAATGATTACTTGAGCTTTTTTCAAGCCAGAAATCATGCGGCTGTATGACAAACCGTTTTGACGTGCACCAGCATTGATACGTGCAATCCACAAAGCGCGGAATTGACGTTTCTTCTGACGACGGTCACGGTATGCATATTGACCAGCTTTGATTACCGCCTGGAACGCTACGCGGTAAACGCGTGAACGAGCACCATAGTAACCTTTAGCGCGAGCAAGAATTTTTTTGTGACGGCGATGAGCCTGTACACCACGTTTTACACGAGCCATTTATAATCTCCTTAGATGTACGGGCACATACGACGAACTGAAGCAACGTCACTTACGTGAACCATTACACAGCCGCGCAATTGACGAATACGCTTAGCAGATTTTTTGGTCAAAATGTGGCGTTTGAACGCTTGTTTACGCTTAAAACCGTTAGCAGTCGCTTTAAAGCGTTTAGCTGCACCACGGCGAGTTTTCATCTTAGGCATAACAACCTCTTTTGAACACCTGTTCGGCTCGTTTGCACCATTACAAAACGACCTGCAGGTAAGGGAGCGAGTATTCTAAAGCATCTTTGTTTAAAACAAAAGCATCTTCATCCAATAAGCGAATTTAAACAGGATGGTTTTATGATTTCACTTTAAAAATAGTGCGCAAAACAGAATCAGAAAAATCGCTTCAGGTTTAGAACAGGGCAAAAGCCGCATAAATAAACAGATAACGTCCAATTTTCGCCAGGCTGACAATGAACAAAAATCGGGCAAAGTTTTCTTTCAGTAGTCCTGCAATTAAAGTAATGGGATCTCCAATAATAGGCACCCAGCTCAGCAGCAAAGACCAATAGCCATATTTCTGATATATCATTTGTGCCTTGAGCATCTTGTCTTCTGACACCGGAAACCATTTTTTATTTTTATAATGCTCGATTTTGAGCCCCAGATACCAGTTGACACAGGAACCCAGAATATTCCCCAGACTGGCCACCGCAATTAACAGTGCCACACTATGGCTTGCCTGTACCAAAAGACCAAGCAGCACAGCTTCAGACTGTAAAGGCAGTAATGTCGCTGCACCGAAGGCTGATAGAAAGAGCAGAAACAGGCTCATGCCAGTATTAATGGCTTAAACGCAGTTTTTTCTTGGCTTTGCTATATTCCCAGCTGGACCACAGTACTGCTGCCACCATTGCCATGATCCGTCCCCATTTATACTGCTGAGTAATGGGTTCAATCGCTGCACGCAAAATCTGCTGATCTTTGGTATTGAGAGCAGCAATTACCTGATCAATATGTACAATTTCAGCAATATAAAGCACTAAACATGCAGCAATACCGAAGAGAATACTCCAGTAAATTCGGGTATTGCTTTCAACAATCTTGGTAAAATTCAGAAGAAAATCGTTCATATATCCATCCAATAAAAAACCACCTTAAGGGTGGCTTTATTTATTTAAGGCTATTTTAGCATAAAGGCTGCAGCTTAACTGACCTGTATGGCGAGCGCTTTCTGAACTGCAGGACGTGCATTCAAGCGATCGATATATTTAGCCACTTCAGGATAATCTGCCAGGTTAATCTGCTGCCAGTCGTGTCGCAACAACCACGGGAATATCGCCATATCGGCAATCGAGTATTCACCAGCCACATAATCCTGCCCGACCAGCTGCTTGTTTAGCACGCCATACAGACGTTTGCTTTCATTGACATAACGCTCGGTGGCATAGGCGATACGCTCAGGCGCAAAACGGCTAAAGTGATGATTTTGCCCAAGCATCGGGCCTAGTCCACCCATTTGCCACATCAGCCATTGTTCTACCTGAATACGTTTGATTTCATCTGTCGGATAGAACATGCCGGTTTTACGACCTAAATACTGCAAAATCGCACCCGATTCAAAGATTGAAATCGGCTGGCCATCTGGCCCTTCCTGATCGACAATCGCCGGAATTTTATTGTTAGGAGAAATAGCCAGAAAGTCAGACTGGAACTGGTCATTTTCCAGAATATTAATCGGAAAAATTTGATACTTCAGCCCCATTTCTTCCAAAGCAATGCTAATTTTATGGCCGTTGGGGGTGCCCCAATAATATAAATCGATCATTTTTTTAATACTCCCTGCACTTTATCTATGCCATGATGCATTCAACATAGAGGATTCAGCCAGAAACAACAAGCCTGTATTTCAAAAATATTTTTATATAAATATCATTATCTTAATAAAAATTCATGTATTTTTTTATTTTTTATCTTGAAAATTTTTACAGCAGACACATATTTATTTGTGCATAAGGATTGCGTCAATCTTATGTACTGTCGATGTCTGACATGACAGATCTTATTTTCTTGTTTTTATAACTTTGCTTAATCGAGAAGGTTCTAATCATGAGCAACTTAAATCTTCATCCTCTGTTTCGTCGTAGTATCGGTTTTGATCGCTTGAATGACTTTATTGACTATGCCATGCAAAGTGATGCGCCGAATTATCCCCCGTATAATATCGAAAAGCATGGCGAAAATAATTATCGGATTGTGGTCGCAACTGCGGGTTTCCGTCAAGAAGAACTCGACATTCGTCTGGAAAATAAGTTACTGACCATTTTAGGTAAGCCTGAAAACCAGAGCAATGACCATACCGAATTCTTGCACAAAGGCATTGCACGACGTACATTTAAATTGTCTTTGCGTCTGGATGAATATATTGAAGTACAACAGGCAGATTATGAAAATGGTCTATTGATCATTGACTTGCAACGTATCATTCCAGAAGAGAAATTGCCGCGCCAAATTCCGATTGGCAATAAACTGCTGATCGAAAATGATGAAAAATCAGTTGAATAAGCTGGATTTGACTTAAAAGAAGGGCCCAAAAGGGCCTTTCTTTTTGACTCCAGATTCTCTAAGCTCATTAAAATAATACGCTTTATGATCATAAAAATAAGCTATGAACGCGTCAGAAAAAATCCTGTTTCATCAGAGTAGTCCGATCATGCGCGCTATCGGATATTTACTACTCTGTTATCCGGTTGGCATATTCAGCATTTTTTATTTAAGCAGTCTGCGTAGCAATTCCAGCTTTCTGCAAGGATTGTTATTTTTATGGCAGGAGTCGCCTGGCTTTTATGTTTATATCGGCGGCTTTCTTGGTCTTTCGCTGCTCATGCTGGGAACCAAACTAAAAATAACGTCTCAGGCAATTTATTATACTTTGGCCGGTTTCCGGATCAGCCTCTGCTTAAAACGACACTCGGTACACTATAGCTTTCTGAATCCGCGATACGATTCTCTCAAAGCCCATCTCAAGCGCTGGCTGAGTAGAACTCCAGCGCATCTCATCAGTCAACGCGATGGCACGCTAGATTTTAGATTATGCCAGCCTGATCTGATCAATCAAATCTGTCTCGGATTTTTCCGGATTCAATTGTCAATGTTTTCCCGGCAACAGGCTCAACAGATTATGCAGGCCATACAAACTGCCTGGAATTTTAGGGCATAAAAAAAGCCCTGCATCTGCAGGGCTTTTTTCGCTTCATGAGTGCTTACTTTTTCTTTTTAGGACCAAGCAGCATACCCATTTGACGGCCTTCCATTTTCGGCATCTGTTCAACAGTACCGAATTCAGCCACGTCAGCTTCAATTTTTTGCAATTGAGCCAGACCCAACTGTTGGTGCGCCATTTCACGGCCACGGAAACGAAGGGTGATTTTCACCTTGTTACCTTCTTCAAGGAACTTGATGATTGCACGTAGTTTTACGTTGTAATCACCAACATCAGTACCCGGGCGTAGCTTGATTTCTTTCACCTGGACTTGATGTTGTTTTTTCTTCGCTTCTTTCTGCTTTTGCTTAAGATCAAACAAATGCTTGTTGAAGTCCATGATCTTACATACTGGTGGCTCAGCATTGGCTACGATCTCGACAAGATCAAGTTCCACACTTTCTGCTGCGCGCAGGGCTTCAGCTAAGCTTACAATCCCTTTTTGCTCACCATTTTCGTCTACAAGACGGACTTCTTTCGCACGAATTTCATCATTCAAGGCAGGACGGTTTGATTTGTTACCGCCCTGTTGATTACGGTCAGGCTGTTTAATCGCTGTTACTCCACAATGTACCGGCCGCGTTCGGCAACGGCTGCTTTTACTAGGTCAACGAAAGCATCGATTGACATAGTACCCAAATTTTTTCCTGAGCGGGTACGGACGTTTACTGTACCTTCTTCAACTTCCCGGTCCCCAAGTACCAGTAAGTAAGGAATACGCTCTAAAGTACGTTCACGAATCTTAAAGCCGATTTTCTCATTTCTCAAGTCAGAAATTGCACGAATACCGTTTTCTTTAAGTTTTGCGACAACTGACTCACATGCTTCTGCCTGAGAATCGGTAATATTCATCACACACGCTTGCATCGGCGCCAACCAAGGTGGCATGAAACCTGCGTAGTGTTCAATCAGTATACCAATAAAACGTTCAAAACTGCCAAGAATTGCACGATGTAACATTACTGGCTGATCGCGGTCGTTATCTTCTGTGACATAAGACGCATCTAAACGTTCTGGCAAGTTAAAGTCACACTGAATGGTACCACACTGCCAGACACGCCCCAGACAGTCTTTCAGAGAGAATTCAATCTTTGGACCATAGAATGCACCCTCGCCCGGCTGAAGCTCCCATTCAAGACCCGCAGCATCTAAAGCATCTGCTAAAGATTTTTCAGCCATATCCCAAAGTTTGTCATCACCGACACGTTTTTCAGGACGTGTTGATAATTTCATTTGTACTTCTTCGAAGCCAAAATCTTTGTATACGTCGAGTGTCAATTTGATAAAGTCTGCAACTTCAGGCCCAATCTGTTCTTTGGTACAGAAGATATGCGCATCATCTTGGGTAAAGCCACGTACACGCATAATGCCGTGTAAAGAACCTGATGGCTCGTTACGGTGACATGAACCAAATTCTGCCAGACGTACCGGAAGATCACGGTATGATTTTAAACCCTGGTTGAACACTTGTACGTGACAAGGACAGTTCATTGGTTTAACCGCGTAGTTACGGTTTTCAGAATGCGTGGTGAACATGTTGTCTGCATAGTTGGCAGCATGTCCTGATTTTTCCCACAGCGTGAAATCAACCACTTGCGGGGTACGGATTTCTTCATAGCCGTTGTCTTGCTGAACTTTACGCATGTATTGTTCAAGTACCTGGTAAATGGTCCAGCCGTTCGGATGCCAGAACACCATACCCGGTGCTTCTTCTTGCATATGGAACAAGTCTAGCGCTTTACCAATTTTACGGTGATCGCGTTTTTCTGCTTCTTCAATACGTTTTACATAAGCTGCAAGCTGTTTCTTGTCTGCCCACGCTGTACCATAAATACGTTGTAATTGTTCGTTTTTCGCATCACCGCGCCAGTAAGCGCCCGAGATTTTAGTCAGCTTGAACGATTTTAAGAATTTGGTATTTGGAACGTGCGGACCACGGCACATATCCAAGTAATCTTGATGGTAGTACAAGCCCATTTGTGTTTCTTCAGGCATGTCGTTGATCAAGCGTAATTTGTATTCTTCGCCACGCGCTGTGAATTCTGCAATCACTTCGTCACGCGGGGTCATTTTTTTCACAACATCATAGTCTTGATCGATGAGCTTTTTCATACGCTCTTCGATGGCTGCCATGTCGTCTAATGTGAATGGACGTGGCATCCAGATGTCATAGTAGAAACCTTCTTCAATGACCGGACCAATGACCATCTTTGCTTCTGGGAACAGTTGCTTAACCGCATGACCCACCAAATGCGCGCAAGAGTGACGAATAATTTCGACACCGGCTTCGTCTTTAGGCGTAATAATTTGTAAGGTTGCATCTTCAGTGATGAGATCAGACGCATCCACTAAACGGTCATTTACACGACCAGCAACGGTATTTTTTGCAAGACCAGGACCAATGCTGAGTGCAACGTCCATCACAGATACGGCTTGATCAAACTGTTTTTGATCGCCATTTGGCAAAGTGATAATTGGCATAAGAAATCCTTAAGGAGTGATGCCCCGTACCATGGAGCATGTCACCGCGAGATTATGATCGAGGAAAACCTCAAAAGATAAAAACGGTGGATAAATAAAATCGATTCGAATTTTACACGGCTTGGCCGCATGATTAAACCTTTTCCCCAATAAAAATCAGATTTACCCCCAAATCTTTCCCTGATCTTTAAAGACTTAGGCTCATCTCTTAATTCAAAATGTGGTTATTCCCGGAAAGTCTGCCACTCAATAAATGTTCTCTCACGATAAACATAGAGCTGGGCAAATTGTGGAATGATGGCTTCACTTTGTGTCGGCCTTAAAAACACATAATCATTGACATGAATATTGCATTGCCTAGGTACCTGAAGCATTTCCTGATTACTACTGCGACCATACAACAGATGCGGCCGGCTTTTTTCAGGATAAATATAATCTGCCTGCCAATAGCCACCATAGATAAACAGTGCTTTATGCCGATGCGGCAAATGATTCAGCATTTCCAGACCCGGAATCTGGCTATAAGACAATACCTTCAAAATCGGTGTGGCAATCCAGAGCGCACATTTTAAAGCGGATAAATTGTCCAGATCGAAGTCACTGGGTTTGAGCAGCATCGAGCCAAAAGCCAGATCATTACAGACACTCTGCTGGCAATGCTGCATAAAGGTCGGACTGCCACCACCGTTAAAACACAAATCTGCCCGCCATAAATCTGGGAATTGCTGCTGAATAGTATTTTTATATTGTTGATAAATCTGCTGCGATTGCTGATAACTTTTTTCGGGGCTTTTCAAAATATTCGGCAATTTGGCGACATGTGCATCATAGCCCATCAACCCCGAAAGCCTGAGAGCGTCGGGATGTTGCTGAATGAGTTTGAGTAAGGCTATTAACTGTTGCTGGCTACTCACCCCACCACGATGTAAGCCGACATCAATTTCAATATTGATATTTAACTGAAGATTAGATTCTTGAGCGAATTGCAGATATTGCTTCAAGCGTTTTATGTCATCGACCAGCCATTGAATATTGCTTTGATCATTTGCTTTATTTTGTTCAGGAACGTTTTGATAAAAACCTTGTACCGCATGAATCGGCATTGGCTTACCTAGCAAGATATCGGCCTGTTCAAATGCTCTCATCATTTCTAAAAGATGGGGTAAATGAAATACCATAAATCGTCGGGTATTCAGCTTTTCACTGGCCAGTTTGAGTAGCTGGATACTGGCTAGAGACTTCACCACCAGACGCGGCTTGAGCTGCGCAGGGATTTTTGCCTGTACAATCTCCAGATTCTGCTGATATTGAGCCAGATCCAGAATCAGTTGCGATGTACCAGTTCCCTGCTGCTGCAAATCTCGGGTCAGTTGCTGAAAATACTTCGATTGCATAATTCGCTCCTGCTATTCAGACAAAAATAACTGCTGTAAATGCGGATTAAGCCATTTTTGCTGCGGATCCAGTTGCTGCCGCAATCTCATAAAATAATCCCATTTTGGGTAAAGATCACACAGCGAAGCGGCTGTCATGCTGTGCAACTTTCCCCAATGTGGCCGTCCCTGATATTTCTGAAAAATCGGCTCGACCAGATCGAAAATAGCTCGGCAATCCTGTTTATAAAATTGATGAATCGAAATCGAAACCGAATCACGCTGATAAAAAGGACTCAGCCAGATCTCATCGCCTTTAACATAACGGAATTCGATCGGGAAAAACATCGGCACATTCTGCTTCCTTAAGGTGGCTAAAACCTCCTGCAGACATTGCAAGCCGGAATCGACCGGAAGCTGATATTCCATTTCATTAAATCTGGTCTGACGCGGAGTCGGAAAAATCCGGGATGACCAATCTACATAACAACTCGGTTTAACAAAAACACCCAATAATTTTTGCAGATAAGGATTAGATGCAGGAATAAATCGGGTCAATTCAGAACACAAAGTCAATAACGCATCTTCAGATGGCCAGTTCTCCTGCCTTGGCTGAATTTCATCCTCCGTTTCATCCAGGGTTTTTAGCATGACCTGATCGGCATGCAGAAAAGCCCAAAATTCAATATGCCGGTGCTGATGTTTCCATTGATCGATATGCGCAAATACTTCTTTTAATGGACACAGCCGAATCTGTTCTTTTAATTTATAGCGCGGACGATTTTGCAGGGTAATTTTGGTCAATATCCCCAGACTACCTAACGCCACACGCCCCGCTTGAAATATCTCGGTATTCTGCTGATGATCACATTGCAACAGCTCTCCATCTGCAGTCAGCAATTCAAAACCGTCCACAAAAGCAGATAAACAGGGTAAATCGATGCCGGTGCCATGCGTTCCCGTGGAAATCGCTCCCGCCAGACTTTGCTGATCAATGTCACCCTGATTGGGTAAAGCTTGATTGATCGGGGCAATATATTCACCTAAATCATATAAACGCGTACCAGCGTGCACGGTACATTGAACTTTTGCCTCATCCAAAGCCACCACACCTTTTAAATGATCGAGATGAAGCAGCACATCATTGGTTTTAGCCAAAGCACTAAATGAATGCCCCGCACCTACTGCACGAATCTTTGCCTGTGACTTCACCAAACCTTGTAATTCGCTTATTTCTCTGGGCTGAAAAACTTGAGGAGCGCTGTGCTGACTCCCTGACCAGTTTCGCCAGACTGCATTCGCCTGTTGTATTTTCATTATTATTCTCTGGCTCATATTATTTTACTGACTCAATTAGAGTAAAATACCTAAAAAATCAAATATGGGAACCCACGGGTTCAAAAAAATCAAATAGGGCTAAATATTTTAATTAATATTCAATGACTTAAAATTTATATTAATTTACTCGACTAAAGCATAAATGCAAGATTTCGAAGAAGTGCATATCTTTTCAAAAGGATATGAAAATAACGATACAACGGAGTTTTACCATGGTTAGCGCATACGATGAATTACCGCGTACCCCCGCAAATTTTGTAGCCTTGTCACCTTTACGCTATCTAGATCGTGCAGCTTATATCTATCCGAATCAAAATGCGATTATTCATGGTCAGCGCCGCATTACCTGGCGTGAAAAATACAATCGCTGCCGTCAGTTTGCCAACCAACTCCAAAAATTAGGCATCGGTAAAAATGATACCGTGTCTGTCCTGCTGCCTAACGTCCCTGCCATGATTGAAGCGCACTTTGCTGTGCCGATGGCAGGTGCGGTACTCAATACCTTAAATACCCGTCTGGATGCCAAGACTCTCGCCTTTATGCTGGAACATGCTGAAAGCAAAGTCTTATTGGTCGACCCTGAATTTACTGCACTTGCGACCGAAGCACTGGCGCTGGTTTCACAAGAGATCTATGTGATTGATGTGGCCGATGCAGAGTTTGAAGGTGAAGACAGCCGTATTGGTCAAATCGAATATGAAGACTGGATTGCCCAAGGCGATGCAAATTTTGACTGGCATTTGCCTCAAGATGAATGGGATGCCATCAGCTTAAGTTACACCTCTGGAACTACCGGCAATCCCAAAGGTGTGGTTTATCATCACCGCGGTGCCTACATTAACGCAGCCAGTAATATCATTGCTTGTGGCATGATGCCGCGTGCCACCTATTTATGGACACTGCCACTGTTCCACTGTAATGGCTGGTGCTTCGCCTGGACTATGGCGGCCAACGGCGGAACCAACGTCTGCCTGCGTAAAGTCGATGCCGAACTGATTTTCAAACTAATTGCTGAACATAAAGTCGATTACTTCTGTGGCGCACCGATTGTCCTGTCAATGCTGATCAATACCCCTGAAGAGAAAAAGACCAAAATTGACCATCGGGTCGAAGTGATGGTGGCCGGTGCTGCACCACCGGCTGCAATTATTGAAGGCATGCGCAATATTGGCATTAATGTGACGCATGTCTATGGCTTGACTGAAACCTACGGTCCTTCTGCCCTGTGTGCGTCACAAGCCGGCTGGAGCGATCTGTCTATTCAAGAACAGGCGCAGCTGCATTCCCGGCAGGGCGTCCCCTATCCGCTACAAGATGGTATGAAAGTGCTTGATCCTGACACCATGCAGGAAGTTCCGCATGATGGTCAGACCATGGGCGAGATCATGTTCCGTGGCAATATCGTGATGAAAGGTTATCTGAAAAATCCGGAAGCGACCGCAGAAGCCTTTGCCGGTGGCTGGTTCCATACCGGCGATCTGGCCGTGTGTCAGCCTGATGGCTATGCCAAAATTACTGACCGATCTAAAGACGTGATTATTTCCGGAGGGGAAAATATTTCCTCACTAGAAGTCGAAGAAGTGCTGTATCAGCATCCTGCCATTTTAACGGCAGCTGTTGTGGCCAAGCCGGATCCACGCTGGCAGGAAGTACCATGTGCCTTTGTAGAACTCAAAGCAGGACAAACTGCAACAGCGGAAGAGATTATGGAATTCTGCAAACAGCATCTGGCACGTTTTAAAGTGCCTAAAGATGTTGTGATTACCGAAATTCCAAAAACCTCGACCGGAAAATTGCAGAAATTTGTTTTACGCGAATGGGCCAAAGAACGCGCGCAAAGTGAGTTTTCTTAAAAGATTACACTCCTCCCGAATAGATCTATAGATTGTTAAGATCAATCGGGAGCACGCGGGTTTATTCATTTAAAGCTTATCCAATAAAAAATCGTGCCAGGAAGACCTGGCACGATTTTTTTATTTATCTCTGGTGAGATTCAACCTCTCCCAAACCCTCTCCTAAAAGGAGAGGACTTAAGGAAATTACATCTCAACCATTTCCACGCCATCAATACGCGCTACAGTCATCAAGTCCTTATCACCACGACCTGAAACCGTCGCAATAATAATTTGATCCTTGTCCATGGTCGGTGCAAGTTTAGACACATAGGCCATCGCGTGCGCACTTTCCAGTGCAGGAATAATCCCTTCAATCTTGGTCAAGTCACGGAAGCCTTGTAGGGCTTCATTGTCCGTGATCGGTACATAGTTCACACGTTCCATATCTTTCAGGAAGCTATGTTCTGGCCCCACACCCGGATAATCCAGACCGGCAGAAATTGAATGCGTTTCAATGATCTGACCTTCTTTATCAGACATCAGGTAAGTTCGGTTTCCATGCAGTACACCGACATGACCGGCATTCAATGGCGCTGAATGTTTACCGCTTTCAATACCCAAACCCGCGGCTTCTACACCGTACATTTGCACATCTTGATCGTTCAGGAATGGATAGAACAAGCCCATTGCATTGGAACCACCACCAACACAGGCTACCAAGGCATCAGGCAGACGACCAGCTTGCTCCTGAATCTGACGGCGTGCTTCACGGCCAATAATCGACTGGAAATCACGTACCAGCTGCGGATATGGATGTGGGCCTGCCACGGTACCAATCACATAGTAAGTTGAATCGACATTGGTTACCCAGTCACGCATGGCTTCGTTCATGGCATCTTTCAAGGTTTTAGAGCCACTTTGTACAGGCACAACTGTCGCACCGAGCAAACGCATACGGTACACGTTCATGGCCTGACGTTTGACATCTTCAGCGCCCATAAATACCACGCACTCAAGACCTAAACGTGCTGCAATTGTGGCGGTTGCTACACCATGCTGACCGGCACCTGTTTCGGCAATAATACGCTTTTTACCTGACAATTTTGCAAGCAAGGCCTGACCAATAGTGTTGTTGACCTTATGCGAACCGGTATGGTTCAGGTCTTCACGTTTCAGATAAATTTGCGCACCACCCAACTCTTTCGACCATCGTTCAGCATGATATAAAGGACTCGGACGACCGACGTAAAACGCCAGATCACGGTCAAATTCTGCCAAAAACTGTGCATCATCTTTCATACGGAAGTAGAGCTTTTCCAAGTCTTCTAAAGCCGCCATGAGTGTTTCTGACACAAAACGTCCGCCATGAATACCGAAATGCCCGCGTTCATCCGGGAATTGGGTATAGTCAACTGCCTGACTGTTCTGGCTAGTACTTTGCTGATCCACGATGGACTCCTTGCATAAAGCGTTCTATGAGTTGTTGGTCTTTAATACCTTTTGCGGACTCGACACCGCCACTCACATCTACGGCATAGGCCTGTGTGGTGAGAATTGCCTGTTCGATATTGTCAGGATTTAAACCGCCTGCCAAGATCAAGGGAATATCAAGTTTGGGAAATGTCTCCCAATCGAAGCTGTGGCCCGTACCACCTTTCAGATCAGGATGCCATGCGTCTAACAGCACTGCACTCGCGCCAGCATCTTGATAACGTTGAATTTCTACAACTACGTCAAGATCAGGTTTGACCTGAATGGCCTTGTACCAGCGGCGTCCGACCTGTTGAGCGATTGTCTGACATTGTTCCGGCGTTTCATCACCATGGAATTGCACAATATCAAGATGAACCGTTTGCAAGATATCCTGAATCTCATTAGCTGAATGATTCACAAACAGTCCAACCACTTGCACATAAGGTGCAATGGCTTGAACCAGTTGAGCAGCTTGAGCGGCTGTAACAGCTCGGGGACTCGGTGGATAAAATACGAATCCTATCGCATCTGCACCTGCGTTCACCACAGCATGAACATCTTCGACTCGGGTGATTCCACAAATTTTGGCACGGGTTCGCATATTATTCTGGCTCTAGATCTACCAATGTCTTGAACAATCTATAAGATTGGGGCAAATCATTGTAATGCAATTTTTCCGGCTTGCGTAAAGTTCATCCGGATTATTCTTGCTGTAGATTGTGTATAAGGCATACAAACTTTATACTGCGCCCATCTTGCAACGAGCCAAAGCAGCCTCCTGCTTTAGGGAAGCTGGTGTAAATCCAGCACTGCCCCCGCAACGGTAAAAATGAAACGTCTATCAAATAAACCGCTTCGGTTTACACCACTGCATCTTGATGTGGGAAGGTGGATAGACAGCAAAGCCTGTACTTTGCACATTTAAGTCCGGAAACCTGCTTGTTGTGTTCTATCACCCAATCATTCACGGGGAAGTGAATGTATGGAGCATTTCATGTCTATTCAATTTCAACCTACTGCCTTGGTAGGTGCGATCGCACTTGCGTTGGGTACCACTTCATCTGTTTTTGCTGCCGAGCAAAAAGTTGCAAAAGCATCTTTGGATACCATTGTGGTGACTGCTTCTCGTAGTGAACAAAATATCAAAGATGTACCCGCGCGTATTTCGATTATTGAGCCTGCAATTCTTGAGCAATCTCCCTTAGCCTCATTACCACACTTATTAAGTAATGAAGCATCTCTAAATATGGTGCAGTCAGGTGGCTATGGTCAACAATCATCTATTTTCCTAAGAGGCACAAATTCAACACACACTCTTGTTTTACGTGATGGTGTGAAACTTAATAGTGCAACAAGTGGTGTTGCATCTCTAGCATATATTGATACAACAGACCTCAAACAAATCGAAATACTTAAAGGTCCTGCTTCAGTTTTATATGGTACGAATGCTATTGGTGGGGTCGTACAGCTTGTTTCTAAAACTCCTGAAAAAACAGGTGTATTTGTTACAGGTGAAGTTGGTGAAAATAAAACTTATAAATCTATTGTCGGTGCTGACCTCGCTGAAAATGGGTTTTATGCCCAAATTCGTGGTCAACGCCTAGAATCAGATGGAACTCAAGTGACCAACGCTGAGCAATCTGATATTAAAACTGGTGATTTCGAACAAAAAGGTTTTAGTACTAAATTTGGTTTTGAAGATGAGCAAGTCGCTCTTTCTTTGGATTATGCACAAAACGAAGGTCAATCCACTTATGTTTCAAGTGTTTTTGCATCAGCTCCCTCTTATGCATTTTTAAATTTAAAAAATAACGCTGTCGATTTCAAAAATGAAAGTATCAATGTGAAAGCAAAATATAAACTTTCTGATCAACTTGAATTAAATGCACGTTTATCTCAATTTAAAGATGAAAGTGATCAATTAGATTCAAAAGATTTTGTAAATAGTAAAACCCAAGAAGCTGACCTATACACGAAAGTCATTTTACCAGCTCACCAAAACATCCTATTAGGTACCACTTTCCAAAATACCAAAGCCGATGCTATTTCTAGCGGATCTCCATATAAAGGAGACGTTGATTCACAAGGTTATTATATTCAGCACCAATACAGCAATCACGGTTTAAATACTCAAATTGGTATTCGTGTAGAAGACAATGACCAATTTGGCACGCATACCGTCGGTCAGGTGGCAGCTCGCTATCAAATATTGAAAAACACAAGTATTTACACTAATTGGGGCACAGCATTTAGAGCACCTAACTTAAATGAGCTCTATGTTAACTATTATGGCAATCCAAATTTAAAACCTGAAGAAAGTGCATCTTTTGAATTCGGTATTGATCAGAAGCTCCCTCTTGGATTTACCACTGGTTTGTCTGCGTATACTAACCAAGTGAAAAACCTCATTGATTATAATGATAAAAATGGCTACATCATTGACAACGTGAGTAAAGCAAAATTTGAGGGTATCGAAAGCTACGTTCATTGGGAACAAGATCAACTGTTTGCAAAACTTTCACACAACTATGTGAAAGCTACAAATGAAGAGATTCATAAGGAATTAGCTCGTCGTCCTCGTCAAAGCCTAACCTTGACAGCTGGATTACAAAATTCAGTTTATGGCATTAGCACATCGGTATCATCCAAATCAGCACCTAAAGACAATTCAAAAGTTGCTGGTTACGCAACGATTGATTTGAATGCGTATTGGAATGTAAATCCATCTGTCAAACTTTTCACTAATATCGACAATATTGGTGATGTAAAATTTGAAACCGCATCATACGGAGATGATCTTTTCTATATCAACGGCGGTCGCCTCGCTTCTGCCGGTGTAACCTTTACATACTAAGTTCAGCGTTTCAATAAATACTTTTGAGCATCATGTCATGCCTATGGCATGATGCTTTTTATTTACAGCATTTAAAAATCAAGGAAATCACATGGGTCACCGTTTAAGTAAGATTTATACCCGCACAGGCGATTCAGGCACCACAGGTTTGGGTGATGGTTCTCGCGTTGCCAAAGACGATTTACGTATTGATGCGCTCGGTGATGTGGATGAACTCAATGCCGTGATTGGTGTATTACGTGCACAGATTTCAGCAAGCACGATTGAAGATAAAGCCACTTGGGACAAATCTTTAAGCCTGATTCAACACTGGTTATTTGATCTCGGTGGTGAAGTGTGTATTCCGGGTTTTAATCTGGTACAACCTGTGTCGATTGATTTTTTAGAAAATGATATCGACCGTATGAATGAAGCCTTGCCAATGCTCAAAGACTTTATTCTGCCTGCTGGCACTTTAGTCTGCAGCTTTGCCCATCAGGCGCGCGCAGTCTGCCGCCGGGCAGAACGTAGCGTGATGTCAGTCCACTCTCGCGACCAGAATATTCAGGCAGCGTCGCTACAACTGCTGAACCGTTTATCAGACTGGCTATTTGTAGCATCGCGCACCTTGCAACGCAGCGAGGGCGGTTCAGAAGTGCTGTGGCAAAAAAATATCAATGACAGCATCGAAAACTAGAATTATTTCTTGATTCTAAATCTAAAAATACGCGTCAGATGTATCTTGATTTTACAGTGCATCTGACGACAATAAGCCTTATCATCTTTTTGTCACATAGCACGCATACAATGAAATCAACTTCTCAATTTATGGGCAGTCTATGCGCATAATTGGTCATCGTGGTGCACGTGGCGAAGCCCCTGAAAATACCCTAGGCGGTTTTCAATATATTCAAGACATCGGTATTCGCGCCGTTGAGTTTGATGTGCGTCAGCTCAAAGACAATGCCTTAATCATCATGCATGATGATGATTTTGTGCGAACCACAGGTTTGCAAAAGCATTTATATGAATGCAATCGTCAAGATCTTGCACACTATAATCATGCTGTGACCTGGTCAGACTGGAATAAAGTCGAAGCCACTCCCCTTTTAAATCAGACCTTAAATGTCATTCGAGACTTTGAGCATATTGAAGTCGAAATCAAAAGTGTCGATTCCGAAGCTGCGGCTGAGAAAATTGCACTGGGCGTTGCACAGCAACTGCAAGGCTATGAGCAGGCGGCCATCATTACCAGTTTTGATGCCAAAGTCCTGCAAGCCTTCAAACAGCAAAATTCCCGGCTAAAACGCGGTTTACTCATCGAAACCGACCTAAAATATCAAGCGATTGATCAGGCGCTAGAACTGGATTGCTGTCATATTGGCTGGATGAATGAGCTGGCCAGCAAAGACCTGATTCAGGCCACCCAGGCTGCTGAATTAAATATCAGTGTCTGGACGGTCAATGATGTGAGCCGAGCCAAAGAGCTGCGTGATTGGGGAATTCAAGGGCTAATTACCGATTACCCAAAACTGATGCTGCAGCAACTCTAAAAAACACCCTGATTATTGATCAGTTCAAATCGTTTTATTTAAGACAGCTCGATTTCATGTCAAGCTATTAAAGCGTGTCTGACTTTTAGATTGATTCGACTTGAATGTTAAATTAATTTTCTATGAGATATATTCTGCAAATTTTCTGGCAATATTGTAGAAATGATGAACAGTTAAATCGCTTAATATTAGCCCAATTAAATAGTCTAAAAGACCGATAATCCTCAGTCACTTAGTCGGAAATCAAGCCCCGTCTAGACTGGCAAAATGGTCGTTTTTGCCCTACTTATCCTGTTACTGACAAGTACAATACAACCGTACAATAATGCTAGTGATGCTATAGGCCACATGCTAATATAAACAAGATAGGCTGCTGTTAAAATCAACAGTGGTTTCTGCTTTTTGTTAAACCTTCCGAGGTTCTAGGAGTGCTGTTGGAGATGAATGCTCCCTTACCCAAAGCCCCCATTAACTGGATTGCGGTGTTTGCATTGGTGTTATTACCCATTGTCGCCCTGATTGCAATTCCGTTATATGCGTATCACCATGATTTTAGCGCCGCCGCTTGGATCAGCATGTTTGTTTTACTGGGCGTAAGCAGCCTTGGCATTACAGCAGGATACCATCGCCTGTGGGCACATCGTGCTTATGAAGCCACTCTACCATTAAAAATCATCTTAATGATTATGGGTACATTTGCTGTACAGAATAGTATCTTGTTCTGGGCATCTGGTCACCGTACTCATCATCGTCATGTCGATGATGTGGATCAAGATCCGTACTCGATCAACAAAGGTTTCTGGTATGCACATATCGGCTGGATGTTACGTGATTATCCATCAGGTGTGGCAAACTATAAAAATGCGCCAGATCTGTTAAAAGACAAAGTCGTCATGTTTCAGGACAAATACTATATTCCATTAGTGATTGCCGTTCATGCTGCTATTTTGCTTCCAATTGGCTGGGCAGTCGGCGATGTCTGGGGAGTCTTGCTGCTGGGTGGATTAGTGCGTTTAATCCTAAGCCATCATGTGACTTTCTTCATCAACTCGCTGTGTCACATGTGGGGCAATCGTCCTTATACCGACGAGAACACTGCACGTGACAACTTCGTACTTGCGATTGCCACCTGGGGTGAGGGTTATCATAACTATCACCACATTTTCCAGTACGATTACCGTAATGGCGTGAAATGGTGGCAATACGATCCAACCAAATGGTTGATCTGGACCTGTTCTAAACTGGGTTTAGCCAAAAACTTACGTCGTATTCCTAGCTTTAATATCAAAAAAGCGGAACTGGCAATGAAGTTTAAATATGCTGAACAGGATCTTGCGGTCTATGGCCATGATGTTTCTGAAGACATCATTACTGTGAAAACCAAGATTGCACAGGAATATGATGCCTTTACCCAAACCTTAAATGACTGGGCCAAACTAAAAGAGCAAGAAATTCAGGTGAAAAAGGCTTCTATGGCAGAAAAAATTCACCAGATGGATGACAAACTGAAAGTTGAATTCCAGCTGGTTGAACAGCGTTTATCCCATCACCGGGCAACCTTGAATTTACTGGTTCGTAATTTGAAAAAATCAGCAGTATCTTAATAAAACTGCTCACAAAAAAGCCCCAATCGGGGCTTTTTTTATGTCTGAAAGATAACTTGAACTCTCGTTTATACAACAGTTTTCTACAGGCAACTTTGTTATAGTCAAGGTATTCCAAGCCTGTACTAAGTGCCATGTATTTTAACTCTCGTTATCAAACCCTTCCTGCTGCCCTTTACCACCATCAAGTTCCGCTACCGTTGAAAGGCGCAAAAGCCGGGCATTTTAACGTAGCTTTGGCAGAACAACTGCAATGGTCAGATGAAGACAAAGCGCAATGGGTCGAGATGTGTAGTGGTCAGAAAGTCTTTGCTGAGTTTCAACCCTTGGCCATGGTCTACGCAGGTCATCAGTTTGGTCAATGGGCTGGACAATTGGGAGATGGTCGCGGCCTGTTAATTGCACAGATCCTTGATCAGGAAGGTCAGACTATTGACCTGCATTTAAAAGGTGCGGGTGCAACGCCCTATTCGCGTATGGGTGATGGGCGTGCAGTGCTGCGTTCAGTGATTCGTGAATATCTGGCGGGTCATGCTTTAAATTCTTTGGGTGTAGCGTCGAGCAATGCGGTTGGCTTTACTTCCTCAACGCAAGGCATTCAACGCGAAAAGCTCGAACCCGGTGCAATGATGTTACGTACCTCAGACTGTCATATTCGTTTCGGGCATTTTGAATGGATCAATCAGTATCAGTCGGATCTGCTGGCTGAATTTACCCAGAAATGTATTGAATGGCATTATCCGGAATGCCTGCAAGCCGAACAGCCGATTCTGAGCTTTGCCACCAAAGTTATTCAGCGCACTGCCGTCATGATTGCCAAATGGCAACTGGTTGGTTTTGCACATGGCGTGATGAATACTGACAATCTGAATATTACCGGCTCGACTTTGGACTTTGGTCCTTATGGCTTTATGGAACGCTTCCGTCCGAACTGGATCAATAACCATTCGGATTATCAGGGGCGTTATACCTATCAGCAACAACCAAGTATCGGGCACTGGAACTTGTGGCAATGGTTAAACAATCTGGTTCCCCTCTGCCCTGTGAATTATGACAAAGAACAATGGAAACAGGATCTGGCCGGCTGTCTGGAACATTATGAGCCGACATTCTTGGAACATTACAAACACGGTTTAAACCAGAAAATGGGTTTACCAGGTTTCCATAAAGACAGTTTTGACTGTGCGATGGCATTTTTACGAATCTTGCAAAGTGAGCAACTGGATTACACCCAGAGTTTTATCCGCCTGCAAAATAAAGACTATGACGCTATTAAAGATGATTGTCTGGATCGCCGTCAGTTTGAAGCTTTCCTGACACAATATGAAACTATTCGTGCACATCAGGATATTGAAGAACTGGATGCCGCCATGAAGCAAGCCAATCCGCATTACATTCTGCGCAATCACATGGCACAGAAAGCCATTGAACGGGCAGAGCGTGATGATTTTTCCGAAGTCGATCGTTTGTTTAAATTGCTCAGCCAGCCTTATCTGAAACAGCCAGATCTGGAACATGCTGAAGATTTAGCACCATTGCCAAGTGATGTACCGGAAGTGATGGTGAGTTGTTCGTCTTAATTTATTCACATCAAAAACAAAAACTGTGGATAATTTAAGCGTTATCCACAATCTAAACAACATACTATCCTCTGAATGCATCATAATTTTGAGCAATATTTCGTATAACAGCCATTATATTAAATTTGGCAAGGATCTCTAAGAAAATCAGTATAGTGTTAATATTTATTGATTAAAAAAGAGAGTTAAATTAGTGAAATACTCAAAAGAAAAAATAGTAAAAGCGTTATTACTTGCTCCGCTACCATTACTTTTCTTTGCAGCATTGTTCTTTATCATAATGAATCGTGAATACAGCCTATATTCAATTTTTGTGATTTTTGTAGGACATGCTCTTGTTTACTTAGCTTATTGTATTTTAACTGTACCTTTCAGCTTCATGTTTTCAATTCTTTTAAATCGCTATAGCCTCCTTAACTTGCTGACCATCTGTATTAGTTCTCTAATTATTGCTACACCATTTTTTGTTCTTTTAGGGTGGAGTCATACAGGAGAAATTTCGAAAGAATGGTGGAAGATGTATACCGATACTTGGACTATTCTTATGGCTCTATTTCCAGGTTTGTCTTATTGGTTATTTTTAACTGATTTCAAAGTTAAAGAATTTTTTATGAAAAAAATAATCTATTTTAATTGTTTAGCATTTATTTTGACTTATTTATCTTTGTTTTATCAGAAATATATATTGGTTGAACGCACAGGAATAGATGAAGTTGCAAAGGTTAAAGTCATAGCCGGAGGATTTCCTCTACAGTTCTTAGTAGATGGTGAAATATCTCCAGTCGGTAGTATAGCCATCGATCCTTTAAATATTCTTATAGGATTAGATCAATTTGTTTTTTTCAATTTTTTTATTGATTATTTGTTTTGGCTTGGGTGTCTCTTAGCCTGCTACTTATTTTTTCGAAAGATGAAAGTGAAATGACAGGATCTAGAATATTTATAAAAATAGGAATCTTGCTTATATTTCTATGCTTTTTTTTAGGCTTGATCTCGTATAAACAAAAAACTGTTCATGACAAAGAGGTGGCTAAACAGACAACAGTTTTTTTCTTAAATTCGCTTTCCATGGGAGATTTGAAATCAGCACTAAAGAATGTTTGGCCTGATAGACAACTATATTTGCAAATGCAAAGTCCTAAAAGAGTCCACTTTTTCAAAGAGGCAAAAATTTTAGAAATTATAAAAGTTGACTATGACTCAGCAAAATATAGACCTGAATACTATCAACAATTCTATAAAATTATTTCATTGATGATTAAATTAAAAATAGTACATACGGATGATGCCGGAAATCCGCCCGGAGACTATATTTTCTTTATTAATATTATGCAAAAGAATCCTAACTCTAATTGGCTCATTACAGAATTAGGTAGTGGGCCTTAAAGTAATAATTATTTATTTTCCCTAAAATTAACACAATACACCCTATATGAAATCATATTTTTTATTTATATAATTCAAAATTTTAAGTTTATTTTAAAAACACTATCACCATTAATTAGGTTTTTTAGTGATTTTTACCGTTTCATGCTCATTGATTAAGCAATGTTCCACGAGTTTGTGTAGCCAAAATTATTTTCAAAGTATAAAAAAGCGAACCCTTCCGGATTCGCTTTTTTCATTGCCTTAGACTCAGTCTTCAGGATATTCAAAACGGTAGCCAACACCATAGACCGCCTGAATCCACTCATGACGGTTGCCGGTTTCAGCAGCATCCGAAATTTTACGGCGCAAATTCTTGATATGACTGTCAATCACGCGATCCGCGACATCAAAACTGTCTGGATTGATATGATCCAGCAATTGCGCACGTGAATAGACCTGCCCGACATGTTCCAGGAATAACTCCAGTAAACGGAATTCAGTCGGGGTCAGATTCAAGGCCTTTTGTTGATACCAGATACGCTGTTGGGATTTATCCATACGGAACAGATCATTACTTTCCGGTTCTGATTTACGGTCCAGACGACGTAAGACTGCCTGTACCCGTGCAACCAACTCTTTTGGACTAAATGGTTTACACAGATAATCATCTGCACCCATATTCAGACCCAACACACGGTCAATTTCTTCAGTACGCGCGGTTACCATAATAATCGGCAAGTCTGACTGTTCACGTACCTTACGGCAAATGGTCAGGCCGTCCATACGCGGCACCATCAAGTCCAGAATCATCAGACTTGGTTTACGCTGGGTAAAACTGTTATATGCTTCCTGCCCATCATGAAACATACTGACCTCAAAACCAGCAGCTTCCAGATAGTCTCGCACCAATTGTGCAAGTTCGATTTCATCTTCAACCAGCATGACATGTTTCATCAATATATTTCCTTTAGGGTTTCATTTGTTTAGGAAAACTCAGTTTGCAGCGTAAACCACCGAGTGGTGAATGCGCAAAGCTTAAGCTGCCACCCAGCGCCTGCGTAATTTTACATGATAATGCCAAACCAAGCCCAGTTCCGCCAGTCGCCCGGGTACGCGAATCATCGACACGGTAGAAACGCTCGCCAATCCGCGCCAGTTGCTCATCGCTCAAACCAAATGGACTGTCATCGACATATAAGGTCCATTCTTTCTCATCCTGCGTGCTATGAATATGCACCTGCCCACCCGCTTCAGTATAGCGAATACTATTACTCAGCAAGTTGGCCACAATCTGTTTAAAGCGGTCCAGATCCAGATTTAACTCAGTATCTTCGCCATTTGCGGTGACCGTCAATTTAGCCTGTTCAAAGTTTGGCTGGAAGTTGATCAGTTCCTGCTGTACCACCTCCCACGGATTCACCGTCGAGAAGTAAAATTGCAATTGCTGCGCATCGGCCTGTGCCAATGCGGCCAGATCCTGTGTCAGTTTTTTCAGGCTGGTGACCTGCGCCAGCATGGAAGCAAAATGTTCAGGGGTGGGTTTACGAATCCCATCCTGCATCGCTTCAATCTGTGCCTGTAAGACTGCTAGTGGCGTTTTCAATTCATGTGAGGTATCTGCCACCCATTGACGGCGTGAGGTTTCATGCTGATCCAGAATCACAGCCAAGGCATTTAATTCATTGGACAAATCACCCAATTCATCATTGCGGTTGACTTTGACCTGATACTGATAATTGCCTTGGGTCAGAGCACGCGTACCATTCAGCAAACGTTGAATTGGTTTCTTGAAATAAGTCGCCAATAACAAGGAGGCAATCAGACTGGCCAAAATACTGAGCGCATAGACCAAAAATAAATAACGCTTTTGATTACTAAAAAAATTAATACTTAAGGCATCATCCTGATCCAGAACCGGCTTTAAGCCCAAATAGCCGACAATCTGATTATTCACCATAATCGGACGATAGGAAATCTGCTCATCTGAAGCCTCACCGACCACAAAACGACGTTTTGCATCATACAGCGAAAGACGTGAACTGAGACCAAGACGGTCCGGCATCTGGATAAACTGCTTCTTGCCGGTCGGCTGCTGTGCTGCTTGTTCGCCATTCTTACGGTCAGTTCTAAACAGATTCTGATTGGAACTCAGCGGGAATTTTAGGCCTTCAAAGGGCTGAAACTGCGAGGGTAGATTGGAAGCCAGGAGGCGTAACTCTTCTTCATTGACCTGACGCGGTGGCAAAGCCGGATCGACCATACTGGGTGCGACTTGAACCAGGGTCTGTTCCTGAAAATAGCGCTGCTGCAAGGCAATATCATACTGACGGCGTAGCCACCAGCGTGATAAACGGTCATAATCATCTGGCGCAGCCTCCCCTTCCATTTGTAGAATCTGGGCCTGAATCGCATTGCCCCAGTCCTGATACACCGCATAGACATCCGCCAGATTTTTAATCACATAATCCAGTTTCTGCATTTCGACATCAGCCACATAGCGGGCGAAATTACGCTGCATATTCAGATGCAGTACACCCAGACTCACTGTGGTAATAACCAGCGTGGTCAACAGTACAGTCAAAAATAGACGTAATGCAATCGGAATACGGCGAATGTTCAAAACAGAAATCTCAATTTTTCTTCTATATTCATTATTGTAGCGAACATGGCATCAAAAAACTCTTCATTGTTTCTTCATCTTTATTGTTTAATCTTTACCTGACATAAAATCAGGTTCTTGACGGGAATAAATACAATGCAAGCCATGACAAAAATAGCCTTAATCAGTGCCAGTGTTCTTTCTATGGGTGCTTTGACTGCCTGTCAATCTACCAGTAATGTACCGAACAATGAGCATCGCCAAATGATGAAACATCATCATGAGGGTAAAAAACAGCATCATCTTTCACCTGAACAGCGCGAGCAGTTTAAAGCAAAGCGTGCGGAACGTCTGCAATTTGCCAAACAGCTGCAACAGGCCTGTGACAATAAAGCCGTAGGTTCAGCGGTTCAAATCAAGGCCGGTGATAAAACCATTGATGGCAGCTGTACTATCGTTTTTAAAGCCGATCGTAAAAACATGCAAGGCCAGCGCGGCGAACACCGCGGCATGAAAGGTGAACATCGCCCGATGCGTGCCGATGTCCGTGGCGGCATGATGCGCGGTGAAGCATTAACTGATGCAAAACGTGCAGAATTGACCAAACAGTTTGATCAACGTCTGGCTCAGCGTCAGGCACAACAACAAGCGATGCTGCAAGCCTGTCAAGGCAAGAAAGATGGTACTGCTGCACAGATCAAAGCAGGTGAACAAACAGTGAATGGTCAATGTCATGTTCGTTTCCAGCCCAAAACATCTGCCTATTAATGCATAGGAATCAATGATTCACGACAAGCACCTTCGGGTGCTTTTTTATTGGGTGCTATTTACCCTGGATAGTTGACTATTCGTATCATACAAAATATGACTAAAGCCTTTATACTCAATATGTTTAATACGTCATGCATATTAATCTTTGACTTTACAGTCACCAAGAAATCCCCCTGAAAAGCTTGTACCGCAGGGGAAGATGTTGCAGGATTAGAATCATTCCAAACCGTGTCAGTGAAGATACGTTTTTAGTTCATCTAAGATTATAACGCTGGTTAAACCAGTATTGAGGAAACCGATATGCCACAATACAAAGCGCCTTTACGTGATATGCAATTTGTGTTGCATGAATTATTAAATGCTGAACAACACTATGCAAATCTCCCTGCATTCCAAGAAAACGTAAGCCGTGAACTGGTAGATCAGTATTTAGAAGCTGCGGCTGATTTCTGTGAAAATGAACTCTCTCCGATTAACCAGGCGGGCGACCGTGAAGGTTGTACCTGGAATGACGGCGTGGTGACTACACCAACAGGCTTTAAAGAAGCGTATCAAAAATACATCGAGCTGGGCTTCCCTTCACTTTCTGCTGAAGAACAGTATGGCGGTCAAGGCTTACCGAACTCTTTAGGGATTACCATCTCTGAAATGATCGGTACTGCGAACTGGGCATGGGGCATGTACCCTGGCCTGTCTCACGGTGCGGTTCGTACTTTAGAACACCACGGTTCAGCTGAACAAAAAGATGCTTACCTGCCTAAACTGGTTTCAGGTGAGTGGACGGGTACCATGTGCCTGACCGAGTCGCATGCAGGTTCTGACCTGGGTATTATCCGTACCAAAGCCGAGCCTCAAGCAGATGGCAGCTACGCCATTTCTGGCGAGAAAATCTTCATCTCTGCGGGTGAACACGACATGGCTGAAAACATCATCCATATCGTACTGGCACGTTTACCGGGCGCACCGAAAGGCACCAAAGGTATTTCATTATTCATCGTACCGAAGTTCAACCTGAATGCCGATGGCTCTATTGCCGATCGCAATGGCGTACGTTGTGGTTCAATCGAACATAAAATGGGGATCCACGGTAACGCAACCTGTGTGATCAACTTCGATAACGCGAAAGGCTTCCTGATTGGCCCTGAAAACCGTGGTCTGAACTGCATGTTCACCTTCATGAACACCGCACGTATCGGTACGGCAGTACAAGGTCTGGCAGCGTCTGAAGGTTCTTTCCAGGGTGCACTTGCCTACGCCAAAGACCGTCTGGCGATGCGTTCACTGTCTGGCCCTAAAAACCCGGAAAAAGAAGCAGATCCAATCATTGTGCATCCAGCTGTACGTAACATGCTGCTAACCCAAAAAGCATATGCTGAAGCAGGTCGCGCACTGGTTTACCTGTTGGCGCAATATGCGGACGTGGTTGAACATGCTGTAGAAGAAGCCGATCGTAAATTTGCAGACAATATCTTGTCTCTACTTACCCCAATCGCAAAAGCATTCCTGACTGAAACCGGTTCTGAAGCTGCGAAACACGGTGTGCAGGTCTTCGGTGGTCATGGCTTTATTTCTGAGCATGGCATGGAGCAAATCGTACGTGATACACGTATTGCCTGTTTGTACGAAGGTACCACTGAAATTCAGGCGCTGGACTTGTTAGGTCGTAAAGTGTTGGGTACTCAAGGTGCGATGTTGAAAGACTTCACCAAGATGATCCACAAATTTGCTGAAGCGCACAAAGACAATGCTGCAATGAAAGAATTCGTTGAGCCATTGGCTGCCTTGAACAAGGAATGGGGCGACCTGACCATGCAAATTGGTATGCGTGCGATGCAAAACCCTGAAGAAGTCGGTGCAGCTGCGGTCGATTACCTGTACTTCTCTGGTTATGTCACCCTGGCTTACCTATGGGCACGTATGGCACTGGTTGCTCAAGAGCAACTGGCTGCTGGCACCACTGAAGTTGACTTCTACAATGCCAAAGTGACCACTGCACGCTTCTACTTCAAGAAAATCCTGCCACGCGTTCGTTCACATGTTGACGTGATCGCAACAGGTGTAGAGCCATTGATGAACCTGGATGCAGAACATTTCGCATTCTAAGTTAGAATCAGACTAATCGCATCACAGAAAAAGGACGGTCAATGAACAGACAGTCCTTTTTCTTTATAACGAGTTACAGAATTAACCTTTAGTCGTCTAACATTCAGATTTTGAGTCCTTTAGACTGATTAAAACTTATTTAATCAAACAATAAACAGGTGACACACCATGCCAATTTATAACGCGCCACTTGCCGATATGAAATTCATCCTCAACGATGTCTTTAATGCAGAACAATTCTGGCAAGCCAATGAAAATTTAGCGCACCTCGATGCTGCAACAGCAGAAGCCATTCTGGAAGAAATGGCGAAATTTGCGCAAAATGTGACCCTGCCACTCAACCGTAGCGGTGATGAAGAAGGCGCAAAATATGAAAATGGCAATGTGACTACCCCTGCTGGCTTTAAAGAAGCCTTTAAACAATATGCCGAAGGCGGCTGGATCGGGTTGGGCGCAGATACCGAATGGGGCGGCCAGGAAATGCCGAAAATGCTAACGGTACTTTCTGATGAAATGCTGTTTGCCACCAACCCATCTTTCATGCTGTATCCGCTGCTGTCTGTCGGTGCAGGTATGGCCTTAAACAGCTATGCTTCACAAGCGCAAAAACAAACCTATTTACCTAAAATTTATTCGGGTGAATGGTCAGGCACCATGTGCTTAACCGAGCCGCATGCCGGTACAGATCTGGGGATTATCAAAACCAAAGCTGAACGCAATGAAGATGGTAGCTATAGCATCACCGGCACCAAGATTTTCATCACTGGTGGTGATCATGATCTGGCGGAAAACATCATTCATTTAGTTCTGGCCAAAACACCAGATGCACCTGCGGGTTCACGTGGTATTTCCCTGTTCATCGTACCGAAATTCCTGGTCAATGAAGATGGTTCTGTTGGCGAACGCAATCCTGTAGGGCCAGGTTCTATCGAACACAAAATGGGCATTAAAGCTTCTGCGACCTGTGTCATGAATTTTGATGGCGCTAAAGGTTATCTGGTTGGTAAAGAAAACGAAGGTCTGGCTGCGATGTTCGTGATGATGAACTACGAACGCCTGTCCATGGGAATTCAGGGCTTAGGTGCTTCTGAATTTGCTTATCAAAATGCTGCACAATACGCGACCGATCGTTTACAGGGTCGCAGTGCGGCTGGTGTTCAATCACCAAGCAAACCGGCGGACAGTATTCTGGTGCATGGTGATGTACGCCGTATGCTGCTGAATGTACGTGCCAACAATGAAGCGTCTCGTGCCTTTGCAGTCTATGTCGGTCAGCAACTGGACATTACCAAGTTCTCTACCGATCCAGAAGCGGTGAAAAAAGCCAATGACCGCGTGGCACTACTCACGCCAATCGCAAAAGCCTATTTAACCGATACTGCCTTCCAGGCAACATTAGATGCGCAAATGGTGTTTGGTGGTCATGGCTATATCCGTGAATGGGGCGTGGAACAATGTATCCGTGACCTGCGTATTTCCCAGATCTATGAAGGCACCAACGGCGTACAGTCACAAGATTTAATCGGTCGTAAAACCATTAAATGTGGCGGTGAATATATCTCTGAATATATCTCTGAAATCCGTGACTTTGCCAACAGTCTGGATGCAGACCTAAACTTCATTAAAGACGCCACTTTGGATGCAGCGACTGAAGTCGAATCGGTGACTCAGTTTATTCTGGAAGCAGCAAGAGAAAGTCATGATTTCCCGAACTCGACCGCGGTCGACTATCTGCACGCTGTCGGTCTGCTCAGCTTCTCGTATATGTTCGCACGTATTGCCAATGCTGCGAAAAATAAAGAGGGCGAGTTCTATCAAAACAAACTGGCTTTGGCGAATTATTTTGTGCAACGCATTCTGCCTGAGCTGGCTCTACGCATCACCAAAGTAAAATCAGGTTCTGACCTGATCATGAACTTCTCTGAAGATTACTTCACGACTCAAGCTTAAGCTGAAACAGCCATAATCAAAAACGCCTGCTTGATGCAGGCGTTTTTATTACAATTCGAAACTTAAACTTTCTGAATCATTAAAGAATCCGGTTGATTATTGCTTTTCGGATTCAGATGTTTATTCACAATTTTGATATTCCCCTCTGACTCTAAAGACTCGCAGAGTTCCACCACCTTTTGCATATCTTCAGCCTTAATGCCTACGCCGAGGATTAATTTTTTTCCGGCTTCTAATTGGTCAATTTTTGTTTGAATTTTATCTAACACTTTTTTCTCCTATTTATTCAATGTACCACCCATACAATATAGCAATTTAGTCTAAAAAAAGCGCAAAAGTTCAAATAATTTAATCTTTATTTTTCATCCAATCATTCTGTGCATAATTTTTGCAGGTTATTCTCTAAGTATCGTTTATATCAAATAAAAATCAGGAAGATCTTATGCCGAAACCCCATCCCAAAGTTGAAAAACTTGAAGCCCTCCTCGACCGTTTTGGTAATCTTGCTGTAGAAAGTTTTCATTATATTGCCCTGTTTGTAATTGGCTGTATGGTGATCTGGTCTGCCGGTCATACCGTCGTCGACATTCTAACCGTTAAACAGTTCGCCACCATTGACGATATTCTTTTACTGTTCATCTATCTCGAACTCGGTGCCATGGTTGGGATCTATTTTAAAACCAATCATATGCCGGTACGCTTCCTGATTTATATTGCCATTACCGCACTGACCCGCTTGCTCATTGCGGACATTCAGCACACGCATAAAGCCAGTATGGATCTGGTGATTATTACCGGTTCGATCCTGATTATGGCATTTGCCATTTTAGTGGTGCGCTATGCGTCATGGACCTACCCATCGGTGATTCGTGACAAACACAGCGAGAAACCAGTGCCACAAGGCAAAACGCCTCGTCCGGAAGATGATGAGTTGGCTTGATATAAAAAATCCCCCTTGAATAAAGGGGGATTTTTAACTTAACGATTCGGCACCAGCACATAACGTCCATTTTCATAAATCCAGTAACTGCCACGCGGTGGTGCAGGTAAGCCCAGACGCTGCCAGTCACTGATAACGCTATATCTTGAACTTTCAATTCGAGCCACATTCGGATCGCCATTCACCCAGCTATAGCTATTGGAATTTTGATAAATGGTGGTCGGCGCCTGATACTGGATATTGAGACCACTTTGACTTTGAGCAGGCGGATAACCCCAATGGGTCGGTCGTTGCGGGTAATGTGGTCTAGGTGGCATCGGACGCTGCGGATAAGAGTGCCGTGGTGGATCATAAGAGCGTGATGGTGCAGCGCGGTAATTCGGTTTAGAACGTTCAACCCCTGTATATCCACCCCAAGCGTTTCCGGCCATCGTCTGTGCAGAAGCCCCCAATAGCAATGCAGCAAATATTGCACTCAATAACACTATTTTCATTTGAGCTTCCTCTCAATCACTTGTCTATATTTTAAACAAAATAAATGCAGAAAATATGAATAAGCTTACTGACCCTGCAATTTTTTGTAATGTGCCTGCGTATTTTCAATCTAGCAGGCCCATCGGCAGGCGACTGCTTTATGCTAAAATCACTTTTTTAATGTTTCGAGTTGAATACTGTGTCTGATTTAAATTTCGATCGTTTACATGAATATTTTTCTAAAGTGCCGAGTGTTCAAAAAGAACGGATTGATAGCTATGGTTCAGATGGCAAACAGGCATGGTGGTTTAAATTTCAGATCAATGTAGATCATCCGCTGGCTTGGCAGACCGTACAGGAACTAGGTCATGTCCTGAATTATATTTCTAAAAATGAACGTCTTCCGACTCAGTTCCTGCCAGTATCGCCACCACCGTATATGAATGGTGTCGCCAAAGATTTCTTGTCTTGGGTGATTCAATGTAATCATGCCGATTTCCCGCCAGATGTAGTCTGTGACTGGCTAGAAGCGCGTTTACCCAATCCGGTCGACCATGAAGAGCAATGGAAAATTAAAACGGATCTTGCTGAACTTGAAGCATTGTCCGATAAAGAACTGGATGAACTGGTTCCACCGAATCCGGAGCCTTAAAAAATCCCTCCTACCCTCCCTTTAAAAAAGGGAGGTAAAGTCCCTCTTTTCAAAAGAGGGATTTAGGGAGATTATTAGAGATGCTAAAACGTCGACCAGCCGCTCCATTCCATAAAGCGGTACAGCCAATATTTAGACCATGAATTGTCTTCATATTGTCTATAGTCCACACTCATCACACGGCCATTCAGATTTGACCATGCACCATCAAAATATTGTTGGGCATCTTTAAACACTTCTGCCTGATGCTGACCCAGCACGCGCATATTGGTTTCCAGATTATAGTTTTTCAGATTGCGTGCGGTGAAATTGGCCGAGCCTAAAATCATTTCAGCCTGCTGAGCATTACGCTTCATCAATATTTTGCTATGACATTGCTCACCCTGGGTATTGCACCAGCGTACATCAATGCCTGCCTTGTGCAGTTCCGAAGCCACCTGCCGGTTTGGAATCCCGTTTTTCTCACGGCCAAAGGCATCTTTATTGGGATCGAGTAAAACCCGAACCTTAACCCCGCGTTCATGCGCCGCGATCAGACTTTTAATAATCTTGCGCTCGGACAGATAAAACATGGCCAGATCAATCTGTTCATTTTCTTTCGCCGTCTGAATCAGATTTAAAGTCGCATCATAAATGGCTTTTTCCGTCAGTACCTGAACTTGTGGCTGGGTATTTTCTGCCTGAAAATCGCCCGCGATAATGGCTGGCATATTGGCCTGTGACATGATGCCGACCGATTGTTCTGTTCTCAGAATATCCACGGCTGTGGTTCCCCAGACCAATAAACCGATATTGGAATGCCGCGAACTCCCATCATGCGGATTCATGGAGGTGACCAGCGCTTTCCAGCCCTGATCGGTGTCTACCACCAAGGTTTTACGATGATTGGCTTTAAAGTTAAATAAATCAAAATAACTGCGCAGAGTAATTTTTTCTGGGCCAAATGGATTCGGCAACCAGCCTTTTTCCGGATTATTACCAATGCCCTGGCAACATAAATACCAGAACCCCGACCAGCTCGGATTGGACGCCCGCAAAGGGATCAGATTGGTTTCAATTACATCGATACCATGCTGACGTAACTTGCGATACTGCTCGGACTGAATTCCGCCATAGACTGAATTGATCGGATCGGTAATGAACTTGATTTCAACTTGCGGTTGCAGCAGACGTTTACTGATTAAGGCATCGCTCAACTGTTGACTCAATGCCTGATGTTCCTGTGTCGAGGCACCGGTTTGCTGATTAAATAAAAACAGATCCAGCACAATCAGTGATTTGGCCTCTTCAATCATCTTCAGCATTTCATTAAAAATACGATGATCTAAGTGCTGTTTTCCTTGTGCATCCAGATAAGTCCGATCGGCCAGAAACTTGACTTCGGCATGGCGCAGCTTGCCGGTGTAATTCAGACCTTCTGGTAAAGGCTTATAAGTATGATAAACAGCAGATGCCAGATAACTGACCGCCAGTAGACTGATAATCAATGCCGCATAACGGCGATTTGACCAGTTCAGTTTATTGTGAATTCGTTGAAAGATACGCATAAGAAAAAACCTAACCCAATATGCTCAGGCTAGGTTTTATCAGATGATTTTTCAAGTCAATTTCAGTGACATCTCTTTGATTTGGTCAGTTATTTCATCACTACTTTAGAAATCATACTGCACACCGACGCTAAAGTTACGACCGACTTGCGGAATATTCGACAGGAATGAAGTATGGGAATAGACCTGATCATCGAGCAGGTTATTGGCCTTGAAATACACCCGATAAGCATTGTTATCTGCAAGGGTATTGGTATAGCTTAAGCCCAGATTGACCATGTTGTAGCCTTGGGCTTCCTCTTCATAACTGGCAATCTTGTCCTGATTGAAGACATGATAATATTCAGCCAGACCTGACCAGCCATCGGCAAAATCTGCTTCCACTTTGCTGCCTAAGCGACCGGCAGGAATACGTGGTGCATTCTCAGCTTCAATTTTGCCACGCACGTAATCGCCAAAGACACTCAGCTTGTACATATCATTGATCTGATAACCGGCTTGAGCCTCAGTGCCATAGAATCTGGCCTGGTCTTGGGTATATTGCACGCCGCGCAAATTACCTTTCTGCGCTACCGTTTCGCCATAAATATAATCATCAAACCAGTTGTGATAGACATGCACATGGTAATCCAGTTTATCCCCTGCATAGTGCAGACCTAATTCAAGATTATTTGACCTTTCTTTATCAAGATCAGGATTCCCCAATTCATAGGTATTGGTCGCAAAATGCAGACCATCAGCATACAGCTCTTGCGCTAGAGGCAAACGCTGTTGATGTGATCCCACTACAGACAGTTTGTAATTCGGTGCAAACTCCCAATTCGCAGCCGCAGATGCAGAAACACCCGTACCTGAATAATCTTTCTGCTCCGAATCTACTTTTACTTTTTGATGATCGACACGTGCTCCAAGTTCAACATGAACATCGCCGAACTGCTTATGTTCTAAAGCAAAAAGGCTGTATTTTTGGGTTTTGGTATCTGCCATTAACACATCATGATTATGATCCGCATGCTCACTATGATCGTGCTCATGTCCTTCATGATCGTGTTCTGCATGACTATGCGATTCTGGAGCCGATAAATTAATTTTCTGCTGTGAAAGCTGGGTGCCAATGACACCTTCCCAACCTGCAACAGGAACATGCACCAGCTCTAAACGTCCATCATAACCCTTACTTTTAAAGTTGCTGATGACTGCATTTTCTTCCAGTTCATCATGTTCATAATCGGTAAAGCTGGCATGCGCACGCAACTTGTCAAAACCGGCAAAAGGTTGTTCTAGCTCGGTACGAACATCATAACGCTCAGAGTTTAAATCTACCCACGGCCCCGCTGTTTCTTCATGATCATGCTCATCTTCGCCCGGTTTTGGACAGTGAAAATGATCGCCATGAATTTCACAGCCATGATATTCATGGCTGTGTCCTGGCAGACCATATTGGTCTTGGCGGTTACTATAAGATAAGCCGACAAAACCACGGTCATGGATCCATGATCCACCAATATTCACCGTTTGCCCTTCGGCAAAGGTATTGTCTACACGGCGTTTTTTTACACTATGTTCATGCTCATGTATATGAATCTCACCATTATCTTCAACATGCTCTTCTTTGTGGGTATGCGTATCAAAATAACCAGGGGCAATATAATCATTGGCCTTACGTTTTGAGCCTTCTACACGCAAAGCAAAATTTTCACCAATTCCAGCCGTAATTCCTGCACTGGCCAGTTTCTCATCACTACCGGTGTTATAGCGCAGACCGACTGTACCTTCCAGACCATCTTCAGGCATTTGCGTTGGAATTTTCTGATCGGTGACATTGACCAGACCACCCACTGTTCCTGCTGCATAGAGCAACGTCGATGGCCCACGAATCACTTCGACCTGTTTCGCCAAAATCGGATCGACGGTGACGGCGTGATCTGGAGATAACGTGGAAACATCGGCTGTCTCTGAAGCATGCTGCAAGACTTTGACACGTGGCCCATCTTGCCCACGAATCACCGGACGGCTGGCCCCCGTACCAAACTGGTTAGAATATACGCCCAGTTCATCTGCCAATGCATCTCCAATGGTGGTTGCACGTTCAGACAAGGCTTTCTGATCTACAACATGATCCGCTACCGCAAAGTCCGCTGCAGTTTGCACCAGTGGATGAGCTTGCACCTGAATGGTGTCCATGGTCTGCACGGGAATGAAAGATGAGGTCTGTTCTGCAAAAACTGTAGGGGCAGCTACAGCAAAAATTGAAAGTGTTATTAGATTCTTAGGGAAGGACATGACTGAAGCTCAAATTCACCATTTTGGATGAATGTTATAATATAACATTTCATTATTTTTGCAATCCTTTACGATAATCCTTCGCATATTTTATTAAAATGTGTTTTCTGGTTATTTTCATCTTTAAAAAAACTTTTATGCCCTTTACCCTGTCTCATGCTGTACTTGCGCCACCTCTTTCACGTTTAAGCGGAAACCGGCTTCCGATTGCTGCATTGGCAATTGGCTGTATGGTGCCCGATTTACATCGTCTGTTTAGTTCCAGCAATTCGAATGTTACGCATTTATGGTCCTCGCTGATTCATCCGGACCTGTGGATCGGATTGGGCTTTTGTGCAATCTGGTATGCTCTATATCGGCCAGCCATTTACCGCTTTGTCGGAATTCAGCATGATCTAAATATTCACACTCTCATTTCAGCATTCAAGTTTTTTCTGGCAGTTTGTCTGGCGGTGATCATCGGTACTGCCACGCATTTAATCTGGGATGGTTTGACTCATGTAGACTTTCGTACTTTTGCTTTTCATGATTTTCTAGCACGACCATTTCAGCTTTTTGGACACAGTTATCCGCTGCATCGAATTTTACAAATCGGCACTTCCTTTCTGGCCTTACCGTTTATGCTGTGGATGAGCGTGCATTACTATAAAAAACATCAGCAATATCTGGCAGTGAACCTGAAAATCAAAGCTTATGCCTGCGGATTATTGCTGTTTTCGATATTCACTGGCCTATTTTCAGTCTGGGATTATGCACGTTATATCTCTACAGAAGTCTGGCAATCCGATCTGTACTATTTTACCGGCCGTTCCATCAATCAATTCAGCCAGGGTTTTCTGATCACCTTTAGTCTGGGCTGTTTGCTGTTTTTATTTTTGGATCGCGACCGCCGGATGGGCTAAGCAAAGTGCTGGCTTTTATCTCATTCACTTTAAAATGATATTGTTTTTGACCCAAGTTCTTGTGACAACATGCCCAAAGAGGCATAATCCTACCTTTACTCAAAGCGGTACGCTGTTTACGTATTCGCTGACCTTAACCCATATAGTTGGATTTCTAACGCTATGATGCGAACTCATTACTGCGGTTCTTTAACCGAAGCTCAAATTGACCAAACCGTAACATTATGCGGTTGGGTACACCGTCGCCGTGACCACGGTGGTGTAATCTTCCTTGACATGCGTGACCGTGATGGTCTTGTTCAAGTGGTTATTGACCCGGATACCCCTGAAGCATTCGCAACTGCGGACAAAGTACGTTCAGAATTCGTATTAAAAATTACAGGCCGTGTACGTCGCCGTTATGAAGGCACAGAAAATGCCAATATGGTGAGCGGTCAGATCGAAGTCTTGGGTAAAGAAATTGAAGTTCTTGCTCAGTCAGACACTCCGCCATTCCCTTTGAATGACGAAAACACCAATATTTCTGAAGAAATTCGTTTGAAATACCGTTTCTTGGACATCCGTCGTCCAGAAATGTTAGATCGCCTACGTTTCCGTTCTAAATTGACCAACCTGATTCGTAACTACTTCGAAGACAATGGTTTCCTAGACGTTGAAACGCCGATCTTGACCCGTGCAACCCCAGAAGGCGCGCGTGACTATTTGGTACCAAGCCGTGTATCAAACGGTAGCTTCTATGCACTGCCACAATCTCCACAGCTATTCAAACAGTTGTTGATGGTCGGCGGTATCGATCGTTACTACCAAATCGCAAAATGTTTCCGTGACGAAGACCTGCGTGCAGATCGTCAGCCAGAATTTACCCAGATTGACGTTGAAACATCGTTCATGAGTGACGATGACATTATGGATTTGATGGAAACCTTGACAGTTAAAATGTTCAAAGAACTTTTAAATGTTGAATTCGACAAATTCCCACGTATGACTTATGCCGATGCAATGCGTGACTATGCATCTGATAAACCGGATATGCGTATTCCTTTGAAACTGGTTGACGTTGCAGACATGATGCAAGACGTTGAGTTCAAAGTATTCGCAGGTCCTGCTAAAGATCCTAAAGGTCGTATCGTTGCGCTTCGCGTACCGGGTGCAGGCTCATTGCCACGTAGCCAGATTGATGAATACACCAAATTTGTCGGTATCTACGGTGCAAAAGGGTTGGCTTATATCAAAGTCAACGAACTTGAAAAAGGCATCGAAGGTCTTCAGTCTCCAATCGTGAAATTCATCGAGCCAATCGTGCTGGACCTGTTGAAACGTGTGGGCGCTGAAAATGGCGACATCGTATTCTTCGGTGCGGACAAAGCCAAAATCGTCAATGATGCAATGGGTGCTTTACGTATCAAAGTCGGTCATGACATGAAATTGGCAACATGTGAGTGGGCACCGCTTTGGGTCGTTGACTTCCCGATGTTCGAAGAAACTGACGATGGCAAATGGACCTCTGTGCATCACCCATTCACGCTACCGAAATCAAGCGTTGAAGAGGTGAAAAACAACCCGGGTGCTGCACTTTCTGTTGCTTACGATATGGTATTGAACGGTACTGAAGTGGGTGGTGGTTCGCTGCGTATTCATAACCTTGAAATGCAAAAAGCGATTTTTGAAGCTTTAGGCATTGATGAAGAAGAAGCGGAAGAGAAATTCAGCTTCTTGCTCAATGCTTTACGTTATGGCGCACCTCCACATGGTGGTTTGGCATTCGGTCTTGACCGTCTGGTAATGTTGATGACTGGTGCATCTTCAATCCGTGACGTGATCGCATTCCCGAAAACCAAAACTGCGGAATGTCCATTGACGCAAGCACCGGCACCAGTTGAATCAAACCAACTGCGTGACCTTGGTATTCGCTTACGTGAAAAACCAAAAGCTGAATCTCAAGAATAATTCTTGAAGATTTAAGTGAAAAGCCCTGCCTTGCGCGGGGCTTTTTTTGTGTGATTGAGTCGACTCTGGAACAGTGGCATAATAGCGATAGTTTTTAATCTAAGGTAATTCGCAATGGCTATGCGTCCTGCAGTTCGTAATCGCAGCATTATGCTTATTGTATTTTCAGTGGTTCAATGGCTGTTCATGCGTTATATCCTTGCCAACAACCTGTTCAACCTCGATACCAATGAACGTATTGTGTATTTCTGCCTGAGCAGTATTTTAGGTGCCTTACTGATTTTCGTCGGTTTGATTTATATGGTGCTGAAGGGCAATCCAGATAAAGACCTATAATCTGACGCTCTGGATAGCATGTACACCTTACTCAAAAATTTCTCCAAATTTCCATTAAGATTTATTCAAAATCTTGCACAACTGGCTGGATCTCTTTTGTATCTCAGCCATTCTTCTGCACGCCGAGTAACTGAGATTAATCTGGCCTCTGCCTATCCTGAACTTTCGGAATCTGAACGCGCTGATTTAAGCAAACGCAGCCTGAAAAGTCAGTGTATGACCTATGCGGAATCGGTCAAGATTTGGGGTTCATCACCAGATTATGCATTGTCTTTAATTCGAGATGTGCATGGTGCAGATTTATTTATTCAGGCTTTAAAAAACCCGCATGGCTGCTTGGCGGTAGTGCCTCATTTTGGCACGTGGGAGCTGTTGAATGTCTGGGTCAATCAACATACCTCCCCTGTGATTATGTACAAGCCCAGCAAAAATGAAGATGTCGATCGCTTTATGCTGGAAGCTCGGCAACGTCTGAATGCGACACTGGTTCCGACCGATGATTCTGGTGTGCGTGCTTTATTTAAGCATCTCAAACAGGGTGGTTTTTCTGCGATTTTACCGGATCATGTCCCGAAAGAATCTGGTGGAATCTATTCTTATTTTTATGGTCAAAATGCGCTATCTTCCACGCTTCTTTCCAAACTTGCGGCTAAAACACAATGCTCTGTGGTTGGACTCAGTTGTTTAAGACGTGAAGATTTATCGGGTTATGATATTTACGTGACTGAATTATCAAATGATATTTTATCGAAAGATTTGCAGCTTTCCGTCGATACTTTAAATAAAGAAATGGAGCGCATGATTAATGTTGCTCCAGAACAGTATTTGTGGGGGTATAAAAGGTTTAGGAAGACTAAAACTAATACGACCTTATATTAGATAAACTACTTACTCTTTAGACCTAACTTTCTCTTAATCTTATAATATCTTTCTTTAGATATCAGGTTTTTTATAATATCTTTCGGTAAAAAAATATGCCTTAAAAGCATCTTATAAAAAATCCATGTTTTTGGTGCACATTTAATTTGTTTTATAAGTATAGAAAAAGTGTGACTTTTTTCATATAAATCAGATAATGAAAGACCATCATCATAGTATTCTATAATTTTTACAGTTTTAGGTATAATCTGAATTTTAAAGGGCAATTGATAATAAAAAATATGTTCATATCCATTTTTAAAATATAAACTTGGAAATCTTATAAGTTTTATATCATTTAGTTTAAAAACAAAATGCTTATCTCCCTTATAACCCTGACTAAATTCTTTATATGACATAGTTTCGAAATCAATAAAATCATAATTTTTAAATATATGATTGGACTTTGACTCACAATTAAAACAATACCAAGATGATTTATACTGAGAAATATATTTAGATATTATAGATAAAGCATCTTTAGATAGATAATCATCATCACTTAATGTAAAAAAATATGAATTATCTGTAACTTCATTTTTATTAAAAATTGAATCTAAAATTATATTCCTAAGCTTATTTACACCAACGTTTTCACTTTGAATATAGTTTATTTTTTCTTTATTAAGAATTAGTTCTTCCAACTCTTTATAATTTGAAGATGATCCATCATTAAAAATTATTAACTTATAATTTTCATACTCTTGATTAATAACTGACATAACTGACCTCAAGACTAAATCAGGCCGATTATAAGTCGGTAATATTATATAAAAAAAAGGTTGTTGTCTGTTCACAAATACACCATTTACACTTATCTTTTATCAATTTCTCTTTGGTTTATCAAAATTTGACTTACAAAAATTTATAAGAACCTTGCACATTCTTATAGTTCAAACAATAATATCAACTATACAATGCCCTAATATAGGAAAATCACCTGTATATTTCGTCTAATATTATATCGGAATAAATAATATTGAAAACTGAAAATATTACGCTATGTCTTACCATTGGCAAACGCCCTCAATTACTACGCCAAACCTTAAATAATCTGCTTCCAAAAGCAGAATTTAAGCAAATTATTGCTATAAATGATTTTCGTGATGAAGAAACCAACAAAGTTTTTAAGGAACTTTGCCCTGAAGGTTTACTCATCAACCTTCCAAATCAAGTAGGTCATCATAGAGCCGTCGATGAAATGTATTCAAAAGTACAAACTGAATACATTTTTCACTGTGAAGATGACTGGCTTTTCGATCAATCTATTGAATTTGAAAAATATATTGAAATTCTCAACTCTCATCCAAAAGCAACACAACTATGCTTTCGCAAATGGACAGATTTCCCTTTCTCAGAAGAGCAAAAGTCAAAAATTCAATTTATTAAGTCTTCACCGCTCAACTTAGCCCGATTTGATAGCATGCATGATCAATGGCATGGCTTCACATTCAACCCCCATATTTCTTCTATTGAATTATGGAAAAGCATGCCTAAAGGCTTTAGTGAATTTAAGAAAGAACGTCACGTTTCACGTTGGCTTCGCACACAACAACGTTACGTCCTATTTCTTGAAAATGGAATCTGCCACCATCTTGGTGAAGATGACAGCGTTGCAAATGCTTCGAAAAAATCTTGGTTTTCAAAATGGAAAGGTAAGATTTTTGGTTAATTAAAATCGATTTGGATCAACCAAAATTTCTCTCTTTACCCCAGATTCTACATATTTCAATTGACGGAGACCTAAATTAATTTGGGTCTTTATTCGTCTCATTTTGAATTTTGATTTCTCATTTACAGTCAAATCAAAATTCAATTTATTCTTTACCTGTGCAATCACTGACTCATGAATATATTTACATGAAACTTGATATTCAGGGCATTTATCACTTTGCAATAATGCAGCAGGTTCAATTTGATAGGCTTTTAATTCATAACAACTATGAATGAATTCATCAGACAAACCTATTGCACGTTTACCCATAAAATCTAATAAAATCTTAGCTCCAGTTGGGTATAACACATACCCTCCTGTTCCACTTCGATCAATGTAAATTTCAAAAAGATTATAATGATTATCTGCTAGAGAATAGGTTAACCTCTTTGCAACTGTTTTCTTCCGACCATGTACTTCCAAATTCACATAATCAATATCAGTGATTTTTTTTAAATCATTTAATATGTCTTTAAAATCTTTAACTAAAATAGCATCATCTTCTAAAACCACACAGGGCTCATTATGCTCAACAATATAATCCCATGCCTTTTTATGACTCAAAAAACACGCTAATTCTGATTGTTTTAATGGTCTCTGATTATTAAAGGCCATTTCTTTATATTCTTCTTCTGAAAAATCATAAATTGAAACAGCTGACAAACGCTCAAAATCCAAACCTAAGTCATTAAACTGGGCTTGCTGTTGAGCTAAACGATCTTTTGATTGATCTAAATTAATTAATAAAATTTTCATATTTTATACAATCTTTATGTTGAGCAAATTTTATTTTTTAAAGCCTTCAACTTATTACCCCACATTCTTTTTTGACGCGGCCAACGCTTACCTACACGCTGACGTGTAGCAGTTGAATTAACCTTTACAGCATCAATATCACTTTCCGCACCGTTCGGTTGAACCAATGGAGGATAAATAGAATATCCTTTGCTTAAACTTGTTAACCAACTTTGTAGTGCAACATCAATAGGGGCATTAATTTGGACTAAATCATTCTGAAATGCTTGAGCACCTTCACGTGACCAGACTAATCCTAGAGTGAGAACAGGGAAATAATATGCTTTTAAAAGATCATGATGATCAATCTGTTGCAGCTTTTTACTCAATTTTCGCTTAGTACTTCCAATATTTATTAAATACCAACCTTTTTGGTTTTCCTCTAACCACTGTACAGTTTTTTCAACTGTAGCGACCAAATCAGAAATCACCTCAAGGTCATCTTCAACAACAATAATAAAGTCAAAATCTGATGCTAAAAATTCGGCTACACATCGCTTGTGACTTAAGTAACATCCTATTTCAGCACCTAATAAATCACGCCCCATAAGCATATTGGCTTGTTGGCTATTATAAGACTCATAAGTTTGAACATCTAACTTACGACCATCTACAGCTGAAATTCTTTCAAATTCAATATTATGTTTTTTTAACTCAGCAGAAGCTTGGGCTAAACGATCTGTACTTGAATCTAAATTAATTAAATAGACACCTAATTTCATATTTTAAATTCCAGCTTACTGCCAAGCATCCTTAATCCACTGCGAAGGCAACACATAACGGTACCACTTTCCACCACCACCATTGACTGCATCAGGTGGATTAATTTCACCATGAAACACAATAATTTTGGCACCTTCAGGCTTCACTGGGGGCTTGAAATAAGCCATCGGAATTTTTTGCAGGCAATGATATTTATAACTCTTACACCAGCTTTCTGGCCAATAAGTCTGCTTGCCCTCTTTATCTACATACCAAGACAAATAAGCCTGCTCATTACGGAATTTTTGACGGATTTCATCAAAATTTTCACGGAAATACGGTAAAAGCCCCGGAAATGCACCCAGTTTAAAACGATACACCGAACTGTTGCCGGTAATCCGCCAAGGACGTTTCCAGTCATGGATAATCAGAAAATCACCCGGATAGCTAAAAAACTCATCGATGTTATCGACAATCACCACATCAAGATCGAGAAATAGCGCATTACCTTCTAAACCATATAAATCCGGTTCAAAAGTAGACAGCTTATTCCAGCCACGCTCAGGTGCACCTTCAGGCAATGCCAAAGGTGGAATTGGGAAACATTGTACTTCAGGATTAATTCCTTCAGTACGATCCGTCAGACAGACCATTTTGAAATCGACTGTCGTATGTCGTTTAACCATGTTGTATAAACGATTGACATATTCAGAACCGTATTTGGTTCCCCATTTCATACAAATAACGATGTTACTCATTGCGTATGCCTAAGCTCATCTTAAAATCTTCTGGATACCGAATATGATGACATAAGTTCGGCAGAATAAGTATATCCCTTAAAAAAAACCTCTCAAATGAGAGGTTTTTTCAATCAGTAAATTATTACTTATTTCACGTAAGTTAACCAATGTGCATATTTAGGATCTTTACCCTGAACTGCATCAAAATAAGCTTTCTGGATTTGCGTCGTGATTGGACCACGCACACCTTCACCAATTTGACGGTCATCATATTCACGGATTGGTGTCACTTCCGCAGCAGTACCAGTAAAGAACGCTTCATCGGCAATATAGAATTCATCACGGGTAATACGGCGTTCAACCACGTCATAACCCAGATCTTTGGCAATGGTAATAATGGTTTGACGGGTAATACCATCCAGCGCACCACCGGCAATATCAGGGGTATGAATTACACCGTCAGTCACCAGGAATACGTTTTCGCCTGAACCCTGGCATACATAGCCTTGTGGATCAAGCAACATGGCTTCATCATAACCCGAATGCGCGACTTCCTGATGCGCCAGAATCGACAGCGTGTAGTTACCAGACGCTTTGGCTTTACACATGGTCACGTTTGGATGATGGTGGGTAAATGACGAAGTTTTCACGCGAATACCCTTCGCCATGGCTTCTTCACCCAAGTAAGCACCCCAGCTCCATGCCGCAACCACAGCATGAATCGTGTTATCAGTTGCAGCAATACCCAGTTTTTCAGAACCAATAAAAAGGATTGGACGTAAATAGCAAGATGCCAGTTTATTTTCACGCACCACATCAATTTGCGCTTGTTCTAATGTTGCATGATCAAATGGAACTTTCATTTGATAAATTTTTGCAGAATTCAACAAACGCTTGGTATGTTCTTTTAGACGGAAAATAGCCGTTCCATTCGGAGTTTCATAAGCTCGGACGCCTTCAAACACACCCATGCTGTAATGCAAAGTATGGGTTAATACGTGAGTTTTCGCCTCACGCCAGTCAACCAGTTGTCCATCTTGCCAAATAAAACCATCACGATCAGCCAAATTCATGCCACAAACTCCAATTTTTCACAATTATTCACTATCCAGTGCAAAGCTTGCACTTGGATCAATTAGTCTTTGCCATAACTTGCAAACGGTCATTCGGGTATCGTGCCAGTCGCTTGCAGACACTTGCATGGATTGATTTGCAAGGGCTAAGCGGTGGCTCTCGGCGCGTTCACTGAGATAAGCTTGAATCAGAGCAGTCGCATCGTCGCTGGATAAGCAACCTGATTTTGCGGTATCCTCAAGAATTCTTACATTGTCGGAGAAATGGGCGAGATCTTTATTCGTCCCACTCCAGGCCAACACCGCATACTGTGCCATAAATTCGATGTCTACGATACCACCTGTATCTTGTTTTAAATGAAAAATTCCATCTTTTTTCTGCGCTTTGGAGGAGCCCAGATGATCCTTCATTTTCTGACGCATTTTCAGCACTTCTGCCCGCACATAATTTTCATCACGAGGCTGAATCAAAATATTACGGCGTAAGATTTCAAATTTTTGTCTTAGGCTTAACTCACCTGCAATTGGACGCGCGCGCACCAAGGCTTGATGCTCCCATAACCAGGCACTCTTAAGCTGATATTGTTCAAAGGCTTTCAGACTGGTGACCAAGAGTCCTGCTTCACCTGAAGGACGTAAACGGGTATCGACTTCATAGACCCGCCCATCCAGGGTTTGCGTGGTCATCAATGACATGAATTTTTGTGCTACACGCATGGCAAACTCAAAACCACTAATCGGCTTGAGTCCATCCGTATCGGCCTGTTCTCCCATAAAATGAATAAACACTAAATCCAAGTCCGAGCCATAACCCAGTTCAATGCCACCGACCTTGCCATAACCAATGACCGCAAAGGCAGTATGCTCGATTGAACAGCGCTTGCCTTCGGCATCGAGGGGAAAACCATGCCTTTTGGCCACCATCTGATAGGCCAAATGCAGAGCTGCATTGACAGATACTTCGGCAATATCGGTTAAGGCATCAGAAACTTTCATCAAAGGACTTTCAGCCAGAACATCACTGGCTGCGACGGCCAAGACATTGGATTTTTTAAACAGGCGCAATACCCGCATCTGATCTTCAACCTGATCAATCTCAATACGGAGTAATTGCTGGCGTAAAGAATCTTCCAGATCCTGTCGTTTCGGCAACTCAAAATCCATCGACAGAAACTCATCCAGCAATACCGGATATTGCGAGAGTTCTTCACAAATCCAGGGACTCACCGTGGCCATTTTGACCAGTCGTTGCAGTGCGCCTTTACTTTCAATCAGCATGACCAGATAGACAGTACGGCGCATCACCGACTCAACCAAGGGCATGAGACGCAACAACGCCATTTGCGGCTTGGCAGACTCCAGAATCGCTTCAATCAGATAAGGCCAAAAGGTTTTTAAACGTTGAATCGCCTTGGCCGGCAACTTTTTCAATGCATGACCATGCCAGAATTCATGAACCAGATTCTTGGCGGCATCATCCAGAACATCGTTGAGCTTCTTTTCCAGCTGGACAAAACTTTCGACCTGGGCTTCCGGTTCATTTTCCTTAATCAGATGCTCAAACTGATAAATGACTTTGGCTCGCTTCTGGTTCAGGACAGTCATAAAATCTGACCAGTCTGCAAAACCTAAGGTCTCTACCATTCGCTGACGTAAATCAGGCTCAGTCGGTAAAGATTGGGTTTGTTGATCGTTTAAGGCCTGAATCGCATGTTCCACCCGGCGCAGGAACAGATAGGCATCTTCCAGATCTTGGACTGCCTGTTCATCCAAGAGTTCGGCATCATCGAGATGGTTCAGATTGACCAGACATTGGCGATCCTGCAATTCAAGTTTGGCTCCACCATAAATCAGCTGAAAGACCTGCACGATAAATTCGACTTCGCGAATACCGCCAGCACCGAGCTTGATATCATCCTCAATATTACGCCGCTGGACTTCACGCTCGATCATGGTTTTCATTTCGCGCATGGCTTCAAAAGCACTGTAATCCACGTATTTACGAAAGACAAAAGGACGGGTCATATCAAGCAGGGCATCACCTTCCGGACTTGGATTGACAACACGCGCCTTGATCCAGGCATAGCGCTCCCATTCACGGCCATGCTGACTTAAGTATTTTTCTAAGGCCACATGACTAATGGCCAGGGCTGAACCATCACCCCAAGGACGCAGGCGCATATCGACCCGGAACACAAAACCATCCGCCGTGATCTGATCCAGCAGGTGAATCAGTTTTTGTCCCCACAGGATGCAAAACTGCTGCACATCGATACATTTGCGCCCATCGGTTTCACCCTGTTCATCGAAGGCAAAAATCAGGTCAATATCACTGGAAAGATTAAGTTCTTGCGCGCCGAGTTTGCCCATAGCGATGACAATAAGATCCTGAACTTTACCGTTATAAGCAATCGGCTGGCCATACTTGGCAGCAATCGGCATACGGGCAAAATCTTTGGCTGCACAAATACAGGCATCGGCAAAATCGGAGAGTTCTCGGGTGAGGGTGATGACATCGGTCAGTTGATTGGCATCCTGCCAGATCCAGCGAAACATCAGGCGGGCCCGCAGAATACGCATGGCGCGCATCCAGGCGGCTTCGTCTATAATATTCAGGATACAGTGCTGCACCAGCTGATCAATATATTCCCGACTGAGTGCAGCCTGAAACTGGTCAATTGCATAATCCTGTTCCAGGAGGCTCTGGTGATTGGCCAATACCTGTTCAGCATATTGGCTTGCTCTTAAGGTTTTTTGCAATTGTGCCGCATTCATCACTCAACTCTTCCCCCGAAACGTTCTGCCTAGTTATAGCAGGAGTTTTGTCTCAGGGGGAGGGTTTTAGTTTGAAATTTATCAAATGAAGCGTCAAACTCTGTCCTTCAGAGCAGAGATATAAGCGACACGACATAAAATGTCGTTTTAAGAATTGCCCAACATAGGGTATAGAGAAAAAATTGTTAATATAACCACATGAAAACACTTAAATTACGCATAAAAGACAAACATTGCAAGGTGCTAGACCAATTGGCATCTGAGGTGAATTTTGTCTGGAATTATGTCAATGATTTAGGGTTTAAACATCTAAAAAGAAAAGGTGAATTTCTATCAGCTTATGATGTTGCCAAGTACACCAAAGGCGCATCGAAAGAATGCAATCTACATAGCCAAACCATTCAGGCTGTTACAGAAGAGTTAATCACTCGAAGAAAACAGTTCAAGAAAGCAAAGCTGAAATGGCGTGTGAGCAATAAGAAGTCAGCGAGAAGATCACTTGGTTGGATTCCTTTCAAGAAAGTAGCCATCAAATACGCTGATGGATATGTTCAGTACGGCAAGCATCAATTCAAGTTATGGGATAGTTACGGATTAAGTAAATACAGCGTGAGAACAGGCTCATTCGTTGAGGATAGTCGTGGACGGTGGTATATATGCCTTGTAGTGGATTCATTTAAGCAAAATAAACCTACTGCAACTAAAGCGATTGGTATTGATCTCGGTTTAAAAGACGTTGCCACCTGTTCTGATGGTACTGTGATTTCAAATCCTAAGTTCTATCGGAAATATGAACAGAAATTAAGTATTGCTCAACGAGCCAAGAATAAAAAACGTGTACGTGCATTACACGCTAAAATTGCCAATTGTCGTAAAGATCATTTGCATAAGGCAAGCACCATGCTTGTGAGAGAAAATGCACTGATTGTTGTTGGCGATCTGAGTGCGGGTAAACTTGTAAAAACTAAAATGGCAAAATCTGTTTTAGATACAGGTTTTTCAGCATTCAAAACAATGCTCAAGTATAAATGCGAGAACGCAGGGGCAATTTTTGGAGAAGTAAGTGAGAGATTCACAACCTGAGAAACATTGTTTCGCAAGGTTCGTGCTGTGGTGAGATCACTTCTAGCAGTCCGAAAGGTAGAGCAGATTTGCGAATAAGAGTATGGGAATGTGAATGCGGAAGTTCCAATAACAGGGATGAAAATGCAGCGAAGAACATACTTGCGCTTGGGCATAAGCGTCTAGCAGTAGGAATCACCTCCGTTTCAGGGAGGTGAGGATGTCAACTTTTAGGATTTCTCAGCATGCAGATCTTCAAGCACCAGTGCCTGATGATCATTGGTGACCATTGGCAAACGCACCGTAAAGGTCGTACCTCGACCTTCTTTAGAATCCACCGCGATTTGACCATGATTCAGATCAATAAAGCGCTTGCACAATACCAAACCTAAACCAGCACCTTTCTCTTCAGCAGTACCTCGAACACTCACCATCAACGTCGGCTTGAACAGATTCTGTATCTGCTCTTCAGTCATGCCCAGACCGGTATCCTGAATGGTGATTTTAACCTGCTCACCGTCCATTTCTGCCTCTAAAATGACTTTACCGCCTTGATTAACCGGAGTGAATTTCAGCGCATTGGAGACCAGATTCTGCATCACTGAAGTAATCATATTGATATCCGCATGGACTTTAATGTCTTCGGGAATATTGTCGATTAATTCAATTTTTTTATTCAACGCCAGACTGTGCAATACACTGCAGACAATTTTACTGGATTGCTTGAGTTCATAATTAATCGGATGATATACAAAGCGTCCGCCCTCGGCCATGGCCCAGGTCAGCAAGCTTTCCAGCAGGTTATAAGTCGATTGTGCATTATCATATAAATAATCCGCGATACTCTGAATACTGGACTCATCCAAGGTATCACGTTCCTGCGCCAGAACTTCGGAAAAGCCCAGCAGTCCATGAAATGGCGCACGCAGATCATGTGCGATGATCTGAAAAAATTTGGTTGTACTAAAGTTTTGTGCACATTGCTGTTCGTATAGTTCTTTCAGCTCAGTATGTTCTTCATTGAGTTGGATTCGAATTACTAAACTTTCAGCAAATTGCTTAACGGTCTCAATATCATCCTGATCAAACATGTCAGTTTGATCATCAAAAAAAATCACCTGACCTAGCGGCTGACCAGCATTCGCTTTTAAATTAAATGCGACCAGTCGGTGATGCACCACACCCAGCTCTTTCACATAATTCGACAATTCTGCATAAGCAGGATGAGTCTGGTCGATGACATCTGCCTGTTGCAGATATGTAGGGATGGCAATTTCCTGCGGAGCATGCAAGGCCCGAAAACCGTGCGGACAGCTGTACCAGATATACGGCTCCATATGGAATCCAATAATACTGGTTTTAACACCTAGGACTTTACGGGCAACCTTACAGAAGGTGTCTAGTAAATTATTGGAGGTATAGACACCTAAAATGAGAGATATACGACATGAGCTTAAAAGCTCCGTATTCTGACCGACCTCTAGCAGTTTTAGTTCCATGTCTGCCTCTCTGAATATGTATGGAATATAGAAAACACTGCCGACCAAATTTATACAATCAATAACAAAGATTCTATATTTACTTAACGCTGAAAACTCACCTATAGGTTAAAGGATTTGTTAATCTGTTTCTATCCAAATACACTCATAACCGCAAGGCACTGATATTTAATTAATTAAGAATAACTTGAAAATTTAATCTTCAAAAAAAGTCTGCTTAAGTATTTGAAACTCAATATCTAAGCTAAAATGAAGCATGTTTATTTGTATTTACTTTAACACACTCTTGACCAAAAAATACTCAGCATCGATTTTTATCCCCTTTTAAATAAAAGTTAATGGTTTTTCAACTATATAAATTTAAATTTCGTTTAAAAAAATAAATTAGATTGGCTTCACTCTCTAATAACGCTCAAAATTCATTTTTTATTTTTAAAAAATACTTAACAATGATCTTGAGTCTCAACTTAAAGTCTCAAAAAAACTGTCTGAAAGATAGCCTTTGAATTGTAAAGAAATTACAGTCTTTAACAAATTAATTGCGAAAATTTTGTGATTTTTTATCACTCAAGCTTACATTAAAAATGGAAATTTCATGCTGAGGACGAATGAATCCAATTCAGGGTATTTTTTACACAAGGAACAGCGCACTTAAGGTAAAGACAAAAAAAGCGGCCTAAAAAGACCGCTTTTTAACGAAGAATTAATTGTCTGAAATTAACGCCACTTGCTGTACATAGTTAAATAACTTTAACTTAGACGCATTGACCTCTGCTTCAGGTGCCTGATTCTTTAAATCACGGTGTACGCGAAGATAATGCTGACGCAAGGTATGACGCTCTGTGGCATTATAGGTTTTGGTAAATTCATTAATGGCTGGGTCACCATCTTTGACAATTCGATCGACCCAACGCTGTAATTGGGCTGTCTTTTTAAGACCTTGTTTTGGTGTTAAATAAGATAAAATCACCGTTTCATTTTCATTGCGCAGTAATTTACCAATACGTGAAAATTGACGGCGACGTGCTTCATGTGAGGTAAATTCCTGTACATCGAGCAATGCTTCAATCAAACGCTCTTCAACAGGCAAGTTTTTAATTTGTTTAGCACTCAGCTCAGCCAGCTGTGCACCCAAAGCCGCCATACGCTGGACTGCTTTTTTCTGTTCGGTTTTACTTGCGCGTCCCTCTAAAGAATCAAAATCTTCTTCAGTTAAACTGTTCGGTCGACGTGCCACGATTAATCTGCCTCATAAAATTTTGCTGCAAATAGTGCCTGAATTTCAGATAAGGCTTTGTCCTCATCCGCTCCTTCAATCACCAAGCGTAAAGTTGTTCCTTTGCCCGCACCGAGCATCAGCAAGGACATGATATTTTTTGCATCTACCAGTTTGTCCGTTTTTCCAATCTGGATACTGGAACGAAATTTGGTAGTCACTTCTATAAGTTTACCAGATGCGCGTGCATGTAAACCCAGTTTATTAATTACGTCAACAGTGGTATCAATCATGACCAGTGCTTCATTTCTCGATGGAGGACTTGAATAGACCATTTTGCCTCAAGGGCTTTTTTTAGTCTATCCACAATGTAAACAGAACGATGCTGGCCACCGGTACAGCCAATTGACACAGTCATATAATGACGATGCCCTTCAGAAAAGGTTGGCAACCATTTGTCCAGAAAATGGTAAATATCATTAAACATATCTTCGACCTGATCGCTCTTTTGCAAAAACTCCTGCACCGGTTGATCGAGTCCTGAAAATTTGCGTAATTCCAGTTCCCAATGCGGATTCGGCAAATGCCGGACATCAAAGACATAATCGGCATCCAGTGGAATGCCATGCTTATAACCAAAAGACTGCAAAATCAGGATCAGGTTATCGGTCTGTCCCAACTTGGTCAATAAGGTATGTTTCAGGTCATGCACGCTTTTATCTGTAGTATCGATGTGCACGGTAGAACGCAGCTGGATGGGCATTAGCAGGATTTTTTCTTCCTGAATGCACTCGTTCAGACTCTTAAAGCGCGAAGCTAGAGGATGCGGCCGACGCGAGGCACTAAAGCGCGCAATCAGTTCCTGATCCTGCGTGGTCAGATAGATAATATCAACCGAGCCATGCTGTTGTAGCTGTTCAAAGACATGATCAAATTCTTGCAAATCGGCACGGGTACTGCGTACATCGACCCCCAAAGCCAACTGTTCCAGATTGTTCTCACTGTGCAGTTTCGCCACGATTTCGGGAAGCAATGCCAAAGGCAGATTATCAATACAGTAATAACCCAGATCCTCAAGCACCTGCAATGCAGATGATTTACCTGAACCAGATTGTCCCGTGACAATTAAAATGCGCTTCATACATGCTACCCTTTCATCCTATCCGGCAGTGTATTTGACCTGCAGGTTATCGATCAGACGTGTATTACCTATCTTTGCAGCTACAAATAACACAACATCTTGATTAAACGTATGAATTTTTTTTAATTCTGGCGTTCGTGCTTCAACATAGTCTACGACAAACCCGACATCTGTTAAAGTCTGGCGAAGCTCGGCCAATACCGTATCCAGTTCAATCGCAGCATGGAGCTGCTGTTCAGCCTTTTGTAAGCTTTGATAAATGACCGGTGCGATTGCACGATGCTCTTGGCTTAGGTAACCATTTCGAGAACTTAAGGCTAAACCATCTTCTGCACGGGCAATTGGCACGCCAATCACTTCTAGTGGAATATTCAGGTCTTGTACAAACTGGCGAATCACTGCCAACTGCTGATAATCTTTTTGCCCAAAGAAAGCATAGTTTGGCTGAACAATGTTAAACAATTTGGTCACCACCACCGCCACACCATCAAAATGGCCGGGGCGCTGCAAACCACACAAGTCATCAGTAATGTCAGAGACACTGATATTGGTCAGACGCGGTTTTTTACCATACATTTGCTCAACCGTTGGCGCGAAGACGATATCACAACCGACGTCTGCCAAAAGCTGCTGGTCCTGCTCCAGCGTACGCGGGTAGTTATCAAAATCTTCATTGGGTCCAAACTGGATCGGATTGACAAAGATACTGACCACCACCACATCACACAGCTTACGCGCTTCACGTACCAGATTTAAATGACCCTGATGCAGATTGCCCATGGTGGGTACAAAACCAATAATCTTGCGGTTGGCACGTGCCGGATTAAGTGAGGCCGCGAGTCCCTGAATGGTGGTTTCTGTTTTCATCTTACAATTCAACCTGAAAAGTTTGTGCTGGTGCCGGGAAAGATCCATCTAAAACTGCAGCATGATAAGCTTTAAAAGCATCCAGAATGGCAGTAGCACCCGATTGTTCCTGCATAAAATTACGGACAAATTTTGCAGTATGGCCAAAGGTTAAACCCAGCATGTCTTGTACTACCAAGACCTGACCATCAGTGGCTGCGCCTGCGCCAATGCCAATCACCGGAATTTGTGGAAACAGTTCTGTGATTTCCTGACCCAATTGTGCCGGTACGCATTCAAGTAGCAATAGTGCAGCACCTGCATCAACCACTGCTTTACAGTCTGCAATCAGTTGATCCGCTGCTGCACGGGTACGGGCTTGCAGCTTATAACCGCCAAAGACATGTACCGATTGCGGCGTTAATCCCAAGTGCACACAGACTGGAATACCGTTACGGGTCAGCACCTGTACGGTTTCTGCCAGCCATGCACCGCCTTCCATTTTCACCATTTGCGCACCGGCCTGCATCACGGTTTTGGAACTTTGCAAGGCATCATTTAAGGTGGCATAACTCATAAACGGCAAGTCAGTCATGATAAAGGCATGCTGGTTACCACGGCGTACCGCAGCGGTATGATAGGCCATATCTGCAACAGTCACTGGCAAAGTCGAATCGCGGCCCTGAATTGACATTCCCAAAGAGTCGCCAATCAGAATACTGTCTACTTCTGCAATTTCCATGGCTTTGGCCATACTGGCATCATAGCAAGTCAGACATGAAAATTTGCGTCCATCTGCTTTGAAGCGTCTTAAGTCACTCAGACTGACCATGAAGATGTTCCTCTATGATTGAAGTTCTCGCGAACATACCCATAACTCAAAAATTAAATATTTGCCCAGTTTGTGTCATCGAGTACCGTTAAGGTCGATTGCTTGACGATGTCCAGGTCTTTTAAGGATGTAGCATGAACCTGTATTTCAGCATCAATGTCCAGCAACGGAATGAGTACGAAATCACGCTCTAACACGCCGACATGCGGTACAGTCAGGCGTTGATTCTGTATCTGTTCATCTCCGTAGATCAGCAAGTCCAGATCCAGCGTACGCTCGCCCCAATGACGCAAACGTACCCGACCGGCTTCCTGCTCGAAGGCTTGCAGACGATCGAGGAGCTCTAATGCTGCCAGATCAGTATTCAACTGCACCACAGTATTCAGATAATTTGGCTGATCCTGTGGCCCCATCGGTGGACTTTGATACAGATGTGAAGTTTTTACCTGACCCAATGTCGCCAGTTTCTGTACAGCTTCTGCCAAAATCTGGCGTGAATCGCCCAGGTTACTGCCCAGGCCAATATACGTCACGATCATTGTGTTGGCCCAAACACCACCTGGCTTAAATCACGTTGCACCCGCTTACGTTTCATAATCGGATGATCTGCGCCAATTTCACCACTGGCACTGGCTGCCACATGTGACAGGGCTTTCGCCTTATCTTCAAACTTGGCTTTACGCACCCGGCGGTTACGTGGTTCAGGTTCATTGACTAAAGGCTCAATCTCGGCGAGATCCTGTTGTGCCGTCAGTTTCTGTTCCAGATGTTCTTCTTGAGTGGCCTTACGACGGTTCTTGGCACGCTGACGGTTGTACTGGCTAATCGCCCGCTCTTTCTCGTCACCGCTCATTTGCTGGTAGGCATCCCACCAGCTGCCCATGCCTTGTGCAGTCGCATCACCTGATTTTTCACGCAACAGTAAAAAGTCAAATCCGGCACGGAAACGCGCATGACTAGACAAGGCCTCAATTTGTTGCGGTTTTGGATTCAGCAAACGGGTCTGCATTTCCCAGACTTCACGAATGAAAGTCTCGGCGAAGCGAGGAATAATGGTTCGGGTTGCCTGACGTTTCAAAACATCCAGACCCGCTTGGGCACGTGCTTCTGCTGCGACCACGCCTTTATTCAGATAAAACTCACAACGCTCGAGGAATGGCTGCCACAACAGTACCGCATAGAAAAACGCGGGGTTAATGGTCTTGCCAATCGAAATACGCTGATCGGTATTTTTCGCAGCACGTTCCATAAATGGCGTGATCTCAGGTTTGATATCGGCAAAGAGCTGAGGCCAGATTCCAAAATCGATCAGCATGGGCAGCACACGATTCAGATGCCCCATGGTGAATAATTTCTGCGACTCATCATAGAGCCGGTGCGGAGAAACATCACGCAGTAACTGGGTCATTTCCGGAGTAAAGATATCCAGAATTGCTTCATCAATATTGAAATTCAATTTGGCAGCAAAACGTAAAGTACGTAACATCCGCACCGGATCTTCTTCAAATCTTAAGGCCGGATCACCGAGCAAACGTAAAGTTTTGCTGTGAATATCATCTACAGCATTGCAGAAATCCAGCACAATCGCTTTACGCGGCTGGTAATACATTGCATTGATCGAGAAGTCGCGACGGGCAAAATCCTGCTCGATGCTGCCCCAGTTATTATCACGCAGAATCATCCCCGCGGCCGAGGTGACTGCTTTTTTTGGAGGTGCCCGGAAAGTGGCCACTTCAACCAGTTCCCGCCCTGAATAGACATGCGCCAGTTCAAAACGCCGTCCGATAATTCGACAACGTCGTCCGAATACCTCCTTGACCTGAGCCGGGGTTGCATTGGTAACTGCATCGAAATCTTTAGGATTCAAACCTAACATCAGATCTCGAACACCACCACCCACGATATAAGCTTCATAGCCTGCCTTGTTTAAGGCATCAATCACATCGAGAATATAAGAAGGTAATTGAGCGGTTGATAAACCACATTTTGACGCGCGCAAAGTTTGCAAAAGACGCTGTCTCCTACGTCTGAACGTAAAATTCTAAGATGACGCTAATCATATCGCTTACACGACTAAAGGGCAATTTGATTATGTCAATCCTGCCGCTCAGATTGATTCTGTATTTTGCATCAATTCAGTCTATTCACAACGCGAGTCTGGCCTTGTTTTTGGCAAATAATGCCGGCCCAATGCCTTTGACCAGCTGAATATCTTCAATGCTTTTAAATTTCCCATTTTTCTGCCGATACTCAACAATGGCTTGGGCTTTCTTTTGTCCCACGCCATGCAACTGTTGCAATTGTTCAATATTTGCACTATTTAAACTAATTCTATCACCTGTCGCTTGTACCGAAAGTGCCGGTTTTGCCAGATAGTGATCTGCTTTAGTCGATGCATTCTGTTGTTTGAGCCGCGCATCATGTTGCTGTTGTCTGGTCTTCCATTCCATATAATCGGTCGCAGTTGCATGTGCAGTTCCAATAGCAATATAGCCTAGCCATAAACCCAGAAGAAGATTAATCCACGCCGGACTTGTTCGATGTTGTTGTTTGTTCATGCGCCGCTCTTTGTTTTAATTCTAATTTGGCCTGTTCCCAGAGCTGATCCAATTCAGCCAGTGACAAGCGGTCTATATTGAGTTGTTGTTTTTCCGCCTGATGTTCCATCAAGGCAAATCGAGTACGAAACTTATGGATCGTGCCTAATAATGCCATTTCACTCGAGATTCCAAGTTTACGGCCAACATTGACCAGAGAAAATAAGCAGTCACCAAATTCTTCCTGTATTTCATCGGAATTCTGGCTTGCCAAAGCTTCTTTTAACTCGGCCAGCTCTTCTTCTACTTTGTCATATGCCCCAGTGACATCGGGAAAATCAAAACCAATTTTCGCGACATTTTTCTGGATTTCATCTGCCTGTACCAAGGCCGGTGCATGCTTGACCTCATCTAAACGGGAACGTGGCTTGCCCTGCTTTTCTTGCTGTTTAATTTCTTGCCAGAGCTGAGAGACATCTTCCGGGCTCAATTTTGCAAACTGTTCAGCCTGAAATACATGCGGATGACGGCGGATGAGTTTGTTGCTAATGGCCTGCACCACATCCTGAAAATCAAAAGCGCCCTGCTCGCTGTACATTTGCGACTGGAACACCACCTGTAACAGCAGATCGCCCAGCTCATCGCGAATCTCGTCAACATTTCCAGAACGTACCGCAGCTTCTACTTCATAAGCTTCTTCAATCGCATATTGGGTCAGAGATTCGGGAGTCTGCTGCTGATCCCATGGACATTTTTTACGTAATTCACGCATGATATTAAGCAATTGTTCCACTTTTAAAACCTCTTCTTTACCAAATAGTCGCGTCAATCTGCCTGTTTCTTGTTATGCTCAAGAAAAAAAGACAATAAGGAGATCAAGCACATGCACAGTATATTGATTAGTGGGGCAGCACAAGGAATTGGCGCCGCGACAGCCATGCTATTTTACCAGCACGGCTATAAAGTCGGTATTTATGATATCAATGTGGCACAGGCCGAACAGCTGGCCCAGCAACTGGGCGAACATGCCAAAGCTGGCTTTCTGGATGTGGCAGACTATGCTTCCTGGGAAACAGCTTTGGCGGAGTTTTCAGCCTGGGCCGGTGAAATCAATATTCTGGTGAATAATGCCGGAATTTTATATTCAGGGCCTTTTGAAGACACCACAATTGCAGCGCATCATCGCACGCTGGATATTAATGTTAAAGGCCTCCTCAATGGCTGTCATGCCACTTTCCCTTATTTAAAAGAATCTTCATTTGCTCGTGTCATTAATTTATCTTCGGCATCCGCCATTTATGGACAGGCCGATTTAGCCTCTTATGCGACCAGTAAATTTGCCGTGCGCGGTCTGACTGAAAGTCTGGATATTGAATGGCAACCCTATGGGATTCGGGTGCTTGATGTGATGCCACTTTTCGTCGGTACAGCCATGGTGAAAGATATGCAGGCAGAAAGTATTAAAAAAATGGGCGTACATTTGAAAGCAGAGGATGTCGCACAAGATATTCTGAAACTGGTACAGCTTAAAGACTCTATCTGGCACGCTACGCACCATCCGGTTGGATTAAAAAGTAAATTTTTATTTCATCTATCACGTATGAGTCCACAGTTTGTGAACCGAATCAGCAACCTGTTGATTGCCAGACAATAGAGTCTATTTCTACTCTGCTGCTTTAAACAGATTGGTGAATCTGGATTAGCGGAAATCTGAAACCCTTGCATGAATGCTCACTTTGCCAGGCCACGGTGAGCATACATCCTGCCATATTATAATTTTGATAGGCATAGACGCCGATCTCTGGATGTTCACATCTTCCACCATTCTGATCTGGATGAATCTGGGTATTTAACTCATTCAGGTTGATGCGTATGCCCAGTCCTGAGGCCTTTAATACAGCTTCCTTGGTGGTCCAGACCTTAAACCAGTATTCGGAATCATAGTCCAGTGCCTGCCACTGTTTAAGCTCTTCAGGATGAAAGGCATGTTGTGCCATGGCTTCAAATCGAACCTTACGGCTCAGCTCTTCAATATCAATTCCCAAATTTTGGACATTATTGCTCGTTGCCAGAGCATAGAAATTTTGACTATGGCTATGGTTAAAGTTGAAGTCTGGATGAGTGTGGAGATAGGGTTTGCCGAATTCAGTAATGCTAAAATCTGAAGACTGGATAAGATAATTAAGTTGATCTGAAAGCAATTGGTTACGATAGGCATAGATCGCATGTTTACGAAATTTGATTTGCTCTACACGTGATTGATGAAGTTCCATTGAAAAGAACTGATCTATTTTTTGCAAATAAATGTGAATATTACGCGACAATGGAGAGCTCTTGAAAACAGTTTGACTTTTTTCATTTTACGTCGCTAGATAAAAAAAGAAAGCCTGTTCGAAAACAGGCTAGCTTTATCTGTCTTAAATTGAATCTGAAATATCGACAGGTTTTGCTGCAGCAGATTCTGGGGCCTTAAAGTTCAAGCCAGCTTTTTTCATCAGTTGTGGATACTCAACCAATGCCATAGTCGAGTTTTTGGCAATGCCGGTGACATCGCTAAGCAGACCTTTGGCATCCATAAAAGACATGCCACTATTGCTGATAGTACTTGGATTGCTCAGCAATTGCATAGACACCTGCTTACTATTTACGACCAGTTCGCGTGCAGACAGACCAGCAATGGCAAAGTTTGTCAGTGAGTTCATTAAATGCTGTTTCTGGCTGGTATTTAATGCATTAATACGCTCAAGTGTCGCAGCTTCATCTTTTTTCGAAGCTTCCAGAACCGCATTGGTTAGCTTGGTAATTTCTTTCTGGATCGCTTCTTTTTCTTTGACATCAGAAGTGGTTTTCAAGCTATTCAACTTGGTTTTCAGCTCTTCGCTGTCTTTTCGCTCAGCAAATAAGGTTGCCAATGCTGTACGACTCTGAATAAACATGGCATTGGTTGCTTGTGCCTGCTTAAAAAAACCGGCTAAATCCAGATTTTGTGAAGATGTACCTGTTGTTGTTTCCACTACTTTTGAGGCCAGACCACTGAGTGTTCCAAAACCTGCATGACTTTGTGATGTCAATACAGCACTTCCTAATATCAATATGCTTACGATTTTTTTCATAGTATTTCCCCTCATAATTCCTTACTGCCCTGAATCGGCTTTTTGCACGATCTGATTTAAAATTTTTGGTAATGCTTTAAACATTTGAATGTTGTACATGGCATGACGATGAGCAGTATTTATGCCTTTTAAATTAACTTCCTGTTGCAAACCTACAGCACCGACCCGCTCCTGTTTTTCATTAAAACGGCGTGCTCCTCCTGCCAATACCAAAGTGGCATCGCAGATGGATTGATCTGCATTGCATTTGATGGAATCTTCTTGAACCTGAATCTTAAATGCTGGCTGTAAACACTCTTCTTTTGGCACATACAGTTTCAAATCCAGCTGTTTTTTAAAGCCCGCATTTTCAGTCATTTTTACAATAGATGTTTTTAAACTGGTCTGCCCTTTAAACCCTGAACCTGTCGCATAAAACGGACGCTTGGATTGACTGGTAAACGCGTGGTAAATCAGTGGCCCAAATCCATAAAACGGAATCTCTCCAACCTGTTCAGTATGCAGATTTGAACAAAGCACCCGGGCAAGTTTTGAGTCACCGACAGCAGCGTGACTATCCACCAAGATGCTGTCTCCTGAACGTACCGGTAGACGATCATTTCCACTCACAGGAAAATCAAGCTGTGCTTTAACTTTATTGCCCTGACGCTCAACCACTGTAGCTTCCCAAGTGGGAATCAATACTTGACGTTGTGCAACTTTTTCACGGTTATAGACATGAATTTTCATGCCTGTGGTCAAGCGCTCACCCGTATCCTGAATCGTGATGGTATCGCTCCCCCCGCTCGATACCTGCAAATCGGAACGGGTAAATTGAATCCCTTTCTGAAATTGCTGACCTAATTTCACCAAAGCATTTTTGAGTGCCACTTCTTTACGCGTACCGAGTGAAAAACCCATACCTTGTGAAATGGTTTCACTTATTTCATCAGTCGCATGCGCGGAATAAATCACACGTCCCGAACGATCAATCATCTCAGCAAAAACTTCGCTATGTACCACTTGCTGCTGGGTCATCTTGCCGACTTGTTGCTGATAGCCAATCACAGGGATCACATTAATACGAATAAAAAATTCTGGTAGTTCGCGCTGGTGCTGGGTTTCCTGATTGCTTAACCCCGTCTGCTCACTGACACTTTGTGCCAAAGTGCTGTAACGTTTATTCACCGGCGTAAGGGTAAATGATGCATTCTCCCCGATGGCATCAGAAAAAATCTGCTCAATCAGGTCTTTTGATTCACCTTGGTAGGTCAATACATCTACGACCAAAGCTTTAGGCTTATTCAGCGCCTGACGGGTATTTGCCGAAATCTTGCTAAACTGGCTTGAAGTGCCACTCATCAACACCGGTAATGCCACTGCATAATCACTATCGGCATGTACAACTCTAATCAAATCTCCGGAATCCGAACTGAGTTCATCGTCTTTGGCAATGCCTTGATTGAAGCCTTTATCTAAAATCAGATAGGATTTCCAGCGATCAATCACCTTGGTCTGTACTTCAGACACCTTGAATTTCTTCTGGAGATCCTGAGTGAGTTGCTGGGTCAAGCTCAGCAAACTGCTTTGAAACTTCTGCTGGACGGCTTGACGTGTTGCAACAGTCCGAATCTCGGTCGACAACACCTGAATAGGCTGTGACAAGGTAGCACTATCGGTATAAATCACTTCCCCAGATAGAACATTGGTCAATTTTAAGCTTAAGGTGACTGGCAGAAAAATCTCGGCTGTAGATTCCTTTTGCACCACATATTCACTAGCACGCAAAACTTCCAGAGAAGCCACATAGCTTCGATGTTTATTCTGCTGGGAAATTGAAGCCACCACCTGATCTTGCAAAACCTGTTTCAACTGCTGCTCAAAAGTCTGTGCAACTTGTTTACGGATCACCTCGTTCGACACAGCCTTGCTAAAGTCACAGGAAATCGAGGAGGCATTTGCTTCTATATGATCTGCCGATTGACGACAAGGCAATTCCAAGCCATAAATTCCTTTAGCCGGAAAAACCTGAATATTGGCCTGCACACTTGCAGCAGTACCCATCAGGGCCATGGCAAGAGTAATTTTTTTCATGCTTATTTGCATTGGGTACCGCCAATACATAAGGTAATGGTATTCCCTGCTTGCAAACGTTCTGCATTAGACAGCACAGGATTTACCCGGCGTAAAGCTTTGGCCAGTTCAGCACTCAATGGCTTTTCACTTTTATAAGTCATGGTCATCTCGACCAGCTTGCCATCCTGGGTACGTATATCGATATTTTCTGCGCCGTCCATCTCATCTAAAGCCACATAGAGATCATCTCCTAAGCGGCTAGATACGCTACCCGATACACTTTTTACAAAAAGGGTAATTTCCTTACCATACATGCTACGGTTTTTCGAATAGGAAAGAATTTGTGGACCGACTTCGGACAAGGTCATTTCGCCCAGTTTACCGGCAACATTGGTACGACACGAATCTGTCGTTGCAGCCGTTGATGATTCCGTGCGGGTATCACCGCCCATCAGCGTGCCATCATCGACTGAATAAATTTTATAGCTGACAGCACCATCACACACAAACTGGCCGGTTGCACCTGAACGACCACGGTCATAAATATAGGAGCTACCGACCATAAACCAGTCTGCTTTTTCCTGACGTGCAGCAACTGCAAGTTTTGCCAATTCTGCATCACTCAGCAATTGCTGAATGGACATACTCTTGCCTTTTAAATAACGGCTACGGAATAGATCCGAATCCATTAAACGTAGATCGTATTTAGATGCTGAGCCTGCAATTGCATTCAGTGTATGGTTTTCACGCTCTGGCTTTGTAGATGGAGTCTGATATTCCACATATTTTACAAAGTTTTGAATATCATTTTGGCGTTCAGACTGGCTATAACGTGCTGACTCACTGGCGTTATAACTCGCTGAAGCTGAAGATTTACCTGAATTATTGTGACTTGCTGAACGTGCTGCGACTCCTACACCCGCACCATAATAATTATCATATGCATAACCAGATGCAGCTGATGACTTTCCTTTCGATGAATATGATGAACTCTCGCTCGCTTTGGCACTTTCTTTGGCATCATAGCTGGCCTTTTCATCATAAGCATAGCTTTTATCAGAGAAGTACGAGGTAAATTCTTTGACCGGTTTAGAGTTATCACGCGGCACACCGAAATATTCATCCATCACGATCATGATCGGACTGGTTCGGCTATTCTTTTTGGATAAACCCAGGTCATTTAAGATCTGGCGAAACTCCTGATCATCCATTTCAATTGAAATAGAGGTGACCAATTCTTTATTACTATTAGTTTGGCTGCCACGATTAAACACGTAGCCATTATCAACTTGTTTCACAATATCTGTTAGATGAGGCTGAGCATCCTGCATGGCTTGAGGGCCATTAATTTTTTTGATTAAAGCAATGACTGCATCAATTTTTGCATTATTCAATGCTTGATTACGTGTTCCTACCGGATCTTTTTTAATAATAGGGCTACTGCCCTCACCATTTACTTTGATCATTTCAGCACACGCGAGGCTTGGCAGGCCCATCATACAGATTAAAGCCAATGCAGTTTTTTTCATGTTCCCCTCACACCACCCCAATCGAGACAGTAATTTCTTATGATCTTTTTCAGCCAGCTTTCATTCTTGCGACTGAGTTAACAATTTAAAACAAATATAATACATATTACATAAATATTAAATTGATACTTATACTAAATGACTAGAAAAAAAGAAAATTTTTATTTTTGCTAAAATCAGAATTAAGCTTTATCACAAATACATTTTTATATTTTTCACAAAAAACGAAAAAGCCTGCATCAGCAGGCTTTTTATCGAAAACTAAAAAAAGAAATTAACGTTTAAATTTCTTCTCGGCTTTCTTGAACTTCTGTACATAACGACGTTTACGCGCTGCAATACGCTCATCCATCACCGTCTTACGCCCTTCAAACGGGTTTTCAGAGGTTTTAAACTCGATTTTAATCGGCGTACCTTCAAGCTTGTATACTTTACGGAATACGTTTTCAAGATAACGACGGTAATCCGCAGGGGTTTTATCGACCTTGTTACCATGGATCACGATGGTTGGTGGATTCTGTCCGCCCATATGCGCATAACGCATTTTAATACGACGACCCTGAACCATAGGCGGTTGGTGGGCATCTGTTGCATCATTTAAAATCTGGGTGATTTTTGCCGGTGATACTTTCAAACGAGATGAATCATAGGCACGGTGAATCGAAGGATAAAGCTCACCTACACCCGTTCCATGCAATGCAGAAATCAAATGCACTTTTGCCCATGGAATGAAATCGAAGCGACGCTCTACATCGAGCTTACATTGCTTGCGATCATATTCAGTCATGTTATCCCATTTGTTGACAGCAATGACCATGGCACGACCGGCTTCAAGCGCATAGCCAATCAGATGCAAATCTTGCTCTACAATACCATCACGTGCATCGACCACAACCACAATCACGTTGGCATCTTTCATCGCCTGCAAAGTTTTAACAATCGAGAATTTCTCAATCATTTCATCCACTTTACCTTTACGACGCACCCCTGCAGTATCAATCAGGGTATATTGACGGCCATCACGCTCGAATGGAATATAAATCGAGTCACGTGTTGTACCCGGCTGGTCAAATGCCACCACACGCTCTTCGCCGAGCAAACGGTTCACCAGCGTAGATTTACCCACGTTTGGACGACCAATAATCGCTAAACGCAGACCAGTGTTTTTATCATGCTCTTCCGGGTTTTCATCTTCCGGTACATCGGCAAGCACGTCTTCCAGCATTTGCTGAACACCACGACCATGGCTGGCAGCAACTTGTAGCGGCTCGCCCATGCCCAGTTTGTAGAATTCAACCAAGGCAGCTTCAGCATGTACGCCATCGACTTTATTGGCCGCCAGAAAGACCTTTTTACCTAAAGTACGCAGTTCACGCGCAATCTGCTCATCGGAAGCCAGCAGTCCGGCACGCGCGTCGACCACAAAAATGATAATATCGGCTTCATGAATGGCAGTTTTAGATTGCTCTGCCATGTACGAGTCAATACCGCCTTCATTTTCACCAATACCACCGGTATCAACCACAATGAAAGATTTATTTTGATAGGTTGCATCGCCATATTTACGGTCGCGTGTCAGACCAGCAAAGTCTGCCACCAATGCGTCACGGCTCTTGGTAATCTGATTGAACAGAGTTGATTTTCCGACGTTCGGACGACCAATGAGCGCAATTACGGGTTTCATAGAGTAACCTTTATTCAATAATCAGGCAGTCAAAGTGGCCTGAACATCAGAAAGTATAGGAAGATATAAGGGGAAAAATACCCTAAATAAAAACACGGGGCATTGATTTTTCAATCACCCCGCGTTCACAAAAATACGGTTGCGGCTAGTTTAACATAAGGCTCGTTAAAATTAACGGTTCTGCCAAATGCTTAATGCGCCCTTGCGTGTAGAAACATAAAGCTGGTTGTCGATCACGCGTAAGTTACGCACTTCACCAGAGGTTTTCGAACGACCAGTAATTTGTCCGGTACGCGGATCAATCAGGTGCAACACACCATCCAGATCACCGACCACCAAATCCGTGCCTAACATCACTGGATTACTGAGCTGACGATTCAACAATTGATCATTTTCCCAAAGCGGTTGACCCGAGCTAATCTCAAAAGCTTTAATTTTGCCATCAGTTTGCGCCACGAATACGCCATTGCCGACAACTTCTGGACGCTGGATGCTGCTGGCATCTTCACTCCAGATGACTTGCTGTGAAGCCAAGTCCAGTACAGTCACCTGACCTTGATAACTGGTCGTCACCACAAACTGGCCTGCAACGACCGGCTCACCGTCAATATCGACCAGACGCTGAATATCAGAACGGCCATCCGACACGGCGACACGACGCTGTAACTTTGGTACGCCACTTAAGGCATCCAGTGCATAAATATACGCATTTGAAGATGCAATCAGCACATTACGCGCATCTAATGGCACAGGAGCCGCCATACCACGCAGGCTGAATTGTACATTAGGCAGGTTATAAGTCCAAACTTGTGCACCGCTTGCCACTTCATGCGCATAGACCATACCGTCATTGCTCACACTAATCACACGACCTGCATGAATCAGTGAAGGCGCCAGTAAAGCACCCGTCAATTGTGCAGTCCATTTTTGCTCACCGGTTTGCTGATCGAGTGCAAACAGTTGGCCCTTCTGGCTACCGACAACAACCAGACCCTCGGCCGCTTCAACACCAGAACTTAGATTATCTTTGCTGACTTTTTTCTGCCAGAGACGCTGTTTGCCCTTAAATGCAGACACCTCGCCTTTTGGATCAATCGCAAAAACCACACCATTGTCTGCATCCAGACGTAAACGCAATGGATCGGCAGCATCTGTCGCAGATACACTGGTGGAAAATACAGGAACCAGTGTTTTGGCTTGGGTCAGTTTTGGAAGTGGGTTCGGTTTTACTTCTGGAACTTTATTTGTTTTACCTGCACAGCCAGCCAGTGCAAGCGTTAAAACAGTCAAGGCACAGGTAATTTTGTATTTTCTATTCATGCAGCTTCTTCCGCTTGTGTTTCTATAATTGGGCGTTCGATTTCCGGATCATCGACCAACACGCCTACGCTTTCGAGCTTAATTTGTAAAATCTGACGTTCTTCTTTACGTTCAATCAAGGCATCCCATGCACTTTGATATACTTTTTTCGCATTTTCAATATCATTTTTGGCAACATAGATATCGCCACGTGCTTCATCGGCCGTTGCTTTAAACGCAGGTTCAGTCACTGCTTCTAAAGTTTTCAATGCAGCATCATATTTTTTCTGTGCCAGTTGCGCATAAGCCAGACGAAGTTTGACCACCTGAACCAGACCTTTATCGTCTAGTGTCGAGTTTTCAACTTTTTGTAGCGCTTTCTCAGCCGCAGCATAATCTTCTTTGTCATAGGCCAGTTTCGCCATGACCAGCTGAGTCTGAATGGCCTGAGCTGAATCTGGTGCTTCTTTGACAATTTTGTCCGCAGTTTCAGACAGCTTGGCAAAGGCATCGCCCTGCGTCGCCTGTGCATCATCCATCAACTGCTGAACCTTGGCAGTGTGCATTTGCGACTCTGCCAGGTTTTTCTTCTGCCAATATTCCCATCCAAAAAAGGCAATCAGCGCAATCAAAATCCCTGTAATGATCGAAGAACCATACTTCTTCGTAAAGGATTTTAAGCTTTCAAACTGTTCATCACCCACTGCGCTCATGAGACTACCCTTTTCCTGATGTTTTATCGATTATTTTAAAGAAATTTTAGCACTAAAAAATGCAACGAAGTCCGTAAATGGCACATTCGATTGCTCTGCGGTTGCCAGTTCTTTCACTGTAAAAGTCTGCGCTTCAAGTTCACGCTCACCTAAAATCGCAGCAAATAAAGCACCGGCCTGATCAGCCTTTTTCATTTGCGACTTCATTGAACCTTGAGAGCCCACTTTCAAACGCACCTGACTCCCCGCTGCTTCAAGCTGATCACGGATCTGTTCAGCAATGACCAAGGCTTGACCTTGAGAAGCCGGTTCAGCCACCAGGAATACTTCACAATCACGCGTTGGTGTATTGTCTTCAACCTGTTCAAGCAGAAGCAATAAACGTTCGATACCCATGGCAAAACCAACCGCAGGTACAGACTGATCAGGCTTGCCCTTCAATTGACCAACAAGACCGTCATAACGGCCACCGGCACACACGGTTCCTTGTGAACCTAAATGTGTTGTGGTCCATTCAAAGACAGTTTTGTTGTAGTAGTCTAAGCCACGTACCAGTTTTTGGTTGATCACAAAACTCACGCCGGCATCAGTCAGGTACTGTTGTAACTGGGCAAAATGCGCCAGAGTTTCTTCACCCATAAAGTCATGCAGTTTCGGTGCATTTTCTAGGATGCTTTGGGTTTTGGCATCTTTAGAATCCAGAATACGCAGTGGATTTGTGGTCAGACGGCGCTGAGAATCTTCGTCCAGATCGGCTTTATGTGACTCTAAAAATTCAACCAAGGCTGCACGATAGGCTGCACGTTCATCCGATTCGCCTAAAGTATTTAATTCAAGTTGAACCTTGTCCGCAACGCCCATACGTTTCCACAGACGTGCAGTCATCAAAATCAGCTCTGCATCCATGTCTGGAGTCGCCACACCAAAGGTTTCTACACCAAACTGGTGGAACTGACGGTAACGGCCTTTCTGTGGTTTTTCATAACGGAACATTGGCCCGATATACCAGACGCGAGGAGTCGCACCACGAAGCAGATTATGCTCCAGCATGGCACGTACACAGCCTGCAGTTCCTTCAGGGCGTAGTGTCAAAGACTCAGGCGGATTACCTTTGTCCAGAAAGGTATACATTTCTTTTTCAACGATATCGGTGGCATCACCGATCGAACGTTTGAACAGATTGGTCTGTTCAACGATAGGCAAACGGATTTGTTGATAGCCATAAGCATCCATCAAACCCGACAGATGCTGTTCAAGACGTCTCCAAGCTGGGCTTTGCGTTGGGAGAATGTCATTAAAACCTTTGATTGCGACGATTGAACTCATGATCTACTCAGAAAAACTTGTACGAATAATTTCTTTAGATTTAGCTTCTTCAAGCTCGGTAACGCGTTGACGAACCATATTTTCGATTTCATCAACCAGTTGATTGGTATCAATTAGATGGCTTTTTTCACCATTACGATACACCAGTGAACGTGGCGCTGCACCTACGACACCGATATCGGCTTCTTTAGCCTCGCCCGGCCCATTTACTTTACAGCCAATCACCGAGACATCCATCGGGGTACGGATATCTTCCAGACGCTCTTCCAGTTGTTGCATCACTGAAATCACATTAAATTCCTGACGTGAACAGCTTGGGCAGGCAATGAAGTTAATGCCGTTGGAACGCAGACCCAGCGATTTTAGAATATCAAAACCGATTTTAATTTCTTCTTCAGGCTCGGCAGCAAGCGAAATACGCATGGTATCGCCAATGCCTTCCATCAGCAAACCACCCAAGGCGATTGCAGATTTAACCGAACCTGTACGGTAAATACCGGCTTCGGTTACACCCAAATGTAGCGGATTATCAATTTGCTGAGACAGCAAACGATACGCATCCATGGTCAGGAACACATTGGATGCTTTAACTGAAATTTTAAATTCCTGAAAATCCAGACGGTCTAAAATGTCGATATGACGCATCGCAGATTCAAGCAATGCTGCGCCTGTCGGCTCGCCATATTTCTTTTGAATGTCTTTTTCGAGTGAACCGGCATTGACACCAATCCGCATTGAAATATCATTATGACGTGCTGCTGCCACCACTTCACGAATCTTTGCTTCTGAGCCGATATTGCCCGGGTTAATCCGCAAACAGTCTGCACCGAAGTCCGCAACTGCCAAAGCAATTTTATAGTCGAAGTGAATATCCGCCACCAAAGGCACATTCACCTGCTTACGAATTTCACCAAAGGCTGCCGCCGCTTCCATCGTAGGCACAGAAACCCGCATGATGTCTGCACCGGCATCGACACAGCGCTGAATCTGTGCAACCGTGGCTGCCACATCACAGGTTTCAGTATTGGTCATAGACTGGATACTGATTGGTGCATCACCACCCACATAAACTGAACCGACACGAATTTTACGTGTTGGACGACGTTTAATTGGATTTACGATCATGGTTTTGCTCTACTCTTGATCTGTTAAGGTGACAAACGGAATTCTGCTTTTCCGTTTACGGTATAAGGTGACAATGAAATATTTTCATTATTCAGGCTGAGTGATACAGCTGCCGCATCATCAAGACGAATCTGGAATGGCGCTTCACCATTGAGTTGCAAACTCGATGCCTGACGGCCAGTCGCTAAAACCTTACCGGCTGAATCGACGATATGCACAGAGGTCGGACGGTTAAAATCGAGTTTTAGCTGGTCGCCAGACAGTGCGGCGCCTGCATCCAGATTCAGAATCTCGATATTGGAAGCACCGACTCCAGAAACTTCACTGCTATTTTGCGAATTACTGCTCGACCAGTTTTGAATCATGGCAAACAGTGCGCCCAAAATTAGCAGCAAGACCAGCGTAATAAAAATGCGCTTTAACCATTTACGGTTACGGTCACGCTTGGAACCTGGCAATTTCCCCATGATTTTAATGGGAGAATTATTCAGCGCATGATTGGGCAACAAACCCGTATCATTGGTATAAATTTCATCAAAACGCTGAATAATAGTCGACGCATCTACACCCAAAAGTTTGGCATAGATCCGGTAATAGCCTTTGATAAAAGTCGCCTCAGGCAAAGACTTATATTCATCCTGCTCAAGTGCAGTCAGGGTTTTGACCGGAATATTCAGCTCTTTGGCCACATTTTCCAGATCACGTTGCTGATTGAGACGAATCTGACGCAAGTACTCGCCCGGACGTTGAATATTTCCTAACGCATTTGGAGCTACGCTCGAATGATTCGAAGGTGAATTAGGATTTACTTCCATACGGCCTCAGTACTGTACTGTAATTGCAAATAACGTTGGTATTCCTGGCTTTCAGGAAACAATGCACGTAACTGGTTCACCAATACCTGCATCCCCAACTGATCACCACTGGCACGCGCAGTGCGAATGCCAACCCAGAGCGCACGGGCACCCTGATTTTTCTGTCCCACACCACGCGCAAACTGTTGATACAGTTGTGTCGCTGCCGGGAACTGCTGGTTTAAATAAAAAATTTCTGACAACTCTAACATTGATATATATGAATCGCGATTCGCCTGAAGCGCCTGTTTGAATGATTTTTCAGCATTCACCACATCGCCCATTTTCAGGTAAATACGTCCCATATTTTCCAGTGCACGGAAACGCTGATCATAACCTAAAGTTGCACCGGCAATGTTAAACTGCTCGATCGCATCATTATAGCGTTCTAGCTGATATAAATACGTGCCATAGTTGTTGCGTGCCTGTGCATTTTTCGGATCTGCCGAAATCGCACGCTTGAAATAAGCATCTGCTTTCTCAAGATTGAGCTGACTACCTTCCTGTTGCAATAGCACGCCCATCATCATATTCGCTTGCGAATCACGCGGAGTCGTTTCGAGTGCCTGATCCAGCGCACGTTTGGCTGCATCTAGGTCACCTGTTCTTAAATATTCTGCCGCCAATTGGGTACGGACTTTGGTGGCTTTTTCAGGATCTTTCTGACCCAAATCTGGCGTTTGACATGCAACCAAAGCTAAAGACACACATACTGTTGAAATCAAAGCAATTTTAGATGTTAGATTTCTCAACTGGCGACCTCTTATTATCCTTGTGAACGCATAATCTCATTTGACTGCGCAATTTTCTTTTTCCACTGTTCCGCACGACGGGTACGATCAGCCACTTGACCTACAAGCTGTCCACACGCCGCATCAATATCATCACCGCGTGTCTGACGAATCGTACACACAAAACCGGCATCAGACAAAGTTTTTTGGAAAGAAATAATGCGGTTACGGCTTGAACGCCCATAAGGCGCGTGCGGGAAAGGGTTGAATGGAATCAAATTAATCTTGCTCGGCAAGTTCTTCAGCAGCTTAATCATTTGCTGTGCATGTTCAGGATGATCATTCACACCATCCAGCATCACATATTCAATGGTGACGTGTTTACGTGAACTTTCATTACCATCTTTGGCAATATAACGCTGACACGCCGCAATCAGTTGTTCTAAAGGATATTTCTTGTTGATTGGCACCAGTTCATTACGCAGTTCGTCATTTGGTGCGTGCAATGAAATGGCCAGTGCAACATCAATGTCTTTGACCATTTGATCAATTTTCGGCACTACACCTGATGTCGATAAGGTCACGCGACGTTTCGACATGCCATAAGCAAAGTCGTCCAGCATAATGCGCATGGAATTAAGTACGGCATCGTAGTTAAGCAGTGGTTCGCCCATGCCCATCATGACCACATTCGTGACTGAACGTTCACGATCTGCCACAGGCACATCTTCCATATAGGAATAGTTCGCCACCCACAACTGACCAATGATTTCTGACTGATCTAAATCGCGCTGAAAACCCTGTTTACCGGTTGAACAGAATGAACAGTCTAGTGCGCAGCCCACTTGAGACGAAATACACAAGGTACGACGTAGGCCACTACGATGTTCTGCTGGAATCAATACAGTTTCGACAAGAGAGCCGTCACCATCACCGACACGGAAGACCCATTTACGGGTACCGTCTTTAGAATAATTTTTATGCACCACTTCGGGCGCTTTAATTTCACAAATACGTTCCAGTTTTTCACGCAGTTTGCCCGAGATATTCGTCATCTCGGCAAAATCGGTCACGAAAAATTGGTGAATCCATTTCATTACCTGCCCGGCACGAAACTTCTTCTCCCCCATATCCTCAAAGAATTTCTCCATTTGCGGACGAGACATGCCGAGTAGGTTCACTTTTTCCACAGCATTCTGCTGTGTGGGAGTGGACGGAGATGGTTGCTGTGCAGCTGAAACTGCAGATACAGCGACGACTTCAGTACTCATGTGTATTACCTAAACCATGTCTAAAGATCAAAGGAGAAGCTCAATATGTGAGCAAAGAATTATTCAAAGAATAAAAAAACCAGATAAGTATAATAACACTTATCTGGTTTGAATACTGCGAATTAACGAGTACGTGGAGCAATCTCAGTTTGAGCGAAGAAGTAATTAACTTCACGGTCAGCTGATGCTACAGAGTCAGAACCGTGAGCAGCATTTTCGTCGATGCTTACAGCGAAATCTGCACGGATTGTACCAGGAGCAGCTTCTTTAGGATTCGTCGCGCCAAGGATGTCACGGTGAGCAAGAACAGCGTTTTCGCCTTCAAGAACTGAAACAACCACTGGACCAGAAGTCATGAAAGCAACAAGATCAGCAAAGAAACCACGTTCTTTGTGCTCAGCGTAGAAGCCTTCAGCTTCAGCTTGAGTCAAGTGTTTCATTTTAGTTGCAACAATTTGAAGACCAGCTTTCTCGAAACGAGCAAAGATGTCGCCGATGTGGTTTTTAGCAACTGCGTCTGGTTTTACGATAGATAAAGTACGTTCGATAGCCATGATAGGCTCCTTAAGTCAATTGTTGACATGAAAATTTGGCGCATTATACCGAGATAATGCGCACTTTTCTGCTTTTACACTGTAAAAATATGCTTTTTTCAATCGGGCACTTAACGCGCTTCGTCAATCCATGCCATTTGAATCGCTTCCAGCAGGCCTTCTGTGGATTTAGTCGGGTCATCTGCAAACTCAGGCAAGGCACATACCCAGGCGTGTAAATCAGTAAAACGAATCCACTGCGGGTCCACATCTGGATGCGCTTCGTAGAGTTCAATCGCGATATCGAGGGTATCAGTCCAACGTAAACCCATCTCTATTTCTCACCATATTTGCTTTAATGCTGTACTTTAGCAAATTTATAAAAATCTGCGAGCTTTCGCCCCAGTTTTCACTTATTTTTTACAACATAATATTGAGATAAGGTGCGCTCAGCACAATGACCACGGCCATCATGCCTCCGATCATTGCCCCAACCGCGACATCACTTGGATAATGCAATCCCAGAATCATGCGCGATAAAGCCACCAGCAGCGTAAAAGGGAGCATCAACAGCAATAATAGCGGTGCAACATAACCCAAGACCGTGGTTGCCATTACCGCATGCAAGGTATGTCCAGACGGAAAACTAAAATGATCCAGCGGCCGCTCACCCAGTCGAATCACCTGATGCACCTGATAAGGTCTTGGACGTACAGTTTTTGTTTTGAGAATTTTATAAATCAGCGTGCCGAACGTTCCGCCCAAAATGATATAGAGCATCTGTAGCCCATATTCCAAGCCACGAAATCCCCATGCGGCAAAACACATCACATACCAAAACACGCCATCCCCCAAACGGCTAATGATTTTAAAAAAAGCAGCGATTCGATTTGAGTGGGAGAGATGATTGAGGTAGACACAGCCTTTTAAATCTATTTCTAAAAATTTGAGTTTGGCATTGTGGATTTTCATCATGTTGCTCCCGCTCTTGTTTTAATTAGGTCATTTATTTTGCCTTGTGATTGAATACAGAACCTGTTCAAACTGCTCTACAGGATGTTGCCATCCGACCTTCTGTGCACAGTGTGAAGCATACACACCCATTCTTCTAAGTGTGTGATAATCTGGTAACTTTAAGATATTGGCTGTTAAATCTTCTTGCAGACCCAGTGAGCTGAGCCAGCCTGTTCGGTCGTGTTGTACATGTAGATGTGCACAAGCATAATCATAAGCAATAACCGGTAGTCCACTGGCCATCGCCTCCAATACCACATTGCCAAAGGTTTCAACCTGACTCGCAAAGCAAAACACATCGGCACTGGCATAGGCTTCAGCAAGCTGTTGACCACGCAAACTCCCGGTAAACACAATCGAAGCATCATGATTCAACTGCTCTAAGCGCTGTCGGTCTGGACCATCTCCGACCACCACCAGACGCACATCCTGACAATGCATATGACGCAATGTGAAATATGCCTGAATCACCACTGGTATTTCTTTTTCAGGCGATAAACGCCCGACATACAACATGACACGGGTCTCTTTGGAAGCTCCCCAGCTCTGGCGTAGGGAATCAGAACGCCATTTAGGTGAAAAGGCTTGTGTATCTACCCCTCGTCCCACCACAACCAGTGGACACGTCACTCCAAATTTGCGGAGTGCTTCGGCAGTCTCACGACTCGGTACACAGGTAATTGCGGTATGATTATGAAACCATTTGAGATAATGCTGAATAGGTTTAACCAAAAATGCCAAATCAAAGAAACGGCTAAATTCCTGAAATGGTGAATGAAAACCGCTCGATACAGGAATTTCAAGGAATCTTGCAGTTTGCTGCGCGGCAAGCCCTAATGGGCCTTCTGTGACGATATGCACTACATCGGGTGCAAAGGCTTCTACCGCATGGCGAACCTTTAGAAACTGCGGCCAACCGAACTGTAAGCCTGAATATTTGGGAATACGCTGTGCTTTAACCAAACATTCCCGATAGGGTTGAAATTCAGCACAGATGCCTTTTTGCTCGGGTCGAATCAATAAAATTTTATGCCCCTGTTTTTTCAGCCCTTTGCAGAGTTGTAACAATGAATTTGCTACCCCATTAATTTCAGGTGGCCATGTTTCGGTCACTATGGCAATTTTTAAGCGGGGGCGTACCAAATCTGCAAGCGCAGATGATTTTTGAGGACTTTTCAGACGTTGCTGTTTTAAGTCAAATTGAAAGCCATCAAGGAGTGCTTGTTGTTTTGTTAAGGCTTGGCTGTAGGGCTGATTCATGTCGCACCTATCTTACTTATTTATGTTTTAAGCAAAGCATAGGTGTTCTGTGTGACTGTTTGATGAAGTAGCAAAAACTTAATAATGGGTGCTATGCAACCCAAAATAAGCCTTCTGAATTGAATATCATTTTGGCTGTCGTTGAAGTAAAACAGGAAATTTGAGCGCAAGTGCGCCAATAAAACATGAGCGTTTACGCTATGCCTCAGTTTTGGAAGAAGAAAAGTTGAGGCGGATTTTAGCATGAGAATTTAAGTTTATTTCACAATCCTTACTTGTGCTTTTTAAACTCAGATAAACTTAAATATTCAAACCAAGTATCAAGATTTCTTTTTACTAAATATAAACTCTGCACTAAATAAATAGATGCCCACAGTGAAGTAAATATACAGACATAAACCACATAAATGTTAGGTAACAACCCAATCGTAATATTAATAATCGAGGAAATGATAGCAAGCAATACAGTAAGATAAAGTGCTTCATTTAGTTGCCTTAGAGGAAGAAAATAAGCCTTTCTACACTCATTACCTTTATTCAAATCAAGCCACTTTTTTTCATAAAAATCATTATCATAAACATTTTGCTTCATAGTAACCAAAATAAAAGCTTTTAAAGAGAATATAAACCCTCCTAAAGCCAAGAATCCTGTAAAGAGATTTCCTCTTAAATTCTGACCATAGAAAACAATAATTTTTGTATTTATGTCAGAGAAATTTTCATAAGTTATTTGCTTATGTAACTCATAATAAAAATACGTAACTAAAAAAGTCACAATAGTCAAAAGCAAGGCAATTAAAATATATTTTATTTTCACCTTTTCCCCCAATGAAGCATTTTTAAATTTCTTTACTTTTAGAAATCTTTATCATTTCATCTAAAATCTTGCTATCTGTGAAATTTCCAACCTTGATATCATTTAGCTTTTGAACCAGTTCATCAAATTCCTCCTCATGAAATAGATCAGGTGTATCTAATAACTTATAAGGCATTTCTTGATCAAATTCATCAATTACAATAACTGTTCCTTTATCTGGTTCTTGATCAGAAATTAATTGTGAAATTGACTCAGAGATATTTTGTACTAAATTAGGTTGAGAGAAAGTAACTTTTTGCCTCATTTTTTTTGCTAATGCTGCTAGTGGCACACATGCTTCTTCCATACGATCATAAGAGCAAAACTCATACTCAAAGCTTTTTATTTTTTTACATTTCAAAAGTAAATCTTTGAGTGTTTGTGTCTTAACTAACATTTCAAAAATTAACAGATCATGGTACTTTTTATTTGCTATTGACCGACTAGCTTTATCACTTTTACCTGAACTTATATTTATATGAATTTCATCGGTTTTCAGTGAATCCCTATATTCCACGAATTTCCTTTTTAGAATTTCACCAAATTTATTTAAACTGGTGGATTGATAATAGAATTGATAAAGCCCTCTACCTGTAGTTTTATTAATTATAAAAAAATTAAATTCAATTAACTGTTCTGAACCATCTAAATTTTCTACTTTGATTTGGAGATCATCTCTAGAACCTTGCAACTTACAAAATGCCTTTTGATCTTTGACAGTCAAAATTAGCCCTTTATAATATTGCTCATTGGTTTCAGCATCGATTATAAAATCACGCTCTAAAATATCCTCATCAATAAAATCTAAGTTTTTATCTATAAATTCTTTAATTTTTATTTTGTTCTTCTTAGTCCCCAATTCAAAACCTAAATATTTAACTTTCATGAATCCCCCAATTAAAATAACCACTAAGAGAGTTCTTATAGCATATTTTTTAGTCAACTCAATTTATTTCAAATAAAAAACCCACTCAAATAGAGTGGGTTTTCGCATTCAAATCAAATGATTCGAGAAATTAGTTTTTCTCTTTATCAACGATTTTGTTTGCTTGGATCCAAGGCATCATCGCACGTAACTTGTTACCAGTAACTTCGATACCGTGAGCCGCGTTTTGACGACGACGAGCAGTCATAGATGGATAGTTCAACGCACCTTCTTGAATGAACATCTTCGCGTATTCACCAGATTGAATACGTTTAAGTGCATTACGCATTGCTTCACGAGACTGTTCGTTAATTACTTCAGTACCCGTTACATATTCGCCGTATTCAGCGTTGTTTGACACTGAGTAGTTCATGTCCGCGATACCGCCTTCGAACATCAAGTCAACGATCAATTTAAGTTCGTGTAGACATTCGAAGTACGCCATTTCAGGAGCATAGCCCGCTTCAACCAGAGTTTCGAAGCCCATTTTAACCAATTCAACAGCACCACCACAAAGAACTGCTTGCTCACCGAAAAGATCAGTTTCAGTTTCTTCACGGAATGAAGTTTCGATGATACCTGTACGGCCGCCACCTACGCCTGAAGCGTAAGAAAGAGCAACGTTACGCGCATTACCAGAAGCATCTTGGTGAATCGCGATAAGGTCAGGAACACCTGAACCACGTTGGTATTCAGAACGTACTGTGTGACCAGGAGCTTTAGGCGCAACCATGATTACGTCTAAGTCAGCACGTGGAACAACTTGGTTATAAAGAATCGAGAAACCATGAGCAAATGCTAAAGTAGCGCCTTGCTTGATGTTTGGCTCAATTACGTCACGGTAAAGTTGAGATTGGAACTCATCTGGAGTCAAGATCATCACTACGTCAGCTTGTGCTACAGCAGCAGGAACTTCAGCAACTTTAAGACCTGAGTTTTCAGCTTTCTTCCAAGAAGCAGAGTTCGCACGTAAACCTACAGTTACGTCAACGCCAGAATCTTTCAGGTTAAGCGCATGCGCGTGGCCTTGTGAACCGTAACCAATGATCGCTACTTTCTTAGATTGGATGATAGATAAGTCACAGTCTTTATCGTAAAAAATTTGCATTGCTGTCTCCGCTTAAATGCTTGTTTGTCCGTTAAATCAGGCAATGACCCTTAAATTTACATTGCCTGACCCCCTCTTCTTGTTCAGATGAGGAAATACTTAAAATTTAGATGGTGAGTACTTTTTCGCCGCGTGCGATACCTGATACACCTGAACGAACCACTTCTAAAATCGTATGTTCTGCAAGTGCATCAATAAATGCATCCACTTTCTCAGTCGTACCTGCGATTTGAACGGTATAGGTCGTCGGGGTTACATCGACAATCTGACCACGGAAAATATCCGCCGTACGTTTGATTTCGTCACGCGATGAACCCAATGCTTTGACTTTGATCAGCATCAATTCACGCTCAATATGTGCACCTTCAGACAGGTCAACCACTTTTACCACTTCAACCAGCTTGTTAAGCTGTTTGGTAATTTGCTCAATCTTGTGATCATCGCCATAAGTGGTCAATGTCAAACGTGAAAGCGTTGGATCTTCAGTCGGAGCAACATTCAATGTTTCGATGTTGTAGCCACGCTGTGAGAACAAACCCACTAAACGGGAAAGCGCGCCTGATTCGTTTTCTACGAGTACAGAGATAATATGTCTCATTTCGTGCGCTCCCCTTTAGCCAACCACATATCCTGCATCGATTGACCCGCAATCAACATCGGATAAACGTGTTCGGTACGATCTACCATAACGTTAATAAATACGCACTTGTCGTTAATTGCCATCGCTTCTGCAAGCTTCGACTCTAGTTCATCGGCATGATTAATCTGAATACCGACATGACCATAGGCTTCCATCAGTTTGGCAAAATCAGGCAATGAATCTACATAAGAACTTGAATGACGTCCTTCATAGTTCATATCTTGCCACTGCTTCACCATCCCTAAAGACTGGTTATTCAGGCACAGGATTTTGACGTTCAGGCCATATTGCTTACAGGTCGACAGTTCCTGGATACACATCTGAATCGATGCTTCACCGGTGATACACACCACTTGCTGTTCCGGGTATGCAAGCTTCGCAGCCATTGCATATGGCAAGCCTACACCCATAGTGCCTAGACCACCTGAGTTGATCCATTGACGTGGACGTTTGTATTTGTAATACATCGCACCAAACATTTGATGCTGACCGACGTCAGAAGTAATGATCGCTTCGCCATTGGTCACTTTGTCCAATGCCTGAACCACTTGTTGTGGCTTCATTACACCATCAACACCTGCCTCAAAACGACCACCATGAACCTTGCGCCATTCATTGATCTGTTTCCACCATGCCGCAATCGCTTCAGGATTTGGCTTAGAAACATTAAGCTGTTTCAACTGGTTCAACATCTCATTCAGTACAGGCTCTACAGCACCGACAATTGGAATGTGCGCCATAATGGTTTTTGAAATCGTCGCTGGGTCGATATCAATATGAATGACTTTTGCATTCGGACAGAATTTCGCAGGGTTATTAGTAACACGGTCATCGAAACGCGCACCCACACACAGAATTACATCTGCATTGTGCATGGTCATGTTGGCTTCGTAAGTACCGTGCATCCCCAACATACCGATGAACTGTTCATCATTACCCGGGAATGCGCCAAGACCCATCAAGGTGTTGGTCACTGGATAACCCAATAAATGCGCCAATTCTGTTAATTGTGCTGAAGCATTGCCTTGAACCACACCACCGCCTGAGTAAATCACAGGACGTTTAGCATGGATCAGCTCTTCAATCGCTTTACGAATTTGACCTGAGTGACCACGGAACGGTGGTTGATACGAACGCATCTTCACTTTTTCTGGGTATTCGTAAGCAAATTTTTCTGCAGGATTGGTCGCATCCTTTGGAATATCGATCACTACAGGACCTGGACGACCTGAAGACGCAATATAAAAGGCTTTTTTGATAATTGCAGGAATTTCGCTGGCATGACGCACCTGGAAACTATGTTTCACGATTGGACGTGAAATACCGACCATATCGGTTTCCTGGAATGCATCTTCACCAATCAGATGACTCGCAACCTGACCTGACAAAATCACCATCGGGATTGAGTCCATATAGGCCGTTGCAATTGGCGTTACCGTGTTGGTTGCACCCGGACCTGAAGTCACTAGCACAACACCGGTCTTACCTGTGACGCGTGAGTAAGCATCGGCCATGTGACCGGCAGCCTGTTCGTGACGTACGAGATAATGATTGATTCTGTCTTGTTGAAATAGCGCATCATAAATATGAAGAACTGCGCCGCCTGGGTATCCAAAAACATGTTCAACGCCTTCGTCCGCTAATGCGCGAACAAGCATTTCACCACCAGATAGAAGTTCCAACGTGATTCACCCTAATATTATTCACTGCACAAATGGGAGGCATTTGCAGTGTTTCATTTGTTAACTGTCTGCACTGTTATAGCACACAAATTTCATAGTTTTCAAAGCAATAGGAAAAAAATCTGATCTCTTCGCTGTTCGAGCAATACGGGATCTAAAACATGTTGGGATAAACATATTTTGCTTAGCTTTGTTCAATTTCTCGGCTAGAGAAATCGCCCATTGCATGAAATGACACTTAGTCGAAGGGTGATCGATCTAAGGCATATAAAACTATTGCAGCATTCTTGTGTTTTCAGGCTTTAAAGTCAAGTTTAAAAAACAGACAATCTACGCTTATAGCGCCTAGATCTGCTGTTTTTAACAGCAATATCAGCTTATAGCCATGCATTTACTGTCTTTCCTATTCATCTAATCCAATAAAATTCATAGAGTTAATGGCTTAATTTTATAAATTTTTAATATGTCTTATATAAAAAAAATGAATGAATTTTTATTAAATGAAAGGAAATTGTTTATCAATAAATTTTGTATACGAAGATTTATCTCTGATTTCTTACACGCTAGAGTGGGTTTGTTTAAGCGATTAACATCGAATAAAGCAGATAAAAATCCATCACTTTTACTGAAAATATCACTACAATCATTGCAGTATTCCATGCCTAGCAAGCCGAGGCCCAAGAACAATGAAAATATCTTTTTTAACCGCCTTCAGTCTAAGCTGCGCAATATCTCTGGGCATCTATAGCACCAGTGCGTCAGCAATCCAGTATTATAAATGGGTCGATGCCAAAGGTATCACGCATTATACCAAGACCCCACCGCCAAAATCTGCGAAAAAAGCCACCACAGTGGATACTTATGGCTGGAAAAATTCAGCACCGGCATCTCCAAGAACAGCTGAAACTGAAGTTCAAACCGAGAACACACCTCAAGAACAACTGCAACAGCCTCAAATTCCTGCGAATCAGGACCAGCAACAACGTGAAGCCAACGAAGCCTTGCAGCAATCTAAAAATCGTGCAGTTGCTTTATAAGACACCTCTATATAGAACAGCGTGTTTTTTCTTCGGGAAATGCCGGCGCAAAATTCACTTTTAGGTGCATTTTGCGCTATGCTGTGCAACAGACTTTTTTCACCGTAATTCACTGATACGTTTATGACTACTCACATTGATTCCGAATATCAAGCCAGTGCGATCGAGCCTCAAGTCCAACAGGATTGGGAATATCGCAAAGCCTTTAAAGTTGCCGACAAAGTAGAAGGTCCACGTCGTTATATTCTCTCGATGTTCCCTTACCCAAGTGGCAAGCTACATATGGGTCATGTGCGTAACTATACGATTGGTGACGTGATCAGCCGTTTCCATCGCTTAAAAGGTGAAACGGTCCTACAACCAATGGGTTGGGATGCTTTCGGTCTACCTGCTGAAAACGCAGCGATTGCACATCAGGTTGCACCAGCAAAATGGACATTTGAAAATATTGCTTACATGCGCGACCAGTTAAAAAAACTCGGTCTTGCAGTGGATTGGGATCGTGAATTTGCCACCTGTACCCCAGAATACTATCGTTGGGAACAATGGCTATTTGTTCAGCTTTATAAAAAAGGCTTGATCTACCGTAAACTTTCAACTGTAAACTGGGATCCGGTCGATCAGACTGTGCTTGCCAACGAACAGGTTGAAAATGGTCGCGGCTGGCGTTCAGGTGCATTGGTTGAAAAACGTGACATTCCAATGTACTACTTCCGCATTACCGATTATGCGCAAGAATTATTAGATGATCTAGACACATTGAAAGACGGTTGGCCTCAACAAGTTCTGACCATGCAACGTAACTGGATTGGTCGCTCACAAGGGATGGATATTACTTTCCCTTCAGCAAATCCAGAAATCTATGCAGACGGTTTAACGGTATTCACTACTCGTGCCGATACCTTAATGGGTGTAACGTATGTTGCAGTTGCAGCAGAACACCCGATGGCGCTGAAAGCGGCTGAAACAAACCCAGAATTGGCTGCATTCATTGAAGAATGCCGTATGGGTTCTGTGGCAGAAGCGGATCTTGCGACTGCTGAAAAGAAAGGCATGGCAACCGGTCTTTCTGTGAAGCATCCTGTGACTGGCGAGGAAGTTCCGGTTTGGATCGCCAACTATGTATTGATGTCTTATGGTTCTGGTGCGGTGATGGCGGTTCCATCACACGATGAACGTGACTTCGAATTTGCCAACAAATATGGCCTGACCATCAAGCAAGTGATTGATACCAAAGGCGCAGACGATGCGGACTTTAATGCAACTCAATGGCAAGAATGGTACGGCTCTAAAGAAGGTAAACTGATTAATTCAGGCGAATTTGACGGTTTGGATTTCCAGGGTGCATACGATGCATTCCTTGCTAAATTAGAACCAACAGGCCTGGCAAGTTCTAAAGTTCAATTCCGTTTACGTGACTGGGGTGTATCTCGTCAGCGTTATTGGGGCTGTCCAATTCCAATGATCAACTGTAACACCTGTGGTCAGGTACCAGTGCCAGAAGATCAACTTCCTGTGGTTCTTCCGACTGACGTTGTTCCAGATGGTTCAGGTAACCCACTGAACAAAATGCCTGAGTTCTATGAAACGACTTGTCCATGTTGTGGTGGCGACGCACGTCGTGAAACAGATACGCTGGATACCTTCGTGGAATCATCTTGGTACTATGCACGTTATGCATCTCCAGACTTTACCGATGGTATGGTGAAACCTGAAGCGGGTCAAACCTGGTTGCCTGTGAACCAATACATCGGTGGTGTTGAACACGCGATTCTGCACTTACTTTATGCACGCTTCTTCCACAAATTGATGCGTGATGAAGGTGTAGTACAAGGTAATGAACCATTTACCAACCTGTTAACTCAAGGTATGGTTTTGGCAGATACTTATTACCGTGAAGCTGAATCAGGCAAGAAAACCTGGTTTAACCCTGCAGATATCGATCTCGAACGTGATGAAAAAGGGCGTATTCTGTCTGCGAAATACCAAGGTGATGGTCAGGACGTAATTGTTGGTGGTCAGGAAAAAATGTCGAAATCGAAAAATAACGGTATCGACCCGCAATCAATTATTGACCAGTACGGCGCAGATACGGCACGTGTGTTCATGATGTTTGCAGCTCCACCAGATCAATCACTAGAATGGTCTGACGCCGGTGTTGAGGGTGCAAACCGCTTCCTGAAACGTGTATGGCGTTTAGCAACAGGCTTCCTTGAAAAAGGTAACAGTGCATCAAACATCGACAAAGCGGCACTGTCTACGGCTGCACAAGACCTACGTCGTAAAACTCATGAAACCATCCAAAAAGTCGGTGATGACATCGAACGTCGTCATGCATTTAACACTGCAATTGCTGCATTGATGGAACTTCTAAACGCGAACAACAAGTTTGAAGCCCAAGATGACAATGACGTTGCTGTTGCACGTGAATCAATTACCACGCTGTTAACTTTACTTGCACCATTTGCACCGCATTTAAGCCAGACTTTATTGGCTGAATTTGGGATTGAATTGAATTCAACTTTGTTCCCTGCGGTAGATGAGTCTGCGCTGACACGTAATACGCAAACCATCGTGGTTCAAGTCAACGGTAAACTCCGTGGCAAGTTAGAAGTATCTGTAGATGCCTCTAAAGATGACATCTTGGCTCAAGCCAAAGCATTGCCTGAAGTTCAACAATTCTTGACTGGCCCAACCAAGAAAGAAATTGTGGTACCGAATAAATTAGTGAATTTGGTGGTTTAAGAATCCACCTCTCCCTAACCCTCTCCTAGAAGGAGAGGGAAATTTCCTTCTCCCTCTGGGAGAAGGTTAGGATGAGGGAACAAAAGGATTTCACAATTCCCAAACAAAGCCCGTTGCCAGCCAACGGGCTTTGACTTTACAATCCAGTTCAGGATTTCAAATATTCCCCTTCGGGAAGCATAGAGGGCAACACATGCATTTGGGCAAACGTTTAGCAGCAATTGTTTTAACTTGTGGTCTGAGTGCAGGCTTAGTCGGCTGTGGTTTTCATCTGAAAGGAACCAATCCGAGCTCCGCACCTGTTGCTTACTCTGTCATGAGCCTGTCTTTACCGCCCAATACTGAAGAACTGCAAGAAAAACTGGCAGTTTACCTCGGTGCTGCAGGCGTACAGCTAAGTAATGCACCTAATGCTTATGTATTGCGTGTTCTCGATTACACGCCGCGCCGCTTAGAATTAAACGGCAAGCTGGTAGAAACCTTGCTGCGTTTAAATGTAACCTTCCGCATTGAAGATGCGCAAGGCAATCCGGTGACCGAACCACGCACTGTGGTGGCAACGCGTACTTATCAATATGACATTGAAACAGTCAACACTGATGACCAGGAACAAAAGTTTTTGAATCAGGTGATTATTGATGATGTGGCACAGCAGATCGCGCGTCAGATTTCATCGAACCGCCTCCCCTTGGCCAAACAAAATACCCCAGCGCAACCTGCTCAATAAGAACGCCTTATGAAACTTGACTATCTGCAAGCCCTAAAACGTGTCGATGAAGCTCGCGGTGCCTGGGTCTTGCATGGTCAAGAGCCTTTGCTAGAACAAAACCTGATCGATGCCTTTCGCGCACATTGGCAAGCCAAAGATATCGAACGTCAACGTTATGATGTCAGTTCAGTTTCTGAGTGGAAAAATGTCTTTAATGCATTGAACAGTTTGTCATTGTTCTCAACCCAACTGGCAGTTGAAGTGCATGGCAATATCAAACCAGATGCCAGTAGCCTCAAACTGCTGAAAAGCTATTTACAACAAGACAGTGATAATCTGCTATTGGTCGTTATGCCCAAGCAAGATGCGAGCAGCCTCAAATCCAGCTTCTTCCAGACGGTTGAGGCCAATGGTGTCTGCGTTGCGCTTACTGCAAATTATCCACGCGATCGTCAGCAAATTTTGGCAGTTGAAGCAGAGAAACTGGGGATTAAACTGGCCCATGATGCCTGGCAATGGCTGGAACAGCATCATGAGCACAACTTGCTGGCAGCCAAAAACAGCCTGATGCGGGTCAGTGACACCTTTACGGAAGTTGATGTGATTCAGATTGATCATTTATATGCCTGCTTACAGGATCAATCACGCTATAGCACCTATGATTTGAGTGATGCCCTGCTGCAAGGCAATCTCTCGCAATCGATCAAGATTTTCCAGTATCTGGTCGCTTCAGGTGAACCGATGAGCCTGATCTTATGGAGCCTGAGCAAGGAAATGCGTCTGTTGATGCAACTGTTTGAACAGCCGCAAAATGCCTTGCAAATTGGAATCTGGAAAACCAAAGTCGGGCTATATCAGCAAGCTTTACGCCGTCTCAGCCCACAACGCTTTTTGAGCTGGCCCCAGCTGTTAATCCGTATTGATGCAGCCATTAAAGGGATGTCCAAAGAGAACCCTGAACATCTCATCTTACAGGCCATTGCTGAAATGTGCGGTCAACGCTTATTTTTAGCGCCGAGTGCTTAACCAAAGAAACGTGCAAACCAGCCCTTGCCTTTTTTGCTTTCCTGAGCACGTAAATAACTCAACATATTATCGCGCACTGCATCGACATAGTCCTGATCATCATGTTGAATATGATTGATCAGCCATTTGGACAATAAACGATATAAATCATTTTCAATCGATTCTCCCTTCTCGAACTTGAGACGATAATCATTGAGTCGTTTCACAAATAATTCATGTATACCGCGATGCGAAGGTAGGTATTGATAACTGACCTGTTCCAGCAGGTTTTCTTCAAAGCTGAAATGTGACTGGGTATAATCGATTAAATCCTCCAAGACCTCTTTGATTCGATCGCGATCTCCTGTGCTTTTTACCTGCTCCAAAGCATTGATATAATCTAAAATTTGACGGTGCTGATTATCGATTACGTCGATTCCAATATTATAGCTTTCATTCCATTCCATCGTTAAACCCTCATCAATGTTGCGAGCAAAGTTGTATTATTTTTGCACAATAAATGTGCGTTTTCTTGTTAAGTGGTAAAACCATAATTTTTTTATGGAATTAAATCTTACAAGCTTTATTTATTTAAATCCATATATAAAACATGGGTTTTTAATTTTTTTTTCTACTTAATTTTCAACTGGTTTTTGCTCTCTGGACTAGAGGGAGGAAAATTAAGCCAGAAACAGCCTTAAAACAAATATCACACAACAAATCTAGTATGTTTGGTCTTATGTCTTTATTGATTCACACTCGATTTTATTTGTGCAGCGCTTTGATTGAAAAAATACTGTTGGGGACAGTGATCATTTTATTCAAGAGTCACCTGATGATCTTTTAAACAGGATCGATGTTATCTATAGAGGGTCAAATCCTGTTATCAATGTCAGAACAAGCAATTCATGGAGCATTTTAAAATGGTCTGTATGGACGATATTTTCAGAAATCAGCCAATAGAAAATAATTCTCATTATAATTCAAAAAATTCACGATTTATCCCAATTTCGCTTTTATAATCAATCCCTATCTTTGATCCGAATTCGTACTCAATATGCCAAAAATAAAACCGACGAAACTAATTATGGCCGCCGTGATTGCCATTGTGTTAATCGTTGCGGGGTGGTATTTCCTCAAACCTAAAGAACAGCCGCCACAGTATATTACTGCTGAAGTGACGCAGGGTGATATTGAAAGTTCTGTACTGGCGACCGGTATTTTAGAAGCCACCAAAATGGTCAGCGTAGGTGCCCAGGTTTCTGGCCAAGTGAGACAAATGTATGTGGAACTCGGTGATCAGGTTAAACAGGGTCAGCTGATTGCACGAATTGATTCTGTTCGTCAGGAAAATGATTTAAAAACTGCTGAAGCCAGCATTAAAAACCAGATGGCACAGCTTGCGGTGAGACAGGCGAATCTGGCCAAAGTTGAAGCTGAATACAATCGTCAGAAAGCCATGTATGCACAGGATGCGACTTCCCGTTCAGAGCTGGAATCTGCATTTGCCAGTTATAAAACGGCTCAGGCCGATATCACGGCAATCAATGCACAGATCGAACAGTCGCGCCTGACCTTGGCAACTGCCAAAGAAGACTTGGGTTATACCCAGATTGTGGCACCGATGGATGGCACGATTGTGGCGATTGTGACCGAAGAAGGTCAAACCGTGAATGCCAATCAAAGTGCACCGACCATTGTGAAACTGGCCAAGCTCGACACCATGACCATCAAAGCTGAAATTTCTGAAGCAGATGTGATGAAAGTGGAAGAAGGCCAAACCGTTTATTTCACCACGCTGGGCAATAACGAGAAAAAGATTTACGCCAAACTACGTCAGGTTGAACCTGCACCCAATTCGATTAATACCGATTCAAATACATCTGGTTCATCGTCAAGTTCTGCGGTGTATTACAACGCTTTATTTGATGTGCCAAATGAAGACGGCAAACTGCGTATTGATATGACGGCGCAGGTTTATATCGTGCTGGATGAAGCTAAAAATGTGCTGACCATTCCAGCCGCTGCGATTCAGAGCTCAAATCGTCCGGCACGTGCCAATCGGGGTGAAGGTTCTCGCGGAGAAGGTTCCCGTAGCGAAGCTAATCCAGCAGCACGTCCTGAAACTGAATCAACTCAAGGCAATCGTCCTGCCGCTGAACGCCCTGCCCACCTAAATCTGTCTGACGCTGAAATTGCGCTGATTGAACAAGGCAAAGCGCAACGTGCCATGGTTCGTGTCTTGCAAGCCGATGGTACTGCAAAACCAACCCCTGTGCTGATCGGTTTGAATAACCGTGCCACTGCACAAGTGCTGAAAGGTTTAAAACGTGGTGATCAGGTGGTGATTGCCGATGGTTCTGATACTTCCAATGATGCAGCAAAACGCGGTGGTAATAGCCGTGGCCCAATGAGAATGTAAGCATGAATTCACAACAGCAGCCTCTGCTCGAGGTGAAAAATCTGGTACGTGAATTCCCTGCGGGTGAAGGCACAGTCCAGATTTTAAAAGGGGTGAATCTGGAGATTTATCCGGGTGAACTGGTGGCGATTGTCGGCCAGTCCGGTTCGGGTAAATCAACCCTGATGAATATTCTGGGTTGTCTGGACAAACCCACCACGGGTAGCTACAAGGTCAAAGGCCGTGAAACCCGGGAACTGGAAGCAGATGAACTGGCGCAGTTACGTCGTGAATATTTCGGCTTTATTTTTCAGCGTTATCACCTGCTCGGCGATTTAAACGCAGCAGGCAATGTCGAAGTCCCTGCCATTTATGCGGGTGCAGATTCATCGGAACGGCATGCGCGTGCGGTCAAGATTCTGACCGATCTGGGTCTGGGCGAAAAAACCCAGAACCGTCCGAGTCAACTGTCAGGCGGTCAGCAGCAACGTGTGTCGATTGCCCGTGCGCTGATGAATGGCGGTGATGTGATTCTGGCCGATGAGCCGACAGGTGCCTTGGATAAGAACAGCGGTATTGAGGTGATGCGTATTTTGCGCGAACTGAATGCCAAGGGTCATACCATCATTCTGGTTACGCATGATCATAATGTGGCAAAAAACGCGACACGAATCATTGAAATTTCAGACGGTAATATCATTTCCGACCAGCCCAATGTTCCTGAAGTCGAAGAGCATCTGGAAAAACAGCCGCTGATCCGCAGTGAACAAAAGAAGATTTCTTCATGGCGTTCTGCAGTTGACCGTCTGGGTGAAGCCTTCCGGATGGCCTTGCTGGCCATGAATGCACATCGCATGCGGACTTTCTTGACCATGCTCGGAATCATTATCGGTATTGCTTCGGTGGTCTCGGTGGTGGCACTCGGTAATGGCTCACAAAAGCAGATTCTGGAAAATATCAGCAGTCTGGGGACCAATACCATTACCGTATTTCAGGGTCGAGGCTTTGGGGATAATTCCAGATCTTCACAGTCCAAAACCCTGATTCCGGCCGATGCCGATGCGCTAGCTGAACAACCGTATGTCGATGGCGTCAGCCCATCGGTGAATAGCAGTGTCACCGGCCGTTATAAAGAAATCGAAGCTTCAACTACGGTCAACGGCGTCAGTGAAGATTTCTTCTATGTGCGTGGCATGACCTTCCAGTCGGGTCAGCCCTTTGACCGCAGTAGCGTCATGCAACAGGCGCAAGATGTCGTCATTGACACCAATACTAAAAACACCTTCTTTAAGGATGGCACCAATCCGGTGGGTCAGGTGATTTTACTCGGGAGCGTACCGAGCCGGATTATCGGGGTGATCGACGCGCAAAAAGGCATGATGGGCAATAATGACAGCCTGAATGTCTATCTGCCGTATTCCACCGTGATGAGCCGTATGCTGGGGCAATCCAATGTGCGTAGCATCATTGTGCGGATTAAGGATGAATACCCAAGTGCAGCGGCTGAAAATGCAATTTTGAATTTGCTGGTACAACGCCATGGCGCGCAGGATGTGTTTACCCAGAATGCCGACAGTATTCGTGAAACCATTCAGCAAACCACGGCGACCATGACTCTGCTGATTTCAGCAATTGCGGTAATCTCACTGGTGGTCGGCGGGATCGGGGTGATGAATATCATGCTGGTGTCAGTGACTGAACGTACTCAGGAAATTGGGGTGCGTATGGCGGTGGGTGCCCGTCAAAGTGACATTCTGCAGCAATTCCTGATTGAAGCCGTTCTGGTCTGTATCTTGGGTGGTATTTTGGGTGTGCTGCTTTCCCTCGGGATTGGCCAATTAATTACCCATTTTGCCGGCGGTACTTTCCAGATGGCGTATTCAACCACTTCGATTGTAGCTGCCTTTGTCTGCTCAAGCCTGATCGGGATTGTGTTTGGCTTTATCCCGGCACGTAATGCCGCTCGTCTGAATCCAGTCGATGCGCTTTCTCGCGAATAAGGAACCTGATATGCAAATGAATTTAACCAAGCTTGCCAGTGCCCTGTTGCTGGGAAGCTCGCTGACCGGTTGTGCGGCAGTGGTAAAAACACCTTATGAGCAGCCTGCGATTAATATGCCTGGCAATTTTCAAAATAATAAGGTTTTAAGTCAGCAGATCCATGCCGACATTCTGGCAGATCAATGGTGGACCTTATTTAAAGATCCGCAATTGAACAGTCTGGTCGATCAAGTGCTGGCGCAGAATACAGATCTGGCGGTGGCTGGCATCAGTTTGCAACAGGCGCGCATTCAGGCCAGACAGGCACAAAGCCAGCAAGGCGTCCGTGTCGGTGATGCACGAATTTCAACGGGCCAGCGTTTTGATCTGGAGGGTGGCAGCAATGCTTCGACGGGTCTTTCACTGGGCCATCCGGGCTTAAGCTATGAACTGGATCTGTTTGGCAAACTGGCCAATCAGACTGAAGCGGCGCGCTGGGAAGCCTTGGCATCTGCACAGGACTTACAGGCGACGGCCCAGAGCCTGATTGGCATCACGGCACAGCTTTACTGGCAATTGGCTTATTTAAACGAGCGTTATAGCGTGGTACAGCAAAATCTGGCAACGGCGCAAAAAACCTATGATCTGGTGCAGGTACAATATCGTGCCGGTGCGGTGTCCGGTCTGGATTTAACCCAGGCCGAACAGGCGATTCAAAGCCAGCAAGCCACCTTAAGCCAGATTGAGCAGCAACGGGTGGAAACGCGTACCGGCCTCGCAGTATTGCTGCATATGCCAGTACAACAGCTTTCTATTCAGGAGCCAAGCCGTTTACCGAATATTCAATTACCGAGTATTCAGGCCGACTTACCCGCGAGTTTATTGTCCCGTCGTCCCGACCTCCAAGCGACTGAACTACGTTTGCGTAAAGCGCTGGCCAATAAGGATGCCAACAAAGCCAGTTATTATCCTTCAATCAGTCTGACTGGGAATTTGACCACAGGTATTGGCAGCAGTACCTCGCTTTCAAATGCGTTGAAGAATCCGGTGGCGACTTTAGGTGCGGGTCTGACCTTGCCCTTCCTGCAATGGAATGACATGAAACGTGATCTGCAAGTCAATGAGCTGGAATATGAAAAAGCGATTATGCAATATCGCCAGACCATGTATGAAGCCTTCGCCGATGTGGAAAATGCCTTGTCGAACCGGACTGAAATCAGTAAGCAAGTCACTTTGCAGCAACGTAATGTCGAACTGGCTGAACGTACCGAACGTCTGACTGAAGTACGTTATCGTAATGGCGCGGTGGCGTTAAAGAACCTGCTAGATGCGCAGGAAACCACACGGAATGCACGGCTGTCTTTGGTACAAACCCGACAGAACCAGTACAATGCCTATGTGACTTTAATGCAGGCATTAGGTGGTAGTCCAATCCAGCAATTACCTTAAACAAAGCTTGAACCATAAAAAAACCGCTGTCTAACAGCGGTTTTTTATATTGCGTGATGTCAATAAAAATTACTTCATTTGCAAATAGGCATGCACATTTTTCAATAATTCAGTTGATCGCTCATGCCCGAGCAAACTGCCTTTTTCCAGCCAGTCCCGCGCGACTCCAATATCGCGTTCCACCCCAATTCCCTTGGTATATAAACGTCCCAGATGACTATAAGCATCGGCATTGACCTGCGCTGCCGCCTGACGGTAATACTGTACCGCCTGTTCGATATTTGCCTCAGTGCCTATGCCATTTTCAAACGCTTCCCCCAGCGCATTCAGTGCCACACTATTCTGCTGAGCAGCCGCTTTTTGCAGATAGCTCAAACCTAAGGCAATATCCTGCGCAATCTGTTTTCCTTTAAGATACTCCAAGCCCAATTCTGCCTGTGCCTGTGCATGTCCCAGTTGTGCAGCCTGATGCAGATAACGATTGGCCTGCTCTGGATTAAGGATAAAGACCGGATAAAGACCTGACAGAGCCTGATACAGGAACCAGGCTGCTTCCTTGGAGCCTTTCGCAACCGCCTGATTCAGATATTGAATGGCTTTGTCGCGTGTCGGCAATGGATATTCCGCCAGACTATAAAAACGCCCGACCACATAAATTAAATCTGCCTCAGACTGAGCCTCGATCTGCCAGTATTGCTGGGCCACTGCCTGAATCATGCGGGTGGCTTTGGCTGTGTCTTTTACAGTACCGATGCCATTTAAATAACACAGTGCCAGACCCATTTGTGCATAAGCATCATCGGAACTGAGCTGAAATGCTGCCTGATATAATTCAAATGCCTTTTGCGGCTCATAAGCCACTAGATGCTGTTCAAAATACAGCGCGGCAATCATGCATAAAGCGGGCGGATGCTGAGTATTGGCAGCTTCAGACCAGTAACGAAACGCCATGGTTTCATTTTTATCGACATACCAGCCATGAAAATAAGCTAGTCCAATTAAAGTCTTGGAATGCGCATCGGCATGTTCTTTGGACTGCTGCATCAAATGCTGGAACACGCGCTGACGCTGGTCGGTATCGATACGGCCTTGCAGTACGCCAGCATAATAATCATAGAGACCTTTTTGATCACCAAGACTGATACAGCGTTTAATAAATTGCAGGGCTTGAGTCTGGTCTTGGGGCAGCCTCTGTCCACGCGCATAATCATCGGCGATCTGCTGATTGGCAGCCAGATGATCTTGCTGCGCAGCTAAAAACAGATAATGAATTCCCTGAACCAAATCTTGAGCCGCTGAATCTGTTAAATAATACTGCGCCAGTTGATACTGCGAATTGCTATGTCCCTGCCCGGCATTTTGAATGAGTAAGGCCAAGCGCTGCTGTTCAGCGTTCTTCTCTTCTGGATTTGTTTCTGTAGTGGAAGAAAGTTCAGTGATGCGGTACTGGGCATCCAGATTGCCACGGGCTACGGCATGTCGGTACCAGTACAGCGCTTTTTCCGGGTCAGCCATTTGATAGCGTTGCTCCTCATGAATCTGCCCTAGATGATAAGCTGCGTCATCACTGCCCAGATGAAAGGCTTTATCGAGATAACTGATGGCTGTTTCCGTATTTTGCGCATGTCCCAGACCCTGCAAATGCATCAGCCCCATGCCGACATAAGCCTGTGGAATTTCCTGTTGCTGGGCAAGATTCTGGTAAATCTGATAGGCGCGTGCATAATTCGGATGTTCAGGATCTGAACTCAAGCGCGCCGCATGCTTGAGCTGTGCATCAAGCTGCTCAATCCATAGATCATGCTGCACAGCTTTGGCCTGATCACGTTTTACCGGATCCGGACGTTTCCACATCCAAATCCCCAAGGCCCCTATCCCCAAAATCAATACCAGCAAGAACCACATAACTGCTCCAAAACATTATTTTTGTTCTGCAAATGAATCCTTTCATTCTAAACGCCGTCTCAAAAAAAGCACATATCTTGTGCTTTTTATTTTGTAAATCAGGCTTTTGCTCTTTTACTATCCAGCTTCTTCAAGCCTTCTGCCACAGCGACCATGGCAAAGCTTGAAGTCACCACCACGGCAGAGCCATAACCACCACAGCGCAAGCCGGCACTGGCACAGACATCGGCACTCGAGAACGGATTATCGATAGAATAGACACAGGTAATGCCGAATTTTTCTTTAGGTTTTTTACAAATACCTTTGCCGCGTAACTGGGCACGCAATTTGGCCAGCATCGGGTCCTGTTCGGTTTTAGATAAATCGGCCACCCGAATTTTCAGGGGATCCAGTTTACCGCCTGCTCCGCCTGACACAATCAAGGGAATCTTGTTAAAGCGACAATGCAGCATCAAGGCAAATTTGGCCTTCACATCATCAATACAGTCGAGAATTAAATCAGGATTACCTGCTAAAATTTCTTTGATATTTTCCGGCGTCAGATAATCATCAATCAGATTGATCTTGATCCGTGGATTAATGGCATGACAACGCTCGGCCATCACTGCAATTTTTTCATGGCCCAAGGTCGTGCTCATGGCAGGCAATTGACGATTAATATTGGATGCCGCCACCACATCCATATCGACCAAACTCAGCTCGCCCACACCGCTACGTGCCAGCGCTTCTACTGCCCAAGAACCGACACCACCGATGCCAATCACCATCACATGACTTTTTTCATAATGACTGAAGCTGTCTTCTCCATAAATTTTGGCAACACCCGCAAAGCGGCGCTCATATTCATCGTCTTGAAGCAGTTCAGTCATAAGTCATCAATAGCTGTTAAATCACGGCTTATTTTAGCAAAGTCAGCATTTTTTTACTGCTTCTAAAATTTTGATACAAAATCTATCAGCAAAATCAGAAAGATAAATTCAGGAACATTTATAATTGGATAAAATTCATACATAAAACTTTAAATATGGGAGTCAAACACTGTGCTGATCAATGCTCTTTTGGCTCTCAATTTTATACTGATCACTCTACATTTTTATTTTTACAGTAGCCAAAAACAGAAAAACTATGCGCTGAGTATTTTTATTCGTTTGTTGATTTTAGGCCTATTCGGATATGTGATCCTAGATCGCCATGAAACCCAGACCCATCTGATTTTGGTACTGATATCCTGGGTGATATTTGAACTGATTGAGAGTTTATATCAAAAGAAAAAAGCATCAATCTCATAAAAAAAGAGGCTTTCGCCTCTTTTCAATTCATCGGAATTTAGTCTTTATTCATGATAAAGAAATATTGACGATAGTATTTCAGTTCGGCAATTGAATCACGAATGTCATCCATCGCCAGATGCGAAGCATTTTTCTTGAGACCACTCATGATTTCAGGACGCCAGCGTTTTGCCAGCTCTTTCACTGAAGATACATCCAGATTACGGTAGTGGAAATATTGTTCCAGCTCAGGCATCAGGCGGTGCAAGAAACGGCGATCCTGACAGATCGAGTTGCCACACATCGGGGATGACTTTGGATTGACCCATTTTTTCAGGAATTCAATGGTTTGCTGTTCTGCATCCTGAGCCGTCAGTTTACTGCGACGCACCCGTTCAATCAGACCCGATTGACCATGTTGACGAGTGTTCCACTCATCCATGGCATTTAACAGACGTGCAGGCTGATGCACCGCGAGCACAGGACCTTCTGCCAGAATATTCAAATTGTCATCGGTTACAATCGTCGCAATTTCAATAATTTGGTCATTGTCTGTGTCTAGACCTGTCATTTCAAGGTCAATCCAAATCAGGCGGGTATCAGCGGTGCTGCTCATAAATGTGCAATCTTATTGGGTTTAAAAACAACTATAGTAGCAAATTAATTACATCTTGGGTGTCATTCGGGGGCTGCTTCATGCTATTTTTGCCATCTGATTTACCCGGTTTTTTAGGATATGAATGGCCTTAATACGTAAGCGTCGTCTGACAGAGCAACAACAGCGCCGCATTCAGAAACAACAGAAAACACGTCAAGAAGATCTCGATACCTCCAGTGATCTGGAAGGTTTGGTAGTGCAACACTACGGCCGCCAACTTGAAGTGCAAGCTTTGTCTACTCCTGACATTCACCCTGAAAAACCTGTGGTCGCCGATGGTGAGCCTGAACCTTTCTGGAAAGAAATTGAACTAGGCAGCGTCTGGCGCTGTCATACCCGAACCAATCTGGATTTACTGGTCACGGGTGACCGGGTTAAATGGCAAGCCGATCCGAATACCGGTTTAGGAATTATTACGGCGATTCATCCACGTAAATCCTTATTGACCCGTCCTGACCGCTATCACAAGGTTAAACCGGTAGCGGCCAATATTTCACTGATTGTGATTGTGTTTGCACCATTGCCTGAGCCAGCACCGGGCCTGATCGACCGTTATCTGGTGGCCTGTGCCGATGCCGATATTCCTGCGCTTCTAGTGATGAACAAAGCCGATTTGTTAAAAGAGAACGATCCAATTCTGACTCTGCTACAAGAATATCAAGACCTCGGTTATGAAGTAATGCAAACCCAGTCCGATGGTGATCTGACTGTATTGTCCAATCGTCTGGAAAATGAAACGGTGGCTTTTGTCGGTCAATCGGGTGTCGGTAAAAGTACGCTGATCAATGCGATCGTGCCAGATGCAGCCCAGAAAACCAATATTATTTCGGAAAACTCGGCACTCGGTCAGCACACCACCACCTCAACCCGTTTGATCGGTTTTGGTGAAGGTGCTGCCCTGATCGACTCTCCGGGAATTCGTGAATTTGGCCTGTGGCATCTGCCTTTAGATAAGGTACAAATCGGTTTTCCTGAAATTGAAAACCTGCTCGGACACTGTCAGTTCCGGAACTGCACGCATAAGCATGAAAAACAATGTGCTTTACGTCAGGCCGCGAGTGCGGGTGAAATTTTACCGCGCCGACTGGACAGCTATTTGCGTTTAATCGATGAAATCACTGAAGCACAGCAAAAAAATTAATTTTCTTGTGCCTCAACCCTTGAAGCGGTGATTTTGATCACCATATTTATGAGCTATACTCTTGGCAATTTTAAAATTGTAATTAGGTGAATTGTGGAACGTTGGTTCGAGTTTATGGGGAATCACCCCTTCTTATTTGGAACACTCGCGGTATTGGTAGTTTTGTTCTTCATTATCGAAGGTCAACGTAACGGTCGTAAAATTTCTCCGCAGTCGCTGGGAATTTTAGTCAAAGCAAAAAATGCCATGCTGATTGATTTACGGGATGCCAAAGACTTCCGTGAAGGTCATATCAGCGGCAGCCGTAACATTCCATATAGCCAGATTACAAAGCATGTTGAAGAGCTGAAAGCATCTGATCGCCCTTTGGTGTTCATTTGCAACCTTGGACAGGTGGCTGGTACTGCGCTACAACAAGTGGGTCATGCCGATGCATACCGTCTTGATGGCGGCATCAGCAACTGGAAAGCCCAGGGTTTACCTTTGGTGAAAAGCAAATAATCCACGAACAGGAGATTGATCATGGCTGACGTTATTGTTTATTCAACGACTGTGTGTCCTTATTGCGTGCGTGCAAAACAGTTGCTTGAGCGCAAAGGTGTCGCATATAAAGAAATTAATCTATCTCAAGAAGCACCTGAAGTACGTCTTGAATTGATGCAGCGTACCAATCACCGCACTGTGCCACAAATTTTTATTAAGGATCAATTCATCGGTGGTTTCGACCAGCTTTATGCTTTAGAGCGTGAAGGCAAACTCGATGAATTACTGGCTTAATTCTACTAAAATCATCACTTTATATTAAGGATCAAAGAATGAGTGAAGAACAACAAGCTCAACCACAATTGGCATTAGAGCGTATTTACACCAAAGATATTTCTTTTGAGGTTCCTGGGGCACAAGTTTTTACCAAGCAATGGCAACCTGAGCTCAACATCAACCTTTCTTCTTCTGCAGAAAAAATTGATGAGACTCATTTTGAAGTGGCTTTAAAAGTCGTTGTTCAAGCGACCAATGAAGGTGATACTGCTTTTATCGTCGACGTGACTCAAGCCGGTATCTTCTTGGTAGATGGCGTTGAAGAAGAGCGTCTTCCATACATCCTGGGCGCATACTGCCCGAACATTCTGTTCCCGTTCCTGCGTGAAGCAGTGAATGATATGGTGACTAAAGGTAGTTTCCCACAGTTGCTGCTTACCCCAATCAACTTCGATGCTGAATTTGAAGCCAATATGCAACGTGCACAAACTGCCGCTGTAGATGGTCAGGCTTAATCGCTGTCCTGCAAATCTAAAAAAGACCGCATATGCGGTCTTTTTTATGGCCTTGAGTGAATTCCCCCTTTATCAAAGGGGGAATAAGGGGATTTTGCTCATTTACTCTTTTTTTAAAGAAAGGGTTTAGCAAGATTAAAGAAAAATAATTCCTCCTAACCTTCCTTTAAAAAAGGGAGGAACTCTCCCCCCACGGCAGAGAATAGATTTTTATTCCGCATCCGCCATTAAATCAGCACTCATACCCACGGTATTGAAACCGGCATCGACATACAGGATTTCACCGGTAATGCCATTGGCCCATGGCGAGCACAGGAATAATGCTGCATTGCCGACATCTTCAATCGTTACATTACGTTTTAATGGCGCAACTTTTTCATTTAAGTCGAGCATTTTACGGAATGATTTAATGCCTGAAGCAGCCAGAGTACGGATTGGACCCGCAGAGATGGCATTGACACGAATACCTTCCTGACCCAAGCTCGAAGCTAAATAACGAACACCGGCTTCTAAAGAGGCTTTGGCCATACCCATCACGTTATAGTTCGGCATTACGCGCTCAGAACCTTGATAAGTTAGCGTTAACAGGCAGCCTTGACGAACTTGTAGCAAAGGCTTTGCCGCACGTGCCATCGCGATAAAGCTATAGGCACTGATGTCATGTGCAATATTGAAACCTTCGCGGTCTGTGATTTCGGTAAAGTCACCATCCAAAGTATGCGCCGGTGCGAAACCGATAGAATGCACCACGCCGTCCAGACCATCCCAGTGTTTTGCCAGCTCAGCAAATGCATTATCAATATCAGCATCTACCGCCACATCACAAGGAAAAACCAGTTTTGAACCAAACTGTTCAGCAAAGTCATCTACCCGCTTTTTCAGCTTTTCATTTGGATAAGTAAAAGCCAATTCAGCACCTTCACGATGTAATGCCTGAGCAATACCAAAAGCAATGGATAATTTACTCGCAATACCCGCGATCAAGAAGCGCTTACCCGCCAAAAGTCCTTGTGCCATGTGAATCTCACCTAAAATAATATATATGCATGATGCCAAGTCTGAGGCATTTTAGAAATTGCATAATGCATCTTTTTTTAACAGATACCCAATTACAGCAGATACAGTCAGGCAATAAAAACCGGCATTATTCATCGGCCAAATTCAAAACCTGATGGGTATTCTGCCAGAGTTGCTGTGCCAATTTGGCTTGATCTTGCCCTAAGCTTTGTGCCAAACCTTCCAGAACATAGGGCAGATTTGCCGGGGTATTTCGGGTTCTATGCTCAGTCGAACATTGACAACATAACGGCGTCATATCCGGACAATCGGTTTCCAGTACCAGATGTTCTGCACCGACTGCCTGTACCACCTGATGCAGTTTTCTGGCATTCGGATTGGTAATCTGACCAGTAACACCAAGCTTAAACCCCAACTTGACAAAAGCCTTGGCTTCCTCGACACCTCCGCCAAAGGCATGTGCGATTCCACCCTGTTTAAACTGATGCTGTTTTAAAATTTGTAAAACTTCTGCATGTGATTTACGGATATGCAGCAAAATCGGCTTATCAAATTGTTGTGCCAGTTCAATTTGTGCAGCGAAAAAATCTTGCTGCTTTTGAAAAATTTCAGGTTGTTTATGCTGCTTTAAAAATGTGTCGAGACCGATTTCACCAATGGCAATGCATTGTTCAACTCTAAGTAGCTGCTCCAGATCATATAAATGTTCAGCCTGATGCTGTTCAATATAAAACGGATGCAAGCCGGGTGCCAAGTGGCTATGCGGTGCATTTTCCAACCCGTTGATAAAATGGTGGGTTTTTAACAAATCCTGAAAGCGGTTTTGCAAAAAGCCAATTAGAACCAGATGTTCCACACCTACCGCTTTGGCCGCATAGGCCAGATGTTCCCGATCAGGATCAAAATCGGGAACATCAAAATGGGTATGCGTATCGAACAGTTTTAATTTCATTCGGCTTTAGATGCTAACGCTGGCTGTGCCTCAGAGGCTGCTGTTTCAGCTTGCGGCAGATATTGTGGTTTTAGCACGCCTTGTAGCTGCGCATAAGGAATCATTAAGCGCGGCAAACCCACCACATAAGGTCCGATTTCATATTCGGCATATTGTAAGATCAAACCTTCTTTGGCCAGATAAAAATTATCGGTCAGTATGAACTTCCAGGCCTGTTCATATTCAGCGACATCTTTTGCCAGCTTGGACTCCATGACCCAGACTTTAAAAGCCTCATACGCCTGTGCTTCGAGTTTGGCTTTTTGCTTCTCGGCAATAATGTCATCCAGCTTGACCAGTGTTTGCTGTTCAAGATCAAAATTATAATAGCGCTGTGCAGATGCTCCGTGCGCACCTCCCAGATAATGGCTACTGTTTAGCACCACAGTCGCCAATGGATCACCCGAATTCAGAATCTTGGGCTTAATCATCAGGCTAATGCTATGACTGGCACTCAGTGCTTTGAGCTCCTTGTCCAGATTCAAGAAGGTCTGCATAGAAGGCTGAATTTGCTGCTCAAGCTGCTGTTTTGGTGTAGTGACCGTCGACAAGGCTGTTTTTGGTTCAGAAGCAGCCACTTCGGCTTCACTGGCAGCAGTGGCTTTTGCCGGCTCAATCGCATCGACAGACAGGATATTTTTTAACTGTTGCAAAATCTGCTGATCGATCCATTCATCAATAAAGCGCTGATTACTGTTCAGGCGTTCAATCGAAATTTCCGGACAGTTTTTACCCTCACACTCTGGAATCACCAGCTTGAGTTTTTCGGTATCACCACTAAGTTTCAGGACTTCTGGCTCGGTTTGTACCACTTCAGGAGAAGTCGGCTCTTTCGGCTCATTGCTCTTCGGCTGACATGCACTCAGTAAAACTGCGGATGCCAGTATCGATAGACAAAAAATATTCTTATATTTTGGCATTCATTACCCTTTTCAAAACGTGTAATTAATCCTGAGAGGATTACGACCTTTAGAACATATTCCGATAGACTTCGGCTTTCAAGACCTGTTGTGTTTGTTCTTTTGTTAAATAGATATCCAGTTGTTTGGCATCTTTGCTAATGTCATGACTACGATAATGCAGACCAATCCCTTCCTGATCGAAGAACCACTCAGCCTGCCCCCAATACAGTTTTTTCGGTGCTTGCTGCTGAACCTCGTGATTATTGTCTTTTAACCATTTTTCATAAGCGGTTTGAATGATCTGATCCATTAACAACTGTTGTTTGGGATCGATAATATCCAGTGGGGTCAGCATTTTTTGCTGTTGACGATCGACTACAAAAAAATAATAGCGCTCATACACACTGATATTTTCCTGTTTACTATCAATACCAATTTGCAGCAAGACATATTGATTACGCTGATAGGGAATGCGGGTATACAGCGATAATTCATAAGCCTGATTGAGCTGGAGTTGAGCCTGCCAGGCATCCGATTTTTTCACATAGGCATTCATTGCCTGTTGTAAACTCATATCCTGTTTTAAGCCAATTTGATCCTGAATTACCTTGGCCTGCTGTTTTTCGATCCAGTGATTCATCCAGGGATCAGCCGTATATAAAGTCTGGATATCGACATTGATACAGTTTTTGATTTCACAAAATGGCAAGGCGATCTTGGCCGGTTGTTCTTGAATATTCAGGTAAGGTAAAATACTGGCACTTTGCTTAACTGGGGTTGTTTTTCCATTCGGCTGGTCAAGTTCCGGTTCTTTTTCGCTTTTATCACAGCCACTCAGGACAAGACTTAAACCAATGACAGCACCGAGGGCGGCTTCCTTGCTGAACTTCATTTTTAAACAATCTATCAGGTTATGAATAGTTTAAATGTAACATAAAACAAAACAGCTTCCGGAGAAGCTGTTTGATATTTTTAGACGATATTTGAATACCTGAAAGTTTAGTGTTCGCGCGTATTATGGAACACGATGTCCGGATAACGTTCTTGCATGAGCTGTAAATTCACTCGGCTTGGCGCAAGATAAGTCAAGTGACCACCGCCATCGACTGACAACTGGTCGTGGGCTTTTTTCTTAAATTCGTTAAATTTTTTCTCGTCATCACAAGACACCCAACGAACAGTATTGATGTTCACGGGTTCGTAAACACAGTCAACTTTATATTCTTCTTTCAAACGATACGCCACCACTTCAAACTGAAGTACGCCCACTGCACCCACGATCAGGTCATTATTATGCTGTGGCATAAATACCTGTGTTGCACCTTCTTCAGACAACTCTTTCAGGCCCTTTTGCAACTGTTTCGATTTCAAAGGATCTTTTAAGCGTACACGACGGAACATTTCCGGTGCAAAGTGCGGAATACCTGTGAACTGTAGCTTTTCACCTGAAGTAAAGGTATCACCAATCTGAATGGTGCCGTGGTTATGCAGTCCGATAATATCGCCCGGCCACGCTTCTTCCAGATGCTGGCGGTCACCGGCCAGGAAGGTTAAGGCATCACTAATCCGCACATCTTTATCCAGACGTACATGCTTCATTTTCAGGCCTTTTTCATATTTACCTGAACAAATTCGCATGAATGCAATACGGTCACGATGTTTCGGGTCCATATTGGCCTGAATTTTAAAGACAAAACCGCTAAAGCCTTCTTCATCAGCTTCGACAACACGAGCCTGAGTAGGATGGGCCTTCGGCGGCGGTGCATATTGACTGAAGGCATCCAGCACATGGTCAACCCCAAAGTTACCTAAGGCTGTACCGAACAATACCGGCGTTTGACGGCCTGCCAGAAATTCTTCACGATCCAATGGCTCATTGGCCATTTGCACCAGTTCAAGTGATTCTTCAAATGCAGCCCACGCCAGCTCACCAACTTTCTCACGAAGATCCGGATAGTCATAACCATCACGTATTTCGATTGTAGGAATGGTTGAACCAAAACCGGTTTTGTAAATGTAGAATTTTTCTTCGATTAAATTAAATACACCGGCAAAATCACGCCCCGTACCCAATGGCCAGGTGATCGGAACACATTTAATTTTCAGAACGTTTTCGATTTCATCCAGAAGCTCGAGTGGCTCACGGATTTCACGGTCCATTTTGTTAACAAAAGAAATAATCGGTGTATCGCGCATACGACACACGTCCATCAATTTAATGGTCCGGTCTTCTACCCCTTTTGCACCATCAATCACCATTAATGCCGAGTCAACGGCGGTTAAGGTACGATAGGTATCTTCCGAGAAATCTTCATGTCCCGGGGTATCGAGCAGGTTGATCATCTTGTCTTTGAACGGGAACTGCATCACCGAGGTCGTGATCGAGATGCCACGTTCTTTTTCCATTTCCATCCAGTCTGATGTAGCGGCCCGGTCAGACTTACGGCTTTTCACCATACCTGCAACCTGAATCGCCTGCCCCCATAACAGCAGCTTTTCTGTCATGGTGGTTTTACCGGCATCGGGGTGGGAAATAATGGCGAATGTACGTCGCTGAGCGACCTGCGCCGCTAACTCATCTTTAAAACTCATGGAAAATACCTACTGCAGAACCGCAGTGCTCAAGATCAAAAACGATCAATATGAAAATTGGCGATATTGTAGCAGATTTCTAAAGCCAATAAGTATGCCCACGGCTGAAGGAAATGACAGTATTTATAAGATCTACACTTGCTGACTGCTGGATTTTTCAGCCCAGATTGAGTCGGAAACAATACGGTTATGAAGCTTAAATATGGGAGTTTGTGTCATTCAACTGGCCTGCTGAATAATGCTAAATATAGGTTCACCGTACTCTTTAGTACCGTATTAGTAGCGTATAAAAATTCAAATTAAGACAGAAAACCCTGTGTTTCCAATGACTCGACTGGCATCGGCTTTGCCAGCAAATAACCTTGTAATTGCTGACAACCGAGTCGAGTCAAAATATCTGCTTGCAGCGTGGTTTCTACGCCTTCAGCGGTCACTTTTAAACCCAGTTTAATCGCCAGCCGAATAATACTTTCCAGAATCATTTCTTCTTTAGAGCCGACGCTAAGATCCTGAATAAACTCTTTATCAATTTTCAGTTCATCCACGGGCAGATTTTTTAGATATAAGAAGCTGGAATGTCCGGTTCCAAAATCATCAATCGCCAGCTGGATGCCGATATTACGTAATTGTTCAAGGGTACGAATACTGGCATCGATATAATGCATGGCGGTCGATTCAGTAATCTCGATCATCAAGTGCTGCGGATTGATCTTATAGCGTTTAAACAGGTTTTGCAGATTAGCTAATAGATGCTTATGCTCAAACTGCACCGCAGACAAATTCACGGCAATCGGGAAAAAGTCAGTATTATTTTTTTCCCAGAGTTGGATCTGTTTGCAAGCCTGCTCCAGTGCCCAATAGCCCATCTGAATAATAAGCCCGGTTTTCTCAGCGCCATGAATAAACATATTGGGACCCAGTAACCCATGTAATGGATGCTGCCAGCGAATCAGGGCTTCTACCCCACAAATTTTTCGTTCACCGGTAAATTTAGGCTGATAAAACAGTACAAATTGCTGATCTTCAACTGCTTTATACAGATCATTAATCAGCTTGCTCTGGCTCTTGGATTCATGCTGATCAGAAGAAAAATTAAAGACTGAATAGGTATTGCGGCCCTGATATTTAGAACTGAGCATTGCAGCATCGGCATTCACCAGTAAATCTTGCAGATTCTTGCCATGCTCCGGATACATCGCGATTCCGATACTGCCCGAAATATTAATGGTTTTGCCATCAATCAGGAAGCTGTCCTGAATCAGATTTAGAATCTGCTCTGACATTTCTGAAGCTTTGCTGACGGACGTATTTTCCAGCACCATCAGGAACTCATCGCCGCCAATTCTGAGCAGCTTGGAACGGTCACCCCATAACTGATGAATACGCGCAGTCAGTTGAATCAGCAACTGGTCTCCGACCTGATGACCAAACACATCATTCACCGCCTTAAAACGATCCAGATCAATATATAAAAAGGCAATTTCCTGCTGATGTTGTTGCTTGGAAAACAAGATATCTGCGTATTCAGCCAGGTATAAACGGTTGGGTAATTTGGTGAGATTATCCTGGATATTTTGATTTTCGAGCTCTTTATTGGCCCATCGCAGTTGGCGATTCCGAGATGCCAGGCGCAATTCCGAGAGAACCAGACGAATCATGGCAATCAGTAACAGAGCACTGATTAACACAACCGCGAACAACAGATCATAAGTCGCATGTGAAGATTCTGTGATTGGCGTAATCTCTGTTCTCTCAAAGTTGGCCCTAAGACTACTTGTATAGTGCATGGCTGAGACCCCGAGACTCATCACCACGATCGCGAGAGCCACTCGGGAAAATGACCAGATGCTTTGGATCATTAACCAGAGGGTAAAAATAGAAGCCGTAAAGACACTCAAATAAGAGTGATTGATAGTAAATAATTATATTGACAAATATAGTCAAACATATACAATTTAGGTATTAAATTTTAAAAAAACTTGCAATGAAATACTTGACTGAAAGCTTAAAGAAAGTAGAGCAAGACCTTGCTTATTTTGTATCCCCTGAAAATAAAGATGGGTTTATTAAGGAATTTGCATCATGGGTCTATGGTGAGTGGTCAAAGAATGATTTCTATGAAACCGATATTGTAGATTTAGGCTATGATTGTTCTTCGTACCCTGAAAAAACGAATCAATCACTCTCCGATAAATGCCCCACCTATGCTGATTTTATTAATGCAAATACAGGCTTTTCTGAATGTACTCACGTTTCAGGACAAGGTATGCGCTGTCAAGAATATGAGGAAAAATTATTAGAGATTTTTGGTGATGCTTGCGCTAAAAAACTAGATGATTTAGTAGAGCTATATCAACTAGAAGTGCCTGAAAAATACAAAAAATTTGCAGAAAATATTAGTGAACTAATTTTCCTTGAAGTTGTTGATCATCATGAGGATTCAGAACTTTATGAGGTTTGTGACGATATTTTATTAAAATATAATCAGCTAGGAGTCGCATCATCCCCTTATACATGCCCTATCTGTGGATGGGATGAAGACAATGATCTAGCCATATATTGTGATGAATCCATATTTAAAGACTATACACTTGAGGATTTCAAGAAGTTAGCGGAGATTGATTAATGTATTCTCCTGCTAAATTCGGTGAAATGATTGGGAAGTCGGTTAAAACTCTACAAAGATGGGATGCCGAAGGTATTTTGGTTGCATGTCGAAATCCTAAAAATCGCAGATACTACACGCACGATCAATACCTTGAATATATCGGTATAAAAGCAACGGAAGCTAAATCGTCAGTAATTGTTTATTCAAGGGTATCTAGTGTTGCTCAAAAGCCCGATTTAGCTAATCAGGTGTCAGCTTTAGAAACTTTTTGTACTGTAAATGGCTATGCTGTTGATGATTGGGTGTCAGAGATTGGAAGTGGTTTGAATTATAAAAGAAAGAAATTCAATCAGCTTTTTCTTGATATTGAAATGGGTAAAGTTTCAATGCTTGTCATCGCTCACAAAGACCGTTTGGTGCGTTTTGGTTTTGAGTGGTTTGAATCTTTTGCTGAAAGACATGGTTGTAAAATTATTATTATGAATCAAGAATCTCTTTCCCCAACGGAAGAAGTAACTCAAGACCTGTTAGCGATTATTCATTGTTTTTCTTCTCGACTTTATGGATTAAGAAAATACAAAGAAAAAGTTAAAGAATTAGTGAATAGTAAGGAATAACTTTTTGAAACTAACACGCATCCATCACTGTAAAAACTTGAATGTGCAAAAGTACAAGCAACTTGAAAAACAAGCTGTTTTACTTGGTCGTGTTCGTAGCGAAGTGTGGGCTAAATATGGTGCTGTTGCAGGTTTAAATATCAGCGACAGAACCATTCGTGATGCGTGGATGAAAGAAAGTCGTGACTTTGGTGTTTCTGCAAATGCGTGGAAAGAAACGCTACGTGATTGCGTAGGTGATATTAAAGCCTATCGAGAAGCATCAAAAGACAAAGTAAAGCAGGCGATCCGAAAACGCACCTCCTGTAATAATGAACAAAAAAGACTATACACCTTGCTTAAAAAAGATGAATGGATGACTGATAATTTCCTCCATCGTCAAATGCGTAATCACTTTAAGCATGGTGTTAATCACACACATAATCAAATTATTGTTCGTGCGGATATGTGTAAAACCTTTGAGCTAAACGGTCAATGTTGGCTTAAAGTGCCAAGTCTAGTCCCTCGACAAACCATTAAAATTCCACTAAACACCACTGTTGATTTTGCGCCACAAGGCACACTTAGAATCATTCTAAAAAACGGTAATGTTGAAGTTCACTCAACTTATGATGCAGTTGAAACACAGGATTGTGGTCAGGAAACCGTAGGTGTTGATAAAGGTTATTCAGAAGCCTTTGTGGATTCTGATGGTGAAGTATATGGCAATGGTTTAGGTAAATTGATCTCAAGTGAATCAGACTACCTAAATCAAAAGTACAAACGTAGAAATAAGCTCAGAGCGATTTCTAAAGCCAAACCGCACAAGAAACAGAAAATTGAGTTAAATAATCTAGGTCGCAAGAAGCTAGATAAAAGGCAAGATGCTCAGAAAGCAAAGCTCAAGACATTGATATTTACAGCAACTCACAAGTTGGTTGATAAAGCCAAAGTGATTGTTGCGGAGGATTTAACCGCACCAATCCAAAGTAAGCGTAGCTATGGTAAAAATACCAATAGACGTTTAAACACATGGGTTAAAGGCTTATTAGCCGATGCCCTAACAGGTATATCTCACCGTAGAGGTTCTACGGTGCATCTAGTCAATTCTGCATACACTTCGCAAAGTGATTCTTTCTTACGTGGGCTTTTAATAGGCACACGCAAGGGAGATCGCTTTCATCGTTTTAATGGGGAAGTTGTGCAAGCTGATTGGAATGCTGCGAGAAACGTGCTTGCAAGATTAAACGACAATGAGATAAGTCGTTATACGCCTTACAAAACTGTAAAGCGTATATTGCAAGAACGGACTGATCGCTATAAGTCGGAACTGACCGACTCAGGCTCTAGTTACACGTTTGGCAACAAGACATTAACAGAGTGCGAATTAGTCCTTGACTATGTTTGACTACATTTTAAGGAACAGAGCAACATCCAGCTGAAATCAAAATGATAGGCATGACTTAAATGAATCGCTGTCATCCCAATGAAATGGATCGACCAGATCAACAGCCCCAGTAATGCGGCCGTTACAAATAGCATGAGTGTTGCAAATTTTCTTCGCAACTCACGCCACCATATTTTTTGAATCGGCATCAAAAAATAGCCAGCGACGAAAGCAAAGAGAGTTGACCCGATGACCAGACTGATATCATGCTGAATAGGGATCATATAAAATGTTCCGTATTGGTCATCATTGTTATTATTCCCCTCACGTGTATTTCTATTTCCACCTGTTCAAGTTTAAAGCCGTCAGAATCGTAAAGTTGACAATCAATGCACATGTGTCGCTGTGCAAAGCCTCTGGTTTTAAATAAAATTAGAATTTATATTTCTTTAATTCAGGGTCGAGAACAGATTCTGAAATCATGATGAGCATCAGCATAAAATATGACTTCTATCTTATGAGTCTTGAAAATTTTAGCAAATGTTTAAATCTATTTTTCCAGTTTATTTATTCGACCACCGTCACAATTTTTTTCTTTTTATTTAGACAGCTAGCAATTCATGTGAAAAATTTATTCTGATTTTTAAATAGCCGGATATCATAAAAAAATAGCCTGTCGAAACAGGCTATTTTTTTAGATCCTTAGATACTTAAATGGACATGCTTAAAAGTTACTGTTTGGCCTGTAACTTGGCATAATCCAGCAACACATGCGCAGCTTCGATCACAAAGGCTTCTTCTTCAGGAAGCGCCGGACGCTCTTTGGCTTTCATTTTGGCACGGGTTTCAATCAGTGCATCCATTGAAGCCTGATAACTTTCCCAGTTTGGATAAGGTTTCAGACCTGTTGCAGCACGACGAGTATTTTCTGCGTCCAGCGTTTTTTGCTCCATGGCAATCAACTCAGCTTTACGCTGTTGTAAGTCCAGTACCTGACGTTTCTCTTCTTCGGCTTTCTTCATCACGGCTTTACGCTGTTCTAAATACTTGAACTGAGAATCCAGTGTGACCCTTTGCTGAGAAAGTTTAGCCAATTCAGGAACGTATTTCTGTACTGCACCTTCACGTTTAAATGGTGCCGTTGGAATGGTATCCCACTGCAAGGCATTTTTAGCCTTACGCTCACCAAACTCTTCGTTATAAATATCGACCAGTTTAATGTCCGGAACGACCCCTTTATTCTGGGTGCTGCCACCGGTCACACGGTAGAATTTACGCTGCGTCAATGTCGCCTGGCCATGCGCCAGACTATCCAATTGTACCTGTGCTGTACCTTTACCGGTGGTGGTACTGCCAATCACAATCCCGCGCTCATAATCCTGAATCGCAGCAGAGTAAATTTCACTGGCCGATGCAGAGGCCAGATTCACCATCACTGCCAGTGGACCTGCATAAGTTTGTGCACCGCCATCATCATCTTCAAAGACGCTGACATTGCCATTGCCATCACGGATCTGCACCACTGGGCCAGACTTGATCACCTGCCCCAACATACGTGCCACTTCTTCCAATGAACCACCTGGGTTATTCCGTAAATCGACAATAATCCCGGCAACATTCTTCGCCGCGAGTTCTTTCAAGGCTTTGTTGGTATCTTCAGATACCGAGCGATAATCCGTACCGGCACGGCGTGCACGATAGTTCAGATAGAACGACGGAATTTCGATCACACCATATTGATATTTTTTACCGTCACGTTGAATGTCGACTACACGTGTACGTACACCAGCATCTTCTTCCTGAATCACGTCACGGGTAATAGTCACATTACGTGCCTGCCCCATGGCAGCACCCGCACCGAGTAAGCGTAAAGTGACTTTCGTGCCACGTTTACCACGAATCAGACCGACAATTTCATTACTTGGCCAGCCAATGACATCAACCATTTGCTCGCCGTCTTGCGCTACACCAATGATACGGTCACCGGATTTCACCTGACCGGATTTGCTGGCCGGACCACCTTCAACGATGGTTTCAATCTTGGTGTAATCTTCATTACCACGTTCCGGACGAATCGATACGCCGACGCCTTCCAGCTGTAAAGTCGTCTGGCGATTCAGCTCCATCGCATCGACAGGCGGGAAGTAATTACTGTGGGGATCATAAGTCAGCATCATCGCGTTCAGTGTCTTGTCGAGCACATCATCACTTTTGACGCGGCTGAGACGTTCCAGTTGACGGGTATAACGCTTGGTCAAGGTTTGCGCAGGCGTTAGATCTTCAGGACCAGTCAGGTCTTGTCCATTGGCCAATTCCGGATTGGCTTTCAGCGCTTTCTGCTTGGCCAATTCCTCTTCTTTACTGATGGTCAGATTGATCAGCTGAGACACCAGCATTTTTGACCAATGCGCGCGCTGTTCAGCCTCAGTTTTAAAGAATGGTGCTTTTTCACGATCCGTTTCGATATAGACATTTGGCTGATTCAGGTTCTGTGGTTTTTTCAGCTCATCCAGCATATAAGTATAGAACTGAGTCAGGCGCTGACGATATTGCGCATGGATTTCATAAGAACCCGACAAATTGCCAGCTTTCAGGTGAGCACCGAAATTGGCCCCATAACGTTTCTTGTAATTTTCAACTTCTGGTGCCAGAAATAAGCTATGTTCCGGATCCAGACTATCGATATAGAAATCGAAAATACGCTGCGAAGTCTGGGCATCCAGACGCATATTCAAATAGTGCTGACGGTCCACCAGCGTCGCCAGTTGACGTGATACCAACGCCTGTTCTTGAGATGGCTGAATGGCTTTGCTGACCACTTCTGCACTATTGGCTGCAATCGCATCATTCACGACATGGGTAAAAAAGAAGCTACCTGTCGCAATCGCAACGGCGCAAGCTATCGTTTGAAATTTCATAAATAATTCGTACTTCCTTGGCCTAGAGACCAATGTGACCGTGTTGCTTTTCGACCAGAATTTAAAGTATTCAGCATCTTAAACAACTTAATATGTTTATGTCGTGTAGTTTTATCATATTCTGTGCTAACAAAGTGTAGCAAATCATTGCAGAAATCAGGTATTGTTTCCCGGAAAAATTCTAAAACGGATTCCGCATATGATTGGCGCATTGATGCTCGACATCGCAGGCACAACCCTGACTCAAGAAGATATTGAACTATTCGGTGCGCCGCAAGTCGGTGGAGTCATTTTATTTGGACGTAACATCGAATCTGCGGCTCAAGTCCGTGCCTTAACCGATCACATGCGCCAGATTCGTCCTGATATTTTGATTGCAGTCGATCAGGAAGGTGGACGTGTGCAGCGCTTAAGACAGGGCTTTACCCTGCTCCCTGCGATGGGGAGATTTGGCGAACTGTATGCTCATGATTCGCAGCGTGCTTTAGATTTGGCCGAAAAATGCGGCTGGCTGATGGCGACTGAAGTACTGGCTGTCGGAATTGATTTCAGCTTTGCACCGGTACTGGACCTGAATGACATCAGTGATGTGATTGGTGACCGAAGCTTTGCCAGAAATATTTCAGATATTATTCCACTGGCCAGCGCATTTTTAAAAGGGATGAAACGTGCAGGAATGGCGTCAACTGGGAAACATTTCCCGGGTCATGGTTCAGTCAAAGCGGATTCACATGTTGCCGCAGCCATTGATATGCGCAGCTATGAAGACATTCAGCAAAAAGACATGCAGACCTTTATCCAGTTACAGCCGCAACTCGATGCTTTAATGCCAGCGCATGTGATTTATAGTCAGGTAGATCCCAATCCGGCCGGATTCTCGGAATTCTGGATTCAGAAAGTCTTGCGTCAGCAACTCGGTTTTGACGGCGTTCTGTTCTCGGATGATTTAAGCATGCAGGCCGCCTGTGTGGCAGGCGGTGCCGATGCCCGAATTCAGGCCGCACTGAAAGCCGGGTGTGATATGGGTCTGGTCTGTAATGATCGTGCAGCACAATGTATTGCACTGGAAGGCATTGCCGACCTGCCGTTGCCAAATCAGGAACGTTTAGAACGTATGCGCGGTCAAATTCCAGCGATTCAAATTGGCACTGAACTGGATCTGGGTGATGAATGGCGCAAGATTCGTGATGAAATACTGGTATTCAAGCAGCAGACTAGCTGAAACTTTTTAAATCCAATCAATATGATAAAGGAACACGACAAAGTGTTCCTTTTTTATTATGATGTTAAAAAGGCGCTACTTCTGTAGCACCCAACTAAAATAACAATAAGGTCAGAACCCTATGCCAAAATCACTTTCGCAGCATCGCCATATTTCTTTTACAGCACATTATACCGGCTATATCTGGTATCAAATGGGGATCTCACATCCGGTTTTTGCCACGACTAAAGGCAAGTTTCTGGCCACACTGCTACATCCACTCGAAGTATGGGCAGAACGCTCTGTGGGTGGCAGTATGCGTACCACACTCAAGCAGCGCCATCAGATGATTGATGAACATCTGTGTCAGTTGATCGAGCAACATCCACAACTTCAGATTCTTGAAATTGCCTGCGGTTTGTCTCCACGTAGCTGGAATTTCAGACAAAAATTTCCCGAGATTGATTATCGCGAACTGGATCTTCCCGACATGGCCAGAATCAAGACCCAAGCCTTGCAGCAGATTGATCAGCAGGCTCCCGAAGTGCTCACTGCAGATATTTTTAGTGAAGAGTTGGACTGTATCTTTCAGATGTTTGATCCCGACCAACCTTTGGTGGTAATTAATGAGGGGCTGATTAATTACTTTGATCAACGCATGTTGCGTATTCTGTTGCAAGGTATTGCAGAGAATGCACGACATTTTCCAGCCTTGCATTACCTTAGCGACATTTACCCGGAACCCGTCAAAAATAAATTGGCGAATTTTATTTGGAGCTGTAGCCGTCTGCTTAAATTCATGTCACGCAGTGCATTTACCTTTCATTTTAAAACCCCCCAAGAATTACAGCACTTTTTTCAAGATGCCGGTTTCAATCAGGTTGAGGTACAACAACCGCAACGTTATTTTGCCGAGCCTCGTCAGCAAAATCTGACACCGGAGCAGGATGAACATCTCGGTGATCTGGTCTGGATGATTCATGCAGTGAAAAAAAACAGCGTTAAATGACGCTGTTTTTTTATTAAGCCCCGATTAAATCACTGCATCGAAAGCGTCTTCTTGCTGAAGGATTTTCTGTTGTTGCACAAAAGCCAATAAACGTTCTGCCACTTCAAAACTGCCATGTTTAAACAGGGCCCGCACTTGAGTCTCATCCTGTTCAAAGATCAGACATTCGATCTTGAACTCGCCGTTTTCATCTTCCAGATGCAAGGCCAGATCACGCGGATAAGCTGCGGCACACTCTGTCTGTCCTGCGTCTAACTCCAGCAATACTCCAAAGAAATTCATGTCGATAATTTCTACATTCAACAGCAGATCCGAATGACGATGACTCAAATAACGTTGTGGCTGTTGCACACAAATCCGTTCTTCACCGCGCCGTTCAATCTGCTGCATCTGTTCACGGCTAAACGGAATAATTCCCGGCAACTGCTCGACTGCTTCATCACGCAAGAAGGTGGCAAACAGATGCATAGTTTCTTTCCTGCGCTGCAACTGAGGCACATGGTCAGCACCGGCAATTTGTACATACTGCATATTTGGACATTGCAGGGCAAAATTGGCATTCTCATGTGGCAAGGTAAAACTGTCATATTGACCACAGGCCACCAGAACCTTGCACTGTGGAATCGGCACGTGGGTCAGACGCAATAGACGGTTGCAGTTAATATCATAACGCTCTTGTTCGGTCACCGTGAATTCTGACATCTGCTTGAAGAATAAGCGCTTTGCTGTTGGTGACATGCGGGTTTCTTTGAGACGGGCATGATTGACCAGATATAAAATGACCGCCTGACCAAATTCATCCATGCGCTGTTCTTTCATCAGATGCAAGGATTCTTCCAATAGCATGCGCCAGCTTTTGCGGGTTTTCTGCATTACGCCCATCAGGATCATCCGATCCACCAGTTCAGGGCGCTGGTCTGCCAGACAGGAGGCGACTACTGAGCCTAAGGACATGCCTAAAATTGAAACTTGAGGAAGTTGCATCTGCTCCAGCCATTGCCCCAGCATGGCAGCAAGGTCTTCAAGCTCCAGAGTTCCAGCCGACAGACCAGTATCCACATTGCTAATCTGCTGGTTGGCTCCCATCGAAGGCAAGTCAATCAGAATGATCGGGCCGGCAGCGAAGAGCTGTTCGACACAATATTTATAGGAATTAAAATTCTGGAAGGCGCCCCCAATGATCACCATCGGCCTGAGATGCAAGGTATCCGGACGGGCAATCGCCATATATTCGATTTTCCAGCCATCCATCCAGGTGCTTCGTGCTGGCTGCTTAAAACTGTGCTTATCATAAAGATCAAAAAAACCATAATGGCTTTGCGAATCCAATACATGGGCATCCATGTGGATAATGGAATTCATTTTCCTTTTCCTCCGTCCTTGCCTTATTTTTATTGTGCAAGTCATGATTAACAGATCTTATGCTTCAGACACATTCCGATGAGCCTGAACACGCATCCTGCTCTTTAATAATTATATATGACTTCAATGTCGCTTATTTCATTCTATACAGAGCGGCTTTTCACAAGCAACCGCTTCAGCGACCACTTATCTGCTTTTAAACAGAAAACAATTTCAAAATGTTTAGAAGTCCGCGAAAACGGATGATTTTTAACAGATGGGCTTCATTGTCCGGCAGCAGACTGTTAATATCGAAGTGAAATTTCTAAGTGATCAAAGCGCTATGCAAGAGTCTATTGAACAATATATGCAAACGGTAGGACAGCAGGCACGCCAGGCTTCTCGCATTTTGGCTCGTGCGTCCACCCAAACCAAAAACAACGCACTATCGGCTATTTATACGGCTTTGGAAAATAGCCAGCCAGCTATTTTGGCTGCCAACCAGAAAGATATGACCAAAGCGCATAATAACAATCTGGACAGTGCCCTGCTTGATCGCTTAGAACTCAACCCCGCACGCTTTAAAGATATGTTAGAAGGTCTGAAAGATGTGATTGGCCTGAAAGATCCGATTGGTGAAATTAGCGATATGGCTTATCGCCCATCTGGCATTCAACTGGGCAAGATGCGTGTACCTTTGGGTGTGGTTGGCATGATTTATGAATCACGTCCCAACGTAACCCTGGAAGCGGCTTCACTGGCGCTGAAATCAGGCAATGCGATTATTTTACGTGGCGGTTCAGAAGCTCTGGAATCCAATCAGGCGATTGCCGTAGCAATTCAACATGCGCTGAAAATTTCCGGCCTGCCAGAATCAGCAGTACAAGTGATCAATACCGTTGATCGTGCTGCAGTCGGCCAGCTCATTACCATGACCGAATATGTCGATGTGATTGTACCTCGTGGCGGCAAGAGCCTGATCGAGCGCATTACTGAAGAAGCTCGTGTCCCGGTGATCAAACATTTGGATGGTAATTGCCATATCTATGTGGAAGCACAGGCGGATCTGTTAAAAGCCTTACCCATTGCTTTAAATGCCAAAACCCATCGCTATGGCGTGTGTAATGCCATGGAAACTTTGCTAGTCGATGAAAAAGTCGCTGAAGAGTTCTTGCCCCGCATCGCAGAACTTTATCAGGAGAAAAAAGTAGAGCTCCGTGGTTGCAAAGAAACCCAGCGCATTCTTGCTGATGCAGTGATTGCGGCCACTGAAGAAGACTGGTATACCGAATATCTGGGCCCAATTCTGGCCATCAAAGTGGTTTCTGGCATAGAAGAAGCGATTGAACATATTAATCAGTATGGCTCACATCATACCGATTCGATCATTACTGAAAATTACAGTCTGGCACGTGAATTTTTGGCCGGTGTCGATTCGAGTTCGGTGATGATCAATGCCTCGACCCGCTTTGCTGATGGTTTTGAATATGGCTTAGGCGCGGAAATCGGAATTTCAACCGATAAAATTCATGCCCGTGGTCCGGTTGGTCTTGAAGGCCTGACCTCACAAAAATGGATCGTATTTGGTGATGGTCAGATTCGCCAATAACTATTTCAGATGATCACTTTAAAAATCAGCTTTGTTCGCAAGGCTGATTTTTTATGGATATAAAAATTAAAACCGAAATCGATCAGAACCTTCGGGTCATTTTATTGATGAATCTCTGTATAGAATTGTATGTATAAGTCATATTTGCTGTTTTAGGCACTAAACTGAAAGCAATCTGTTCCAGTACGACATTGAAAATAGAATTTGGCAGCTTTATTGATTATATTTTCAGCATTATTTTATTTATAAATGAAAACTATGAACTGATAAATTTTAGTTATTATTGTCAGCCTGGTCGATAATGCTTAAGTCTAATCTGCTAAAGTCTATCTAGGACAGAAAAAAAACAAATGTTAAAACATCAATATTGATTCAGCTTAGTGCCTTTTTGCTGATCACTGGATCAAGTCAATGGACGAGAATTTTAATTAAAAATCGGGTAATCAATCGTGTCTAAATCAGTATTAGTTATTAATTGTGGCTCTTCTTCAATCAAGTTTGCATTACTTCTTGAGGAACAGAACTTCCGTATTCATGGTTTAGCTGAGAATTTAGGCACAGAGAATGCTCGTATCAAAGGCGTGACTGTCGGTAACGAACCGGTCGATATCCATATTCCTTTTGCCGACCATAAAAAAGCCCTTGAAGTTGGTTTGGAGCGTCTGGCTAACTATCGCCCAGATGCGATTGGTCACCGTGTGGTACATGGTGGCAGCCTGACCAAAGCAGAATTGATCAATGATGAAATTATTGAAAAGATTCGTGAAGCAACGCCGCTTGCGCCATTACACAATCCGGCTCATCTGATTGGCATCGAAGCCACCAAACGTTTATTCCCGGAATTACCACAGGTGGCGGTATTTGATACTGCTTTTCATCAAACCATGCCAGCGCATGCTTATCGTTATGCCCTACCGAAATTCCTATATACCGCCCATGGTGTGCGTCGTTATGGTTTCCACGGCACCAGCCATGCTTATGTTTCAGACCGTGGTTCTGAACTGGCAGGTAGCCTGAAACAAGGCGGCTGGTTAACAGCACATCTCGGTAATGGCAGCTCGACCTGTGCCGTGTGGAATGGGAAAAGTGTAGATACGTCAATGGGCTTAACCCCGCTTGAAGGTATTGTCATGGGAACCCGCAGTGGCGATGTCGACCCAAGCCTGCACAGCTTCCTGGCAAAAAACCTGGGTTGGGATATCTATAAAATTGACAAGATGCTGAATAGCCAGAGCGGTCTGTTAGGTCTGTCTGATTTGTCGAATGACATGCGTACCCTGATTGAAGCATCGGAACAAGGCAATGAAGATGCTGCATTGGCGATTGAAGTATTCTGCTACCGTCTAGCCAAATCTCTGGCAGCACTGAGCTGTGGTCTGCCACGTATTGATGGCTTGTTCTTCACTGGCGGTATTGGCGAAAATTCTGCCTATATCCGTGAAAAAACCATGACTTATCTGCCCCACTTCGGCTTCAACCTGGATAAAAGTGCCAATAATGACCTGAAACGTGGCACTGAAGGCCGTATCGATTCAGGTACAGGTCCACAAATCTGGGTAGTGCCAACAGACGAAGAAGGCCGTATCGCTCAAGAAGTACATAGCGTTGTAGAACTTGAAGTGGAGCAAAAAAACGCAAAAAAGTCTGAAGCTGAGGTAGCGCTTGCATAAGCAAGCAGGGCCACTTTTTAACTGATTTTTATTATTGTGTGACTGACGTAACTTATGAAAACGATTTTATTGGTTCCCACTGGGGAAGGCGTAGGCTTAACTTCTGCATGTTTAGGCCTGATTTATGCACTGGAATGCCAAGGGGTTAAAGCTGGCTTTCTCAAACCTTTTGCTCAGGAATTGAATGAAGTCGAAGACCGTACTACGGCTTTGTATCGTCATATTTCTCAAAGTGAAACTGTTGAACCAATCCGTTATAGCAAAGTCTTGCAGCAGATTAATCTGGGTGAACAGGATGAACTGCTGGAAGAAGCGGTACGTCTGCATCGTCAAATTGCCAGACAGCATGACCTGATCATTGTCGAAGGTCTATTGCCAAATACTCAGGACAGTTTTGCCGATGATCTGAATGCTTCGCTGGCGCAGGCCTTGGATGCCAAAGTGATTGTGGTCAGCAATGCCAATATCCAGCAGCCAGGTCAGACTGCCGATAAAGTTGAAAACCAGATTCGCAACTTTGGTGGCGCCAGTTCAACCCGCCTGTCTGGCATCCTGTTGATGCGAACCAAAGGTCTGCCTGAAGAATCTGCACAGATTCCTGTAACGCTTGATCCGGATCTACGTCTTGCAGAAGAAACCACACAATTTATTCGTGCCATCCAGCAAACCCATCCACATATTGGTTCAGAAAAGTTACCTGTAATTGGACTGGTGCCTTTCAGTAAAACTTTAAGTGTGCCGCGTATATCTGATCTGGCGGCACATATTCAGGCCTACTGGATTAATGAAGGCGAAGCGAAACAGCGCCGTGTCCAGCACAGCAGCCTGATTTCGGCCAATATTGAACATGAATTGCATAAGTTTGTAGCAGGTGAATTGATCATCAGTGCATCTGACCGGATTGATGTGTTATTGGCAAGCAGTCTGGCCAGCAGCAATGGTATTCCTTTGGCTGGCTTGGTGCTAACTGAACATCATCAGCCAAATGATCACGTATTGGAATTTTGCCAGACCGCCATCAAACAAGGTTTACCAATTTTACATACACCGCTTAGCACCTTTGAAACCGCACAAAAACTGACAAATCTCAGCAATGAAATTCCAGTAGATGATACGGAACGTGCAGATCAGGTCACGCGCTTTGTTTCGAGTCACATCAATCCGGAATGGCTCGGTCAGATGTTGAATGGTTCTTATAAGCCACGTCTCTCGCCTTCAGCCTTCCGGCATGAACTGGTACAAAAATCGATTGCGGCCAAAAAACGTATTGTATTACCTGAAGGTGATGAACCACGTACGATACAAGCTGCAGCAATCTGTCAGTCGCGTGGCATTGCACAATGTATTTTATTGGCCAATCCCGAATCTGTTTTAGAAGTGGCAAAAGCTCGTGGTATCGAATTGCCTGAAGATCTGGAAATTCTGGATCCGGATCTGATTCGTGATAACTATATCGACAAGATGGTCGAGCTACGTAAAGGCAAACTCAACGAACTGCAAGCGCGTGAACAGCTGCAAGACACTGTGGTGCTCGGCACCATGATGCTGGCGCTGGATCAGGTTGATGGTCTGGTCTCTGGCGCGGTACATACCACGGCCAATACCGTACGTCCTGCCTTTCAGCTGATCAAGACTGCACCGGATTATTCATTGGTTTCTTCTGTGTTCTTTATGCTGCTGCCAGATGAAGTCTATGTTTATGGCGACTGTGCGATTAATCCTGATCCAGATGCAGAGCAGCTGGCCGAGATTGCGATTCAATCAGCAGATTCTGCCAAAGCCTTTGGCATTGACCCGCGGATTGCCATGATTTCTTACTCTACCGGAACTTCAGGTATGGGTGCCGATGTCGAGAAAGTGGCTGAAGCAACACGAATTGCCAAAGAACGTCGTCCTGACCTGCTAATTGATGGGCCATTACAATATGATGCTGCCTCGGTTGAAAGTGTTGGCCGTCAAAAAGCACCAGATTCACAAGTGGCCGGACGTGCCAATGTCTTTATTTTCCCGGATTTAAATACGGGTAATACGACTTATAAAGCTGTGCAACGTGCTGCCAATGTAGTCAGTGTCGGGCCAATGTTGCAAGGTTTGAACAAACCGGTGAACGACCTGTCTCGTGGTGCTTTGGTCGATGATATTGTATTTACCATCGCCTTAACCGCGATTCAGGCAGAACAGCAGGCTCAATAAATTTAATAGCTCCGCACTCACCACCCTCTCGCAAGATGGGGTGGTTTTTTTAATCATTTTTGTTCTAAAGTCGGACATTCTATAATCTGTCGATTACTTTTCTAAAAATAAAAAATGCTCTCAAAGAGCATCACATCAACACTGATCTTAAATGGAACCGCATCTACTTACACTTACTGAAAGTTGAAAATCTACTCACATTTTTAGCGCTCACGCAAATCGATGAAATGCGTTATATGACCGGCTTGAAATGGCATTTTACACTTGAAGATATGCAGGCACATAGTCAGCGCTGTTTGGCTGATCCAACCCGTTATGACTTTGCGATTTGTTTAAACCATCATGATGAAATGATCGGTAAACTTTGAATTCTAGAAATCAATCTTGTGCTCAACATGCTGAATTTTGTATTGCAATCTCAACAATCACTTGGACAGCTCAAGGCTGTGGCAGTGAAGCGCTCAAGTTGGTCAAAGAGTTTTTCTTTAAGCCATTACAACTCAAAAGTCTTTGGACATAATTGAGGTGGAAGTCGTGCCTAGGAAAAATGTGGTTTTCAAACGCTAAAAATCATACAAAATGGTTTTGAATATGAAGGGAAATTTTCAGATAAAATCATCATACAGGCTCAAAATCCATTTCTGGCAGAATGCAAAACCAAATAAAAAAGAATCAACTACGCATAATAAATGCCAGTCTTTCGAACTGGCATTTTCAACGATTACTAATAAAGTCTGTGACATAAAAAATTAAGCTGAGACAGCCCTGCTTTTCAGTCCATTGACTTTAATTTTTTATAAGGTGATCCACTCTTTACGCACATCTTCTGCTGTTTTATTGAGCACTACACTATCGTCTTTGATTTCGCTTACCCAACTCAAGGGAATCAGATGATGCTCATTATTTTCATCATCACTTCTTGTTAATTTAATTGAATCCTGACCTTCTAAATGGTCTACCTTCCCGACTTGAGTACCACATGAAGCAATGACTGAAGCATGTTCTTTAATATCACTTGCATTAAAATTGTTCATTCTACTTGCCTGTTTCTAGAAGTTGAGAGAAACAGTCTAAGCAATAAAAAACGCCACATGTGTAAGGGTTTTCAGGCTTTGGGTTTTGAAGGGTTAAGAATGTAAACGCTTAGCACGATTTAACCCACTACATAACAAAAATGCTTTTTGAAGTTGAGTATTCAGATATTTTTATAGCTTGATGAATTGGATT